>JAGWTC010000033.1 GCA_028869135.1 Rhodocyclaceae bacterium
TGAACCTCCTTGGGGCCAAGGCTCTTGAGTACCGCTGCCGCTTCGTCCTCGCCGAGGCTCAGCAGCAGAATCGCACTCTTCTCGACGCCTTCATCGGGGCTCATTGCCACCCATCCATTCCTTGACCACGCTGGCTATCAACTTTGGATCCTGTTTGGCGAGCTCGCGGATCTCGGCGCGCTTGCGCTCGAACGCCGCCTGAGCATCCTCGACCGGCTCGCCGTCGATCACCATGATACCGTCCTCGTTCAGGCTCGGCTCGGGCTTGTTGGCTTCGGCCAGGCGGTCCAGCGTCGGACGTATCATGCGGCGCCACACCAGCCAGGCGACCACGGCGATAGCCAGATACTTCAACGCTTCCTTGCCGATGGCGATATTTTCAGGATCCTTCCACAGCGGCAGTTCCTGGCCCGCTTCCTTCTCGACCGGCGAGAAACTGGCGTTGGCGACGTTGAGGGTGTCGCCGCGTTGCTGGTTGTAGCCCATGGCTTCGCGCGCCAGGTCGGTGATCTGCTTGATCTCGGCGGGGGTGAGCGGCGCTGCCTTGCCCTTGTCGTCGACCTTGGTGTTGACCACCACGGCCACCGACAGGCGGCGAATCTCGCCGGGCACGCCCTTGGTGTGGCGTACGGTCTTGTCGAGCTCGTAATTGATCGTCGCGTTCTTGGTGAAGGGCTGCGACGAACCGGCGGCGCCGGTACCGCCGGCCGGGACGTTGGGCGTGGTGATCGGCGCAGTGGCCGGGGCCGGCGGCTGATTGGTCAGCGCGCCGGGCACGCCCTGCGCGCCCGGCACGGTCGAGCCGGTTTCCTGCGTCTGCTGGCTGCGGATGGCGGTTTCGGGCGTCGGGTTGGGGCGGTAGGTTTCGGCGACCTGTTCGCTTTGAGAGAAGTCCACATCGGCGGCGACACGCGCCTTGACGTTTCTGGCGCCGACCACGGTGCCGACGATTTCCTCGATGCGCTTGATGTAGATGCTTTCGATCTCACGCACATACTTGAGCTGGCTCGGATCGAGGCCGGCTTCTTCGAGCGGATTCTTCTTCTGCGAAATCAGATTGCCGTCCTGATCGATGACGCTGACGTTCAGGGGATTGAGCTGCGGCACGCTGGACGAGACCAGATGCACGATGCCGGCGACCTGGCTGGGTTCGAGCACGCGCCCCGGGTAGAGCGTCAGCAGCACCGATGCCGAGGGCTTCTGCTCGTCGCGCAGGAAGGCGGTCTGCTTGGGGATGGCCAGGTGTACGCGGGCGGCCTTGACGGCGGCAATCGACTGGACCGAGCGCGACAGCTCGCCTTCGAGGCCGCGCTGGTAATTGATCTGCTCGGCGAACTGGCTGATACCGAGCTTCTGGTTTTCCATCAGCTCGAAGCCTACCAGTCCACCCTTGGGCAAGCCCTGCGACGCCAGCTTCAAGCGCGTGTCGTGCACGATGGCATTCGGCACCAGAACGGCGGTGCCGCTTTCGTTGTATTTGTAGGGAATGTTCTGCTGCTGCAGCACGGCGACGATATCGCCGCCGTCGCGCTCGGACAAATTGGCGAACAGCACACTGTAGTCGGGCTGCCGCGCCCACAGCCAGGCGCCGACCGCGAGCGCCACCAGCAGGGCGACACCGATCATCCCGATCAGGCGCTGACGGGGCTCTAGCTTGTTGAACGACTCAACGATGGGCGGGAGGGAAAAGCCCTGAGTTGCCTGCTCTGCACTGGCCATAAAGGTTCCGGGATGGCATTTTTGCCGCTGACGGATTGTCGGTTGCCGAAGCAAGAGAGGTTCCAGTAAGCAACGGCAAAAATTGCCGCCTATTTAAAGGCTAGCGCGGCCTGGGTTTCCTTGTTCGAGGGGGCTGATTCTGCCATCATCGGCGCAACCTTTCGAGTCCCGATGAACACAACCCCACAATCGTCCGGCGCAGACGCCGCTCCCGATCCCCAGGCCGAAGCCCGTCGCCTGGCGGAAGCCTTTCGCATTTTCAATCAGGCCTCCGAAGAGCTTTCCACCGCCTATACCGCGCTGCAATCGCAGGTCGCTGAATTGACTGCGGAACTGGCGGCGGCCAACGGCGCCCTGCGGCAGCAGTATCTGGAGAAGGTGGCGCTGACGGAGCGGCTGGCCTTGCTGCTCGATGCGCTGCCGGCGGGGGTCATTCTGATCGGCCATGACAATGTCGTCATTCAGTCCAATCCGGCGGCCGAGGCTATACTGGCGCGCCCGCTGGCCGGCGTCGTCTGGCCCGATTGCGAGCGCGAGCGCCTGCTGCCCACCGATGTTCCCGGCGAATACCGGGTCGGCAAGCGGCAGGTGGCGATGAACGTGACGGCGCTGGATTCATCCGGCGTGCGCATCGTTCTGCTGCATGACGTGAGCGAGACGCATGCGCTGAAGCAGCAGGCCGAGCGCAGTCAGCGCCTGGCCGCCATGGGCGAGATGGCGGCGCAACTGGCCCATCAACTGCGCACGCCGCTGGCCGCCGCCTTGCTCTATACCGGCAATCTCGAACTGCCGACCATTGCCGACGACGCGCGGATATCGATTGCCGGCAAGGCGGTGGGGCGTTTGAAGCATCTTGAGCGCCTGATTCAGGAGATGCTCTTGTTCGCGCGCGGTGAGGTGCTCGGGCGCGAGCTGTTTTCCGTGCAGAGCCTGCTGGACGAGCTGCGGCATATTTTCGAGCCGCTGGCGCAGCAGCGCGGCATTGTTCTTGCAATACGCGCAGAGGATGCGTCGGAGACGCTGACCGGCAATCGCAAGGCCATCGCCGGCGCGCTGACCAATTTGCTGGAGAACGCCTTCGATGCGGCGGCTGGTCAGGTTGTGCTGTCGGTGCGCACCGAGGGCACCCGCATCGAGTTTGCAGTCGAGGATAATGGGCGCGGCATGCCGGAAGAAACGCTGGCGCGCCTGTTCGAGCCTTTTTTCACGACCCGTACCGAAGGCACGGGTCTGGGCCTGGCGATCGCGCGCGGCGTCGCGCGCGCGCACGGCGGCGGCATCGAAGTGAGTTCCCGTCCGGGAGAGGGCACGCGCTTCCTGATGCGCCTGCAGCGCTCGGCCGAAACAGAGCAGTGACGGGCGTGCCTTGCGCTCCGGGGCTGGCCCTGCAGCGCAAGGCGCGGCGGAACATAATCATGAATAGCCGTGCCGCAGGCAGGGCGAGTCAAAGACACCCCTTTGTCTGAAAGGGGCGGGAGGCAGGTTTGTGAGCAAGTTGAATATTCTGGTGGTCGAAGACGATGCGGCGTTGCGCGATGCGCTGCTGATCACGCTGGAGGCGGCCGGCCATGCGGCCACGGGCGCCGATGGCGGCCCCGCCGCCCTGGCTTTGCTGGCCAAGCACGACTACAGCATGGTGGTTTCCGATCTGCGCATGGAGCCGATGGACGGCCTGCAATTGCTGAGCGAGATTCGCACGGCCAGGCCGGGTCTGCCGGTATTGCTGATGACGGCCTTTGGCGACGTGGACAAGGCGGTCGCCGCAATGCGCGGCGGCGCCTGCGACTTCATGCTCAAGCCTTTCGAACCGAAGGCGCTGATCGAGCAGATCGATCGCTACGCCAAGGCGCCGGCGGCCGGCGACGGTGTTGTTGCCGCCGATGCGGCCACGCACGAAGTGCTGCTGCTGGCCTCGCGCGTGGCCCGTACCGACGCGACGGTCATGTTGACCGGCGAATCCGGCACGGGCAAGGAAGTGTTTGCGCGCTACATCCACGAGCAGTCGCCGCGCGCCAACGGTCCCTTTGTGGCCATCAACTGCGCCGCGATTCCGGAAAATCTGCTCGAAGCGACCTTGTTCGGGCATGAGAAAGGCGCTTTTACCGGCGCTCAGAATGCGCAGGCGGGCAAGTTCGAACAGGCCAACGGCGGCACCTTGCTGCTCGACGAAATCTCGGAAATGCCACTGGGCCTGCAGGCCAAGTTGCTGCGCGTGCTGCAGGAACGGGTCGTCGACCGTGTCGGTGGCAAGAAGCCGGTGGCGCTGGACATCCGCGTGCTGGCCACGTCCAACCGCGATATGGCGGCCGAGGTGGCGGCGGGGCGCTTCCGCGAGGACTTGTACTACCGGCTGAACGTCTTTCCGCTGCAGATCCCAAGCCTGCGTCAGCGCCCGGCCGATGTGCTGGCGCTGGCGCGGCATTTCGTCGGCCTGCACGGCAGTCGCCTCGGACTGCAGGCGCGGCTGGATGCCGGCGCGGAGGCAAAACTTGCCGCCCATGGCTGGCCCGGTAATGTGCGCGAGCTGGAGAATGTCATCCAGCGCGCCCTGATTCTGGCGCCGGCGCAGGTCATCGGCGCCGAGCAAATCGTATTTGCGCCGATGGCCGCAGGCAGCGCCACGGCGCCCGCCATGCTGGCGCCGGGCGTGCGCCCGGGCGTTGCAGACGAAGCGCCCGTCGCGGAGGAAAGTCAGTTGGTTCAAGGGTTTGCGGCAGCCCCCGGTGCCAACATGAAAGACCTTGAACGCCAGCACATCCTCGATACGCTGGCTCGCGTCGGCGGATCGCGCAAGAAGGCGGTCGAAGTTTTGGGGATATCCGAGCGGACTTTGCGCTATAAATTGAAGCAGTATCGCGAAGAAGGTTTCTTCGACGAGTGACGCCTGCCCTTTTGTGGCATATGCTTTGCTAGTAGAATTCCAAAAAGGAATCCGAAAATGGCTATCGACACCCGCAACCTCGATGCAATGCTCGCCGAGCTCAAGGCCGCCAGCGCCGCGACTCAGGGCAAGGCTGCGCCTGGCGCCGGCGCGCCCGCCGATGGACCGGATTTCGCCCAGGTGCTGAAGGGCGCCATTGAGCAGGTCAATCAGGCCCAGGCCAATGCGCAGAAGATGTCCGAGGATTTCGCCAGCGGCCAGAACAACGCCAATCTGCAGGACGTCATGATCAATCTGCAGAAGGCCAGCCTGTCCTTCCAGCAGATGACCCAGGTACGCAACAAGCTGGTGTCGGCCTATCACGACATCATGAATACCCAGGTCTGACAGACCTGTAGTGCCTTCCTTCCTCTTGTTTCGCCCTGTCCGCTGACTGCCGGACAGGTATCTTCGTGAGCAGATTTCCAGAATGAAGCCGATACGCCTCGTCTGCGCCACCCGTCAGCATCCCGATCTCTTCTTCGACGCCACGGCGCTCGGCCGCTCCCTGAAGATGTTCAATCCGCAGCCCGAGCCGCAGTTGCAGTTGTTCGGCAGCAACTCTCTGGGCTTGTCCGCGGTCTACAACATCGCCCTCAAGCATGCCGAGCAGGACCCGGCGATCCTGGTGTTTCTGCATGACGATCTGTATCTGTGTGATTTCTTCTGGATGGAGCACATCTACGAGGGGCTGCAGCAGTTCGATGTGCTCGGCCTGGCCGGCAATACCCGGCGCGTGCCGAAGCAGCCGGCCTGGGCCTTTGCGACGGCGGAGCCGAAGCTGCAGTGGGACGAGCGCCGTTACCTGAGCGGTACGGTCGGCCATGGCAAGGGTTTTCCGTGCGGCAATATTTCGATCTTCGGACCGCCCAAGCAGGAATGTAAGCTCATGGACGGCCTGTTCCTGGTCGCCGACAGCGAGCTTCTGCAGGCCAGGGGCGTGCGCTTCGACGAACGCTTCGCCTTCCACTTCTACGACATGGATTTCTGCCGTCAGGCCGAGCTCAAGGGCCTGCGCATGGGCACCTGGCCGATCTCCGTGGTGCACGAGAGCGGCGGCAACTTCAATTCGCCGGGCTGGCGCGAAGGCTACGCAAAGTACCTCGACAAGTACGGCGAGTGATCGCTCGCCGTTTCAAGCTCAGATCTGGGTAAGCGGCGCGCCACCCTTGGCGAACAGGAAGAAGGGCTCCTTGCCATTGACGCCGTAGCGGTCGGGATCGATGTCGCCGAGCAGCACTTCGTGCGGATACAGTTCGCCATGCAGACCGGCCGCCTTGAAGTAGTCGACGATGTCGGCGCCGAACAGACGCACATGGTCGTCCTGGCCGTAGTAGCGCACCTTGAAGTTCGTGCTCACCGGCGCCGTCATCTCCAGCGTATTCTTCATGATCGGCGAGTAGGGCGTCTGCGCAATCAGGCGGCCTTGCGGCGACAGGCAGCGGCTGAATTCCGCGAGTGCGGTTTCGGGATGATCGACATGCTCCAGGACGTGGTTGCAGATGATCAGGTCGAAGCAGCCGTCGGGAAAGTCGAGCGCTTCGACATTGATCTTCTGATGCTCGGGCACTTTCGGAAACAAGTCGCCGCGGATATATTCCGCGGGCTTCAGGGCCGCGATGCGCGGCTCCAGCCGGGCTTCGGGCGCGATATGCAGAATGCGTTTTCCGGGGATGGCGTCGAGCAGGCCGGTGCGGGACATGTATAGCCACAGGTGGCGATCACGGTCGTTGCATTGGCAGCGCGGGCAATGGTGCATCTCCAGCGTCGATCCGACGCCCTGGACTTCGCGCAGGAAGTCGAGGCCCTTGGCCGCTTCCAGTTCCGGGTGGGGAAGCCAGGCGCCGACCGACTGTTCGCATACCGCGCAGTAGTTGTCTGCTTCCCTGGCCTTGCGCGTCGCGTGGAAACGCTCCCAGACCATGGCGCAGGCGATGGCAAGATTTTTCTGATAGTCGGGCGAGCCGAAGGGGTCGTCCGGCATGGCGTCCAGCTCGTCCAGTCCTGCCATCAGGGGCGCGAGCTCGGGGAAACGCAGGACGAACCGCGCGTAGATGCTGCGGAATGCGTCGGCTGCTGCGGGCAGAACGCTCTTGTCGAGGTTGCCCAGCGAAACTTCGCCGCGCAGCAATAACTCCCACTCGAAATGACCGGCGCTCACGATGGGGCTGTCTGCGTTCGAGGCCTGTCCCGGATGGCGCCGGAAGCCGCTCAGGTAGCCGCCGACCAGCACTAGCGGCGCATGTTCGGCACAATTCAAATACATCGCCACATCGGTGAGATAGATCAACCTGCGTTTCTGGTAGTCATAGACATCGTCCAGATCGTCGAACGAGGTCCGATCGATCATGATATTGCTCGGCTCGCCGATGAAATTGTCGCGTCTTGCGACCATATTGCTGGCTAGGAAGCGGCGGTCGAGCAGGGCACATTCGCCGGCTCCAATCAGTGCCGGCGGGGTGTTGATCACATTGTTGTTTGTGTCGATGTAGACCCGCTCGTGAAACGCCATCACCGTGCCGGGGTGACTCTGGAGTGCGAGCAATAGCGATTCGACCGAGCCCGGCATGAGAACATCGTCGTCGAACAGCCATTTGACGTATTTCCCCTGTGCCAGATTCCAGAGTGCTTTGGAGTTGTGTTGACCGTTACCGAAGCCGTGGTGGAAATATTTGACCCGCGCGTCCTCCTTCGCCTGAGCTTCGACGATGGGCCGCAGCTTTGCATCCGCCGTGTCGTCGCCGACGAGAATCTCGATATCCTGGTAGGTCTGTTCGCGGGCGCTGGCGATGGCCAACTGTAGATGTTCGGGCTTGTAGGCGGGAATGAGGACGCTGACGGTGGGCATGGAGACTGCTCTTTTCCTTGGCGGTATGGCCAATGTTAAGCATGCACCCGGAAACCCCAGTCGGATGCGGCGAGGAGTGCGGATATTAGCCGGGTTTTTGCTATGCAGAGCTGCGCGGGCGCGGCACATGGGCAAGCAAGTAGCCAGACTTTTTCATGCATATTAGCGCTATGCTCGGCCCCGTCGCGACCGAAAATACAACCCATGTCGAGAGACGCTCATGCCAAAGGCATTGCCATGAACCCACCTGTTCCCGATTCGTCAGCGCAGGACCAGCCGATCTATGTAACCCAGCCCCAGCTCGCGCCTTTGGCCGAATTCATTCCGTATCTGGAGCAGATATGGGAAAACAAGATACTGACCAACGGCGGCCCGTTTCACCAGCAGTTCGAACAGGCGCTGTGCGACTACTTGGGGGTCGAACATCTGTCGCTGTTCGCGAACGGCACGCTGGGACTGGTGACCGCCTTGCAGGCGCTGCGTATTACCGGCGAGGTGATCACCACGCCGTATTCCTTTGTCGCCACCGCACATTCACTATTGTGGAACGGCATCAAGCCTGTCTTCGTCGACATCGAGCCGCAAACGCTCAATCTCGATCCGGCGAAAATCGAGTCGGCGATTACACCGCAGACAACGGCCATCCTGCCGGTACATTGCTACGGACAGGCTTGCGACGTGGCGGCTATCCAGAAAATCGCAGACAACTACAACCTCAAGGTCATTTACGACGCCGCCCATGCCTTTGGCGTCCCGGCTGACGGAGGCAGCCTGCTGAGTCACGGCGATCTGTCCGTGCTCAGCTTCCATGCGACCAAGACTTTCAATACCTTCGAGGGCGGCGCCATCGTTTGCCCCGATGCCAAGACCAAGCAGCGCATCGATCACCTCAAGAACTTCGGCTTCGTCGACGAGGTGACGGTGGTGGCGGCCGGCATCAACGGCAAGATGAGCGAAGTCAATGCCGCGTTCGGCCTGCTGCAGCTGAAGCACATCGATGCGGCGCTGGCGCGGCGGCGCGAGATCGCGGCGTTATATTGCCGCCTGCTGGCCGATGTACGCGGCATACGCTGTCTGCCGGCATGCGACAGCGAGCGCTCCAACCATACTTATTTCCCCATCCTGGTCGGCCCGGAGTTTCCGATCGGGCGCGACGCCTTGTTCCAGAAATTCCGCGACCGGAATATCTTCGTGCGTCGTTATTTCCACCCGCTGATTTCGGACTTCCCGATGTATCGCGGCCTGCAGTCGGCGCAGGCGGGCAATCTGCCGGTGGCGCGCAATGCATCCGCCCGCGTCCTGTGCCTGCCGATTTTTCCCGGACTCAAGGACGAAGACGTCTTGCGTATCGCCGCGATCATCACCGAGTGCTGATCGCGGCTGCATCTCACTTCCGACGAGGTACGAAATACAGGACGGTCTCGGTCCAGCTTTCGCTGTAATGGCGCATGTACAGGTCGTAATCGAGGCCCAGGCTATGCACGAACTCGCGGATGCGCCAAAAATCCGACGGATGGTGGTAGGCGCTGATCGCAAGCACGGGGCGATCTTCTCGGATATGGCGCTGGGCGCCCTTCAGCGAGTTGAGCTCCCAGCCTTCAAGGTCCATCTTGATCAGCGAAACCGGTTCCTTGATGTAGGTGTCAATCGTCGTGACGGGAATCGCCACGCCGCCGTCAGCCGACACGGCGCTGGCTGAACCCTTCTCGGTAGAGAAGTTCAGCGTTCCGGGGCTGTCGGACACGCCTTGGCCTACGTATTCGATGTCGCGTGTATGCGCAAGGCGCTGGCGTGCCTTGGCCAGATTGGCCGAGTCGGGCTCGAACAGATAAATGCGTTGGTAATCGGGATAGCGCTTGCTGAACTGCTCTGCGGTATCGCCGTCATAGCCGCCGGCGTCGACGAAGACGTCCAGGCGCGTGCCGATGAAATCCTCGAAGTATTGATCCCAGGGGCGGTAATCGTAGCCGGCCAGTACGCCGTAGTCGCCGGTAAGGCGGTAACGGAGGATATCGTCGCAGACCTGCCGCGATACAGGCTCGCACAGTGCCGCATACAGCGCCTCCCAATGTGCGGCATTCTCAGCGAGATCATTCCTCGTTTGTTCGACGAAGGGAAGCAGTGGGATTCTGCCGGGCTGGGTGCGGCAGAAATCGGCATAACCGAGAACGGCTCTGGTGCCGTTGGTGACAAGTCGTTCGTGGGCGGTTCGCGGTTTCGAATTGGATACGCAATTGACGACGATCGCGTCGGCCGGCAAGTCCGCGCCGCGCAGAACCGGCTTTCCCCGCCAAACGGTGTCGGGCGGGCAGAAATCGTCGATGAAGCCGTCCACCTTGAACATATCGTCGAGTATGGCCGCTTCGGAGTTTCTGCCGAGGAGAAACCTGGGGCTTGTGCCGGCGACAAAGCGCGCGGCCAGCGACCGGATTTGCTCAGGCGGATTCCGGTCGAACTCCTCGATCGCTGCACGGAAATTGATCATGGCTTTTCCTTCATCTTGGCTTCAATCAGGCTGGACAGGCTTCCGACCACCCGGAAGCCTTCGCTGCCGACTTCGTCCTCGCTGAACTCGATATCGAATTCGCGTTCGAGGTTGAGGATGAACTTGATCAGGCCGATCGAGTCGACGTAGCCGGCCTTGCGGTAATCGAGCGTATCGAGATCGGCTTCCGCCGGCAGGCGCCCCTTGCGGGACAGTTCGGCAAGAATGAATTCCTTGGGCGTCACTACACGTTCTCCTCGGCCAAAGCGACATCCTCCCAGGCGCGCGTGCGGCAGGAGCGTTCCATTGCCTCCAGCATGCGCAGTCCTTCGAGGGCGATCTGCGCGCCGTACTCGGCTTCGCCTTGCCACTTGCCGTCGCGGCGGAATTCGATCAGCGCGTCGGCCAGGTCGGCGTACAGATTGGCGAAGGCCTCGATGAAGCCGGCCGGGTGGCCGGACTTGAAGCGGTTGTAGCGCGGCTGGGCGGCGAGCGCAACGTTGCCGGCGCGATCCAGGATTTCGCGCCGCCCATCCACATGGGAGATCAGCAGCTCCTCCGGATTGGCCTGGAACCATTCAGCGGACGCCTCGGTGCCGTATATGCGCAGGCGCAGGCCATTGCGGTGGCCCAGCGAGGACTTGCTGAACCAGAGCTGGCCGCGGATATTATTTTCGTAATGCGCCAGGCAGGCGAAGTCGTCGACGATGCCGCTGAACCAGCCTTCACTTGCATGGTCGGCGACGACACTGAGCGGCCGTGCGCGGGTCAGGTAGTAGATCGAGTGATGCAGGTGCACGGCGAGGTCCAGCCCCAGCGTCGGCACCGAGCCGTCGTGCAGGCGCCAGTCCTGCGGCGTCGGGCGCTTGCCATCGCTGCTGGTCCGCACGAAGCCCTCTTGCGGCATCTCCGCCTGGAAATGCAGAATGCGGCCGAGGTCGCCGCGCGCGATCTTCTCGCGCAGCTCGCGCATCATCGGATAGCCCGAATAGTTGAAGGTCACGCCGAGAAAGCCTTGGTGCTGGCGCCGGATCTGCAACAACTCCGCGATTTCTTTGGCGCTGCAGGCCAGCGCCTTTTCGCAGATGACCGGAATCCCGGCCTCGAGACAGGCGCCGACCATCTCGCGGTGGGCGGGCGTAGGCGTAACGACGAGGATGGCGTCCAGCCGGCCTTTCTCGTTCTTCAGCAGGTCGCGCCAGTCGGCGTACACACGTTCGGCCGGCACGCCGTAGATTTCCGCCGTGCGACGGTTGGGCTCGGCATGCGTGCTGAAGCAGCCGGCCGCGAGCTGCCAGCGGTTGTCCATGCGGCTGGCGACAAAGTGAGCGTAGCCGACGGCCGAGTTTTGTGCCCCGCCGATGAAGCCCAATGCCAGCGGCTGGAAGTCTTGTACGTTATGCATGGCCTGTTCCGGAAGCTTCGATGGTTTTGGCAAGTTGATGACGCACTATTTTGCCCATTGCGTTGCGCGGCAGCGCGTCGAGAACGAAATATCTGCGCGGCAACTGGTAATCGGCCAGGCGGTCGGCGCAGCGCATCTTGAGTTCGCGAAGGTTTGCATCGGCATTGTCGCGCGGCACGACGGCCAGCGCCACGATTTCGCCCAGCCCTTCGTCGGGCAGCGAGAAGGCGGCACATTCGGCAACCCAGGACAGGGACTCCACCGCTTCCTCGATGTCCTTGGGGTAGACGTTGATGCCGCCGGTGATGATGATTTCCTTGAGCCGGCCGCGGAAGTAAAGATAGCCATCGGCGTCCAGCCGGCCGGCGTCGCCGGTGCGGAAATAGTCGCCGAGCATGGCTTGCCGAGTTAGTTCGGGACGCTTGTAGTAGCCGGCAAAGAGCAGCGGCGTGCGGCAGACGATCTCCCCTTCCTCGCCGACGGGCACGTCGCGGCCGTCGGCATCGACGATGCGCAGATGCACGCCGGGCAAAGCCTTGCCGACCGAGGCCAGCGACATGTCAGCGGGGTTTATTGCCAGATCGGTGGCGGTCGCGGTTTCCGAGGTGCCGTAGCACTCGTGGAACTCGCAGCGCAACAGTTCGGCCAGCCTTTGCTTGAGCGGCGTCTCGAGCAGTGCAGACGAGGAGACGATGCAGCGCAGGGCCGAGCGCTCCAGCGCCGCGGCCTCGTCGCGCGCGACCTGGGCGAGCTGTGACGAGACGGCGATGGTGAAGGTCACGCCATGTTCGGCAACGGCCTCAAGCCAGGTCGACACCGAAAAGCGCGGCATGACGATGGCGGTACCTCCGATCAGCAGCGGCATCAGCGTCAGCCGCTGCGCCAGCGAGTGGTACATGGGCGTGGCGGCCAGGATGCGGTCGCCGCCGTGCAGGCCATACAGGCTCACCGTCGCATGCGCGCGCGCCAGCTTGGTTCGCTGCTCGAAGACGATGGGTTTGGGATCGCCCGTCGAGCCCGACGTCATGGTGAGGATGTAGGCATCTTCCGGTTTGCCGTGGCCGAGCGGCGTGTCTGACGCAGGGCCGGCGGCGAGCTCGGCGATGCCGGGCACCCCGTGATCGCCTTCTTCCGCGAGGCACACGCCCGTCAGCGCCTGCATGAAGTCGCCGCATTCCTCGCGCAACTGCCGCAGCACGACGGCCAGTGCGACGATATGGACGACGTCCGTGGCGGCAAAGGCGCGCTGCATGGCGGTCGCCGGCAGGGCCGGACTGACCGGGACGAGCACGGCGCCGAGGTCGGCGGCGGCTACCAGCAACAGGGCGAACGCTTCGCAGTTGGGCAGCGCCACCCCGATGTGCGCGCCGCGGCGTACCCCGAGTTCGTGAAGCGCGCGCGAAAGCCGGGCTGCGCGCCCGGCAAAGGTCGCGTAGTCGAGACTGACGCCGTCGCAATGAAAGGCCGGGTGCGACGGCTGGTGTTCGGCGTTGGCGAATATGATGTCGGCGACGGAGCGCCCGCTTGTCATCATGACTCCGAGCCTTCGGTCATGGCCAGAAAGTCCAGGCTGCGCATCTTGAGGCGTTGTCCGGCTTCGGACAGGTAGACCTGGTCGGCCTGCGTGTCGGCGCCGATGAAGGTGTTGGCCGATATGTAGTTGCGCTCGCCTATCGAAACGCCGTGGCCGACCGATGCATTGACGCCGAGGAAGCAGCGAGCGCCGATACTGCTGCCGCCGGCAACCGCGACGCCGGCGTTGATCCAGCTGTCCTCTCCGACGACACAGTCGTGGCCGATGTTCACATTGCTGGAAATGAACACGCCGTCGTCGATGCGGCAGCCGGGATGAATGGAAACGTGGTCGAGGATGATGCAGCCTTCGCCCAGCGTCGTGCCGTCGTGGCGCATTACGTCCGGATGCACATAGCTGGCGGACGCATAGCCCATGCCCCGGGCCTCTTCGCGCTTGCGGCGGCGCAAGTCGTTCATGTGCAGATAGCCAACCGCCACGATGAGCGAGTGGTCGGCGGGCGCAAGAGTGCGGGCCACGCTGCTGAAGGGCAGCAGCGGCAGGCCGCAGAACTCCTGCGCTGTCGGGGCGATGCAATGATCGTCGACGGTAAAGGCGACGATGTTCATGGTGTGGCGCGCATACGAATGCAGTACGCGCGCCATGGCGCCATTGCCGTAGATGATCGTTCCCTTCATTGCCCGCTCCCGTGTCTTCCTTCCCGCCACATGCCCCACAGCGCCTCTTCGATAAAGCGCGCGAAGCGCGGCGCATCGAACATGGGCGACGCCAGCGCGCGCTCACGCAGACCGCTGCGCAGTGTAGCGAGCGCGGGCAGGTCGGCGGCGAATGCGGCGGCCTTGGTCAGGTAGCCCGATTCATTCTCGGCGATCCATTCCGGCAGCCCCAGGTTCTTCATGATGTTCTCGCCGGCCCGGGACAGGAAGCGATTGCCGCGCAACGTCAGCACCGGCACGCCCATCCACAACGCCTCGACGCTGGTGGTGCCGCCAGGATAGGGGAAGGGATCGAGCGCAATGTCTATCCTGCCGTAGGCGGTGAAATAGTCGGTGCGCGACGACGGCCCTTCCAGCAGCAATCGATCCGCCACGCCGTGCGCGGCGAAACGCGCCCGTGTTTGCTTGATCATGGCCACGTCGCCCAGTTGCTGGGCTTTCAGCATCAGGCGGGCGTCCGGAATCTGCGTCAGGATGCGGCTCCACAAGGCGACGACGGCGTCGTTCAACTTGCCGATATGGTTGAAGCAGCCGAAGGTGATGTGGCCGTTTTTGAGCGCGGGCGGCGGGGCGACAGGCACATCGGCGACGGGTGGCGTGAAGCAGAGATAGGTTTCCGGCAGGCGCCAGATCTTTTCGGTGAAGTGGGCTTCGTCCCCGGGCGGGCAGACGTTGGGGTCGCCGACGAACCAGTCGATTTCGGCCACGCCGGTGGTGGCGAAATAGCCGAGCCAGTTGGCTTGCACCGGCGCCGGCTTGCGCGCGAAAACGGGGAGCCGATTGTCGCCAGTATGGCCGGCGAGGGAGATGAGGATATGGATGCCATCGGCATGAATCATGGCGGCGGCGGCATCGTCGTCCAGGTCCTCGATGCTTTTCCAGGCGGCGCAATGGGCTTTCAGGCGCTGGCTGAGCGCGTCCGTGCGATCGGGGCGGGTGACGTAGGCGATGGTTTCGATACGCGAGGGGTCGAGCTCGCGCAGCAGCCCTTCGAGGAAATAGCCGACCGGATGACTGTAGAGATCGCCGGAAACCAGGCCGACTCTGAGTCGTGCCGGAGACGACGGCGCGCCCCATTCTGCATATCGGCGTCCGGCAGTGCGCGTCAGCAGTTTGCCGTAGCGCCGCGCCACGGCGAGCGGGACTTCCGAGCTGCCCGTGTTGCTGTAATTGAGCGCGAACAGCAGGATGCTGTAGGCCTCGACATTGTTCGGATAGCGCTCGATGAGGCGTTGCGAGGTTGCGGCGGCCTCGTCGGTCTGGCCGAGCTTGACCAGCACCGTGCTCAAACCCAGCATGGCGTTTTCATCTTCGGGGCTGGTCGCGAGCGCCGCCCGGAAATGCCGTTCGGCCTCGCGATGGTTGCCGCGCTTGAGCTCGATCGAGCCCAGGTTGGTATGGGCGGCAGCGTTTGCGGGTGAACTTTCCAGCGCTTTCCGATAGCAGGCGGCGGCTTCGTCGACACGTCCCTGCCCTTTGCGGATGTAGCCCAGATTGACGTGCGCTTCGGCCAATTGCGGATCGAGCGCGATGGCATGCAGAAGAGAGGCTTCCGCTTCCGGCAAGTGGCCGAGCTTGATCTGGATCAGTCCGAGGCGTGCATGCGACAGGGCTTCGTCGGGCAGAATCTCCAGCAGCTTTTGTGTGGAGCGCAGCGCATCGCCGAGCTTGCCCAGGCTGTGGTGTGCGAGGCTCAGCGCCTTCCAGCCGGCGACGGCATGCGGGAAACGGCGTGCGACGACGCTGCCCTTGCGCTCCAGTTCGGCGTAGCGTTGTTGGCGGAACAATTGTTGCAGTTGCGCGATTTCGTGGGCCGGGGGCTGCTTGGCCGGGGCTTTTCCGAGCGTCGGCGATCCTGCGGGGGGCAGCGCGAGGTGCGCCTTGTCTTCCCACATCGACCACAGCAATTGTTCGAAGCCCCGGGCGAAGCGCGCTGCGTCGAGCAGCGGCGATGCGCGCATGCGTTCGCGCAGGCCGCGCCTGAGCTCGGCCAGAGCAGGCAGATCGGCGGCGAAGCGCGCGGCCTTGTCGATGTAATCGCCTTTGTCGGCGGCGATCCATTCGGGCAGGCCGATATTGTGCGCAATGCTTTCGCCCAGATGCGAGAGGAAACGATTGCCGCGCAGCGTCAGTATCGGCACGCCCATCCACAGCGATTCGACGCTGGTGGTGCCGCCGGGATAGGGAAAGGGGTCTAGGCAGAAGTCGACCCGGCTGTAAGCGGCAAGATAGTCGGTTCGTGACGAAGGGCCTTCCAGCAGCAGACGTTCGGCGGCGATGCCGTGGGCGGCGAAACGGCTTCGTGTCAGTTCGCAGGCGTCGCCATCGGCGAGCTGCGGGGCCTTGAGCAGCAGCCGTGCCGTCGGCACGCTGCGCAGCAGCTCGGCCCAGAGGGCGACGACCGCATCGTTCATCTTGTTCAGATTGTTGAAGCAACCGAAGGTGACATGGCCGTTCTTCAAGGCGGGCAGCTCGGCCACTTCGACGTCCTGCTCCGGCGGCGTGAAGCACAGCCAGGTTTGCGGCAGGCGGCGGACCGCTTCGGTGAAATCCTTTTCCTCTTCCGGCGGGCACAGCCACGGATCGCCGATGAAGTAATCCATTTCCGCGACGCCGGTGGTGGCGAAATAGCCAAGCCAGCTAGCCTGTGCCGGCGCCGGCTTCATGGCGAATACCGGCAGGCGGTTGTCGGATGAGTGGCCCGACAGGTCTAGCAGGACGTGAATGCCGTCAGCGTGGATTTGTTCCGCTGCCTTTTCAGGCGCAAGCAGGCGAATGTCGTTCCATGCCGAGAACAGCGTGCGCAGGCGCTCCGTCAGACCATCGTACTTGCGCGGCGGCATGCTTGAATAGGCAATGACCTCCACGCGCTTCAGATCGATATGGCGCAACAACGCTTCGATGAAGTAGCCGATCGGGTGGCTATGCAGATCGCCCGAAACCACGCCCACCTTGAGGCGTTTGGGCTTCGGTTCGCACGTCCACTCGGTATAGCGCCGTGCGGCCTTTTGTGTGAGCAGTTTGCCGAACTGCACTGCCAGCTCGCGGGTGTCTACGGTCTGGGTGGCATGCGTGTAGTTGGCTACGAACAGCAGCAGATTGTAGGCGCCGAGAAAGTCGGGTTTGACTTCAAGGGACCGTCGCAGCACCGGCTCTGCCTCTGCGAGGCGGCCGAGTCTGACGAGTGTCGTTGCGAGCGTGCCGAGTGCGGCGAAATCGTCCGGATTCAGCGCCAGCGCTGTACGCAGGCTGCCCTCCGCCTCGCGATAGTTGCCCAGTTCGCTGAGGACGACGCCGAGATTGGCATGCGCAATGGCATGGTTAGGCTCCAGCACAAGGGCGCGTCGATAGCTCAGCTCGGCTTCGGCGTAGCGGTTCTGGTCGCGGCGAACCGTACCGAGATTGGTATGGGTATCGGCGACCTTGGGGTCCAGGGCGATGGCGCGCAGTAAGCAGGCTTCAGCTTCCGGCAGACGACGCAGCGTCATGAACATCAGGCCGAGGTTGGCATGGGCCTGCGCATCTTCGGGCGCGAGTTCGACGAGCCGTTGCGTCGGAGTCAGGGCGAGGTCGGCGCGATTGGTGTTGAAGTAGGCGAGGCTGAGCGCTTTCCACCCGGGCGTGGCATCGGGATAGGCCGCAACCGCAGCCTGACCCAGGCGCTCCAGCGTTTGAAAGTCCTTGGCGAGAAAGGCCTGCTGTAAGGCGTTCAGTTCCGCGGACGTCGGCTGCAACGATGACTTTTGCACCACCGGATTTTGCGCCGCGCGCGCAGCCGAGAGGCCGACTGGAGGGGCAGGCGACTGCAGGCGGTCTATGACGTGGCCATGCAGTGTCATGCCGTGCTTGCGGCTGAGCGCCAGGGTCTGTTGTGCCGCCTCTTGATCTCCGGCCGAGACGAGGACTTCCAGATAGCTCAGCCAGAACTTCTCTTCCTGCGGTGCGGCCATCAGCGCGGCCTTGAAGAAGTTTGCGGCGTCCTGCGCCCGATTGAGCTGCACGGCGAGCAGACCAAGGTTGTAGTTGGCGTTCGGATGCTGTGGATCGAGTTGCAGAATGGCGCGGTAGAGCTCCTCCGCGACCTCGAACTGCCCGGCCTTGTAATGAGTGACCGCGGCGTCGAAGGCTTCCTGTATGGCTGCGGCGACTTCGGGCGAGTAGGGAGTCATGGCATGTGCGAACGAGCTTGAGTCAGCCATGATACCGGCCCGTCAGCGGCCTCTGGAAATGAAAAGGCCCGCATAACGCGGGCCTTTTCACTTGTTCTGAAAGAAGAATTACTTCTTCTTCTTGCCGGCAACGGCGGTCTTGAAACCGGCGCCAGCGGAGAACTTCGGCACGGTGGTGGCCGGGATCTTGATCGATTCGCCGGTCTTCGGGTTCTTGCCGGTGCGAGCAGCGCGCTTGGCCGACTTGAAGGTACCGAAACCAACCAGGGTGACCGTGTCGCCCTTGGACACAGCCTTGACAACAGCAGCGATGATGCCGTCCAGCGCCTTGCCGGCGGCGGCCTTGCTAATGTCGGCTTCCTTGGCGGCGATTTCGATCAGTTCAGCTTTGTTCATCTTCCCTTCCTTCCGTTTGTCGAGAGAAGGCCAAATGGCCTGAGGCGTATTCTAGCCACAAGTCAAAAAGAAAGTGCAAGGTTTTTTTGTAAAGGGAGTCTTGTAAGGCCTTGCGCTACAATGCTCCGGCAATATCCATCCCGTTTTCTCTGACATCTTTCCCGGAGCTTTTTCTCATGTGGTTTCGCAATCTGCAGGTTTTTCGTCTCGCATCCGGTTGGACCTACACGCCGGAAAAATTGATGGAAGGCCTTGATAGATCAGTGTTTAAACCATGCGGAGCGATGGATCGGCAGGCTCAGGGCTGGGTGCCGCCGCGCGGAAATCCGGACGAGCTGCTCTTTGTGCAGGCGCAGCAAATGATGCTGACTTTGGGGGTGGAGCAGAAAATCCTGCCTGTCTCGGTAATACGTCAGTACGCGCAGGAGCGCGCGCGCGAGCTTGAGGAGCGCCAGGGGTTCAAGCCCGGCCGCAAGCAGCAAAGGGATATTTTCGATGCCGTTGAAGCGGAGCTGTTGCCGCGCGCCTTCGTCAAGCGTCGCCTGACCTATGTCTGGATCGATCCGGTACACGGCTGGCTGGTGGTGGATGCGGCGAGCACCGGCAAGGCCGACGAGGTGATCGAGCAGTTGAAACTCACGCTGGGCGAATTGCCGCTGACCCTGTTCAAGACGGTGCAGGCGCCGGGCACGGCGATGACCAGTTGGCTGTCGGTCGGCGAAGTGCCGGGGCCGTTTTCCATCGATCAGGATTGTGAGCTGCGCGTTGCCGGGGAGGCGGGCGGCAGTGTGCGTTACACGCGCCATCCGCTCGACAAGGATGAAGTCAATCAGCATATCAATCGCGGCAAGGTGGCCGGCAAGCTCGCATTGACCTGGAACGACCGCATCAGTTTCGTGCTGACCGAGCAGATGCAGATCAAGCGCCTGGCCTTCCTCGATGTATTGCGTGAGCAGGCCGAGCAGACGGTCGATGGCGGCGGCGATGCGTTCGAGGCCGACTTTGCGATCATGTGCGGCGAGCTTGCCGCCATGCTCGGCAGCCTGAGCGAAGCGCTCGGCGGGGAGTCCGAATGAAGCAGCTCGCAGGCATCTTGCTCCTGTGTGCAGGCCTGGCCTGTGCGCAAGAGGGCGTCGATGTCGGCGAGGCCTCAGCGGTGCGCAATATGGTGCCGGCCGAGCAGATCGAACAGCAGTCGGCCAAGGAGTACCATCAATTGCTGCAGGAAGCGGCGCAAAAGAAGGCGCTCGCGCCCGCGAGCTATCCGCAACTGATACGGCTGCGATCGATTGCCAAGCGCCTGATGCCCTATACCGCGCGCTTCAATCCGCGTGCGGCGCAGTGGCAGTGGGAGGTCAATCTGATTGCTTCCAAGCAGATCAATGCCTTCTGCATGCCGGGCGGCAAGATCGCGTTCTTCACGGGGATTCTGAGCAGTCTTGAACTCAGCGACGACGAGATCGCGATGGTCATGGGACACGAAATTGCCCACGCCTTGCGCGAGCATGCGCGCGAGCAGGCGGCCAAGAACACCCTGCTTGGTGGTGCCGCCAATATTCTGGGCATGATGGTGTCGGGCAGTCGTTACGGCGATCTGGCCAACGTGGCGATTTCGGCCGGCCAGGGCTTGGCCTCGCGCGCCTTCTCGCGCGGCGACGAGAGCGAGGCCGACCTCGTTGGCATGGAGCTCGCGGCGCGCGCAGGCTTTGATCCGCGCGCCGGCATCACGCTGTGGGAGAAGATGGACAGGGCCAGCAAGGGGGCTCCGCCCGAGTTTCTGTCCACGCACCCTTCGAACGCCAACCGGGTTGAGGACATCCGGCGCCACCTGCCCGATGTAATGCCGCTGTACGAGCGCGCCCGCGTCAGCGAGAGAAAGTAGCAGTCGCGTCGCGGCTCAGGCCAGGCCGCTTTCGCGCGCCTTGCGTTCGCGCTCGGTGCGCACGATATAGCGCTGGATCAGGTTCTGCGAGGTCGCCGGCATGTCCACGAACTGGCAGCCCACACGTGTGCTGGGCTGGCCATTGCGCAATGTGCCTGCGTAGAAGTTCAGCACCTTCAGCGTGGCGTTGACGATGCCGATCTGCGGCAGGTCGATGGTGCAGTCGTGCCATTCCTGCTCGGCGACAAAGGGCACGTCGCCGACTTGCAGCGACAATCCGCCGAGGCTTATGTCGATCACATTGTGAGCATAGATATCGACGCTGCCATCCGTCATGACAACCGGGATACGGCAGATCAGCGGCCGGGCAATCGGCGTATGCAGGCGGAAATACTCGCGGCGCTGCAGGCGCAGCAGGGTTTCCGGCAGGATGGCGACGAACACGCTGCGACCTTCGTGACGGGTTTCGCGCACGCCGGGCAGGATGAATTGCAGCTTTACCTTGTCGTGGCGGGTAATGCAGAAAATCTTGTCGGCCTCCAGCGCGCGCCGGTTCATGTCGGCGCTGCTGCCGCGGTCGAGAAGGAGTTCGCGGTCGTTGACGGCGAGCAGGGTGGTCAGCAGAAAGTCCTTGCCGCTGTTGAAATAGAGGGTGATCAGGTCCGCCTGGTCGGCCACCTGGCGCAGGACGGCAAGTATGTCGCGCGGACTGTGCAGCAGGTATTCGCTGTACTGATCGAGATGCAGCACTGCATCTGCCGGTGGAGCATCGGCATCGGAGGAGGGCAGCGGTTCTGGCAGCGAGCCTTCGTCGGGCTGATCGTCGATTTCCATGGTGCGACTGCGGGTATGCGGCATGGCAGGCGGTTAAGGGTCCGGGTGCAGGGATAAAAGCTTATTCCATGCCAGACGGCATGATGCCTTTTTCTTCGACACGATACAGCCAGGCCAGCAGTTCGGCGACCGCGACGTAGAGTTGTGGTGGAATGTGCTCGTCAATATCCACCTGCAGCAACAGGGTAACCAGTTCCGGAGATTCATGCACATACACGCCATGGCTGCGGGCGCGATTGATGATTTCCTCGGCGATCAGGCCCTTGCCCCTGGCCACTACGCGCGGCGCGGCATCGCCCGGCGCGTAGGCGAGGGCGACTGCTAACGCTCTTTCCTGGTCGCGCTCGGCGGCTTCTTCATTCGGACTCATGACGGACCTGGGCGGATTGCAGATCGATGCCGGCTGCCGCCAGCGCCTGGGTCAGCGCCGGCAACTCGTCCCGCATGTCTGCAGCGGATGCGCCTACCGGTGTGCTCAGATTGAGCTGGAGGCTGTTCCCGGCAATCCGCAGTCTGGCTTCGACCGATCCCAGTCGGGGCGTGGTCAGGCGCAGCGTGGTCAGCCAGGGTTGCGGCTCTTCCGTGCTGCGCGCCGTCTGCCGCTGGTCTTCCTCGACCTCCCATTCCATGCGCTGTCCGGGCCATGCCTCGCCATGCCATACCAGGCGCTGATTGGCGGCGGCTTCAAGCTGTTGCTGCACCAGCGGGCGCAGCTCGGCAGGCATCGTCTGCGTTTCGCCGCGTACGGCCGCCTGGGCCGTTTCGGCGGCGGCGCGGGCGGGAATCGCGTCATTCGCCGCTTTCAGCAATTCTTGCCGGACGGCGGTGCCGCCGACTGCGGCTTCGCTGCTCGCGCGAGTAGCCGTCGGCGCGGCCTCGGCTTCCGCCCGGTCGGAGCGCTGCCCTTGCGGCTCCTGCAACAAGCTTTCGAGCGGTCGCTTGCCGGCGATCCATTGCGCCTGGTGGGCCTCATAGAACAGGCCGCTGCCTTCGACGGCCTTCTGCAAGGCGGTGGCCAGCGGCGCGGCGTTCGTCGGCGGAGCGTTGAGCAGCGCCTGGCCGCGATTCAGCGGCATGGCCTGTGTGCCCCCCGGTTCCTCGCTGAGCAACTGGCCTATCAATTGGGCCGTTGGCGAAAGGGTGGTGTGTTTGTAGGCCTCGGTGCCGGCGGCTCCGTCGGGAACCGTGCGCGCGAGGATAGCCTTGTTGTTGCGGTCGATGACGACGAGTTCCAGCACGTCGCCGCTTTCGGCGCCTTCGGGCAGCGCCAGCGTCACTGTCTTGCCGGCGACCAGGGCCCGATAAGTGTTTTCAGGCAGGACTTCCTGGATTCGTGCCGAAAATACCTGGCCGGGTTGAAGGTCGAGCAGCTCCGCGGGGATGCCGGGGACCGGCGCGACCGGCTGCAGCGGGCCATCGCCCGGCAGGCGCATGCGGACGCCGACATCAGGCGGAATCAGCGCCATGCAGGCCTCCTGGAGTGTCGGGTAAGGCGATCATGGTGGCGCTCCCGCCACCCACGCTTCAGGCGCTGTGCGCGCCGTAGGTCTGGTCGACCTGGCGCTTCTTGCGGGCGCCGCCGAGGAACTGGCGCACCTGCTCCATCCATGGTTCGGTATGGCGCCGGATTTCTGCGTCGTCGGCTAGGATGCGCTGGATCAGCGCTGCCTTGCGCTCGCGTTCAACGTGATCGAGGTGGCTGTTGTCATCGTCCGCCAGGCGTATGCGCAACTCGCTGACCGAGCGTTCCAGCTCGATCAGGTTGTCCCAGTCGGCACGACGCGCGGCCTCGACCATGCGCGCCGACAGGGTGGTCATCTCTTCGTAGAGTTCGATGGGGTTTTGCATTGCAAGCATGGTAGCCCTCACACGGCAGCGCGATTCGCGGAAACTACGGCGGGATCGTCCGTTATTTCTTCCCAGGCGGAACGCAATTCGCCGAGCAGACGGGAAACTTCCTCTATAGCCGCCAGATCGTTGTAAAGATTGGCATGCAGCAAACGTCTGGCCATGTAGTCGTAGAGCGAATGCAGGCGTTCGGCAAGCTCGCCGCCGACCTGCAGATTGAGGCTCGCACCCAAACCGTTGGAAATGATGTCGATGGCTCTGGAAATATCGTGGCCCTTCTCCGGAATGGCCTTGTCTTCCATGTGGCGGCGGGCCGAGGCCAGTGCCACGATGGCGCCGTCGAACAGCATCAGAATCAGCTTGTGCGGCGACGCCTCGATGACGCCGGTTTCGACCCCGACCTTGGTGTATGCGGAGGGGTTGCTTGAAGTGAACATCGCGACGCGCCTTGTTATTTCTTGCTCGACGACGGCAGGTTGGCAAGCTGCTGATCGAGGAAGGTACTGGTCTGGCTCATGCTGCTGATCAGCGAATCGAGCGCGGAAAACTGCTTGCGATAGCGGGCCTCGATGGTCACGAGGCGGGCCTGCAGCGCGGTGCGCTGGTCGTCGAGGCTGCTGATGCTGCTGGAGAAACTGTCGACGCGGCTGCCGATCGCCCCCTTGGCTGCCAGCGTCTGGTTGAGCCAGTTGTTGAAGCGCACAGCCACGCCCTGGTTACCGGCCGTCGTCTGCGAGAACAGGCCCGCGACATCCTTGTTCGGGTCGTTCAGTGCAGCGGTCAGCTTGGCGGTGTTGAGCGTCAGCGTGCCATCCTTTTGCAGCTCGATACCGACATCCACCAGGCTGGTAATGCCGCCGCTCAGGTTCTTGACACTGCTTTGCAGCATGTCGGCGAGGCCGCTCTGAATCGAGCGCACGGTCGCGTCGCCGGTCAGGAGCGCAGCAGTCTTGTTGGTGGCGTCGTAGGCAGTCAGGCCCTTGTTCTGCTTGACCGTATCGTTGTAGGCGTTGACGAAGGCATTGACCACGGTCATGACGTCGGTGTTGTTCTTGGCGACGGAGAGCGTGGTGTTGCCTTCCTTGGTCAAGTTGATCGTCAGGCCGGTGACCACATCGGTGACCGTATTCGACGAGCGGGTGACCGTGAGGCCATTAACCGTGAGGCTGGCATTGTCGGCGGCCTGTGTCTGCACCATCGAAGGATTGCCGCTTGGACTGCTTTCATCATAGGTGAGCCCGGTCAGCGCGAAGCTGCCGGTAGCAACACCGTCTTCGCTTGCCGTCACCTTGATGGCGCCGTCGGAGCCCATGCTCTTGGATGTCAGAACCAGGCGCTGGTTGGTACCGTCGTTGATGACCGAGGCGGTTACGCCGGCGTTGGCGTTATTGATGGCGTCGCGGATGCCGGACAGGGTGTTGTCATTGGCGTCGATGGTTACGGTCTTGGCCGCGCCGCCGCCGACGCTGATGGACAGTGTGCCGGTATTGAAGGTATTGGTAAGCGCCGTGTAGGCGTCGTTCGAGCGCACCGTATTGAACTTGGCGAGCTTATTGACCGTGATGCTGTAATTGCCGTTGCTGGCCGCGTTACCAGCCGTTGCCGACAGCACGGTAGGGTCGGAGCTGGTGGCGGTGCGCGCCGTGAACGTCGTGCTCTTGGCCAGTTGCGCGATCGAAGTCTGCAGGGTGGCAAGCGCGCTCTTGATTGTGCCGAAAGCGGAAATTTTTGCCTGCAGGCCCGCTTCCTTGGCGTCCAGGACCGTGAGCGGGCGCTGTTCCACCGTCATCAATTGCGAAACAAGGCTATTGACGTCGATGCTGCTGGAGGCGATGGCCATGGTGTGATCCCTTGCGCGATGGCGTGTTAAGCAAGTTTACGGCGTTTTTTCAATTTTCTGTAGGGGAAAATAAAAAAGCAAGCCGTCCGGTAGGTGTATCTGTAAGCAAGAATGACGCCGGGGTTCTCTCTTGCAAAGAAAAAACCCGCGACACAGCGCGGGTCTTGAAAGGGCTCAATTGCAGCCGAGCCATGGATCGCTCTTGCAACGGTTCAAGCCTGCTGCTTGAGCAGCAAGCCTTGCAGCTTGTCCAGCGACTTGGCGATGGACAATGCATCTTCGGACGGTATCTGGCGGATCAGCTCGCCGGTACTGGCGTCGGTGATGCGGATGACCACGCGCTCGCTGCTGTCGTCAATAGCGAACGACAATTGAGGCGGCTGGGTGACGTTGATGGCGTTCGACATGTCGCGAACGGCCTGCTCCAGCGATTTTCTGTCAGGTTGCACAGCCGGTGCCGGCTCCACCTGTCCTGTGGTGGTCTTGACCGAGGCGGCGCTGTTGCCTTGCACGACGACGGCATGGGATGTGGCGGTACTCTGGGATTGTATCTCCATGGTACGGACTCCTGGTATGCAGTGAGAGGAGGAGATGCCTCCTCCTCTCACCTTACTACATCAGCCCGATTAGCCGCGCAGCAGGCTCAGCACGCTGTTCGGTGCCGAGTTGGCTTGGGCCAGCATCGCGACGCCTGCCTGTTGCAGAATCTGCGCGCGGGTCAGGTTTGCCGTTTCGGCCGCGAAGTCCGTATCTTGAATACGGGAGCGCGAGGCCGTCAGGTTTTCCGAAGTCGCTTGCAGGTTGGTGATCGTGTTTTGGAAGCGGTTCTGCAGGGCGCCGTAGCGAGCACGCTGGGAGTTCAGTGCAGAGATGGCCGAATCGACGATCGAGATGGTGCGCAACGAGGAGTCGTAGGAGGAGACATCCATCTGGTCGACCGATTGCAGTTGCGCGCCGTAGGTGCCTTTGACGCCCTTGCCGATGGTGCCGCTTGTGTCCTGGAAGAACGCAGCGTTGCCGTTGGTGATGGAGAAAGCCTTGTCACCATCGAGCACCAGGCGGCCGGTGATCCAGGTACCTTCGGACTTGTTCCAGGTGCCGTCTGCGCCCGAACTGGTCAGCTTGACCTTCAGGCTGTCGGTGGTGGCGGTATTGCCGTCGAGCACGGTGATGTCGTTGATGCTGACGGTGGAGCTCTTGCCACCAGTGCCGGAGTCGTTGGTGATACGCAGATCCTTGCCGGATTCGCTGGTCATCTTGATCGACCACTGGCCGTTTTCGGTCTGCACTGCCTCGGCGGTGAAGCCGGTCTTGCCGGAAGCGTCGTTGAAGGCCTGAACGGCGGCGTTCAGTTGGTCGGAGGAGCTGACTGCGGCACCGCTGGTATCCGAGCCGCCAACCTTGAACGACACGGTGGTGAAGCTGGCCGGATCCTTGCCGCCGGTGAAGTCGTTGGCGATCTGGAAGGTGTAGGTGCTGTTCTGCGACAGGGCTTCGCCGGTCGCCGTGGAGCCGCCGAGAACGACCTGGTTGAT
>JAGWTC010000062.1 GCA_028869135.1 Rhodocyclaceae bacterium
AAGGATCGGATTGGTGAAGCCAAACTCGGCAATCGATGCGGCGATCTGCGCCACCTGATCATCCGAGTGCGTCCGCGCATTGCGGGCATAGGGCAGCAGTTTGGCTGTCGGCCACTGCTCGATCTTGTCTGCCAACCAGGACGCGCTCATTGTTCTACCTCCGTGGTCGCCAGCCGTTCTGTGGCCACGTCGTCGAAGGACTGGCCCGATTTGATTCCACAGCCTGCGATGAGCGTGACCGGCACGCCGGGGTGGTTTTGCTGAAAACGCTTGATGGCCACGTCCACGTACTCCGGCGCAATTTCCACGCTGCGGCAGATACGACCAGTGCGTTGCGCGGCCAGCATCGTCGTGCCACTGCCGCCGAAGGGATCGAACACGACGTCACCCGAATCGGTGTAAGTCTCGATGGCGAACTCCGGCAACGCCACGGGGAACACGGCCGGGTGATCAATGTCCTGCCCGATCTTCCCCTTGTGGCGCATCACACGGATCACCGAGTCGGGGATTCGGGTGTCCTGCGTCGGCTGACCCTTGTGCGACCAACCGCCGACCTCGCCATCCTTACCGCGCATCGCCGTAGACGACCCGTCAGCGCGCAGGTGCGATTCCTGGCCTGCGTGCTTGCAAGGAACAATCTTGTTGGGTTTGCGCGTGCTGCGATTGAAGTGGAAGACAAACTCAAAGCTGGGAGCCAATCGGCCCTGCCAGTCGCCGGGCATGCCTGGCCCCTGATCCCAGACGTACCACGCGAAGCGCCGCCATCCCTGTTGGCGCATCCATGACAGCCAGCCGTCCCAATAGGGGATGACTTCGTTGTCGCGGTGGATCAGACCGAGGTTGGCCAGCACCTGTCCGTCATCGGCCATCGGCACGTTGCCGAATACACCACGCATCAGAGCATCCCAATCTCCAATGCCACCGGAGGTGTAGTCGCGCTGGTTGCCATACGGCGGCGAGGTGAAGCAAAGCCGCGCGGTGTCACCCTGCATCAGCGTGGCGACCACGGCTGGGTCGGTGGCGTCGCCACAGATCAACCGGTGCGAGCCGATGGCCCAGACATCGCCCTCGCGCGACACCGCCACCACTGGTTTGTCAGGTACGTCATCAGTCGTATCGGGTTCGTCGGCATCTGCATCATCTTGCGCCGCAGGTTCTGCTTCGGTGGGCGTGGCATCTGCCAGCAGCGCATCGATCTCGATGTTCTCGAAGCCGGTCAGCGCCAGTTCGAAACCCGCTTCGGAAAGCTCCGCCAGTTCGAGCGCCAACACCTCCTCATCCCAGCCAGCGTCAAGCGCCAGCCGGTTGTCGGCGATGACCAAGGCGCGCTTTTGCGCGGTGGTGAGATGGGCCAGTTCGATCACCGGCACCTGATCCAGCCCCAGCTTGCGTGCAGCAGCCAAACGACCGTGGCCCGCGATGATGCCGTTGTCGCCATCAACCAGTACCGGGTTCGTCCAGCCATATTCGACGATGCTGGCGGCGATCTTGGTGATCTGCGCATCGGAATGTGTGCGCGGATTGCGGGCGTAGGGAATCAGCGCCTCGACCTTGCGGTACTCGACGTTGAGCGTATTCAAAGATGATGTCCTGAAAATAGAAAACCCGCCGACGAAGCCGTGGGCGGGTTTGTGGGTTAGTGCGAACTGACGGGTGCGAACCGCGAACCGTGCGAACCTTGGTTCGCACCCTGACGCTAAAAAAGCGCCGCGCTCGCGCCCCCCGCATTGGCTTTTGGCCGGGAAGGACCCGTTGATTTCTGGTCTGCTTCCTCTGCCGTCACCTCTGTCCAGACGATAGATGAATACTACGCAAGATCAGGTCGTTTTGTTGCAGGGGCAAAAACCGCTGATTGCCGCGTGATTGCGCACATCCCCGACCACACGCGCCAAATCACGCCAAAACCCTACGCGACCACCACACCATTGAGTTGATCTGCGACCGTCTGCAATGCCCGCTGCCAGTGCCGCCATGCCGTTGTGCGGTCGCAGGCAAAACGGATCGTGATGTCCCGCCAGCCATAGCGCTTCGCGCGCATCCATACGAGATGACGTTGCTCAACTGTGAGCCACTGTACCCAGCGCATGACCTCCAGCATTCGTTCAATTGCCTCTGGACTCGGCGGAAAGGATCGGTACACCCTCTCGTCCGCTGCAAAGGTCTCCCATTCGCTTCGGACAATGGCGGGCCAGCAGTTGAAGTAACCCTGCACTCGAACAGGAGGCAACCGTCGACTGGTGCTTGCCGCCTCTTCAAACCGAGCAGCAACGTCCTCGATAGTCCACTTAGTCATTGCGTCGCCCTCCGTAGAGCCGGTCACCGATGCGTCGCACGATCTCGCGCTCGATGAAGTCCAGACGTTCGTCGGATGCGTTGACCACCAGGATGTGTTGGTCACGCCAGCCACGTTCCTTGATCGCATCCAGATCCGTGGCCGGAGGCTGTAGTCGACCGAGGGGGCAGCGGTATTGGGGTGTCGGCACCTTCATGTCACACCTCCTGCGTCTCGACAGCCCAGTGCAGCAAGGCCAGGGCGTCGGCTTCGTTGTCGTCGACTGGGGTGTGACCACGCAGGCGGACGGACGCGATCATGTCGTCCTTGCCCGCATTGCCTTTGCCGGTCGCGTGCTTCTTGATCGTGCCGACCGGAACACCCTGGTAAGGGATGTTGTGATGCTCACACCACGCGGTCAGGTGTCCCATGAAGCCACCGTAGGCGTGCGCCGCATCAACGCCAGCGTGCCGTCGAACCTCCTCGAAGAACACCGCGTTGATGTGGTTGCTGGCCGAGAGCAATTCGTTGAGCCAGCGCTTGAAACGGAGGAAACGCATGCCGCCCCCTTCAAATCGCTGCGGCTTGAAGTGCTCCGTACCGCTGGTGATAGTGCCGTCCAGGTGCTGCAAAGCCCACCCGGTGTGTGTGCCCAGATCAAGGGCCAAGATTGTCGTGTTCATCGTCGTGCTCCAGTTCGGGGGCGAGTGACGGATGCGACGGGTTCTTTGGAAAACAGCCCTTACGTGCGCGCACGCGTAGCGCGTCAATCAGGAAACCCGTCAAATCCGTCACTCGCCCGGATTGATCAGTCATCTCGGTAGGGGTAGCCATGGCCGTACGGCTTGGGCCTGAGGGCTATGCCCGTGATCCCACGTGCGCCCCCGGTCAGCCGACACTTCTCGAACTTGCGGGCAGCCATCAGTTCGGAGAAGCGCTTGACCGAGCCCACGTACTCACCCGCGCGCTCAGCCCATTCACGCCAGTCGGCGAACAATTCGGAAACGCCTTCGCGGTGGGTCTTGGCCAGCAGGCAACGCTCTTCGATCCACTGCCCGAGCGCGTCCTCGGCCTCGAAATACTCCTCAGTCGCCGACACCACACTGGCGGGTGGCTTCAGTCCTTGGCGTTGCCAAAGGCTGCAGCCCTCGACCGCCCACGCCAGAATGCCGTCCCGTTCCTTGAGCAGCTTTTCCGTCAGCCTGCCGTCACGCCGTTCGGGCGGGATCGTCACCGTGAACGGGATCAGGTGCAGTCGCCGCTTCATCGCCTCATCCACGTTGCGGATCGATGGCTTGTGGTTGCCTGCGATCACCAACTTGAACTGCGGCACGTACTCGAAGAAGTCCTGGCGCATGAAACGCGCAGACACCTTGTCGCCACCGGTGATGGCCTTGACCTTGGATTCGTTCCAACGCCGACCCTGTTCGGTTTCGATGGATGACACAAAGCGTGCGCCGCGCAGGCCCGCCAGATCGGTCGGATGCCGGTCGGTGCGCGCCTCCATGAACGTGTCCATCGGCGCGTTGGCCGCGTAGTCGCCCAAGATGGTGGTCAAGACGTTGACGAACACCGACTTGCCGTTCGCGCCGGTCCCGTACAGGAAGAACAGCGCGTGCTCGCTGGTCACGCCCGTCAGGCAGTAGCCGACCATCAGTTGCAGATAGGCAATCAGTTCAGCGTCGCCGCCTGTGACATCGGTCAGGAATGCGCGCCACGTCGGACTGTCGCCCTGCGGTGTGGCCGTGGTCACCTTGGTCATCCGGTCATCGCGTCGGTGCGGTCGCATGCGGCCCGTGCGCAGATCAACCACACCGCCTGGTGTGTTGAGCGCCCAGACGTCGGCATCCCACTCCTCGGCGGTGGACGCGTGCTTGGGATCGGAGCGTGCGATTTTCTCGACGGACGAGATCGTGGCGGAGCTGGCCAGCTTGCCTGTGAGCCGAGGGCTGTCCGCCTTGAGTGACGCCATCCGGCAGATACCGCGCGCCAGATGAGACACGTAGAGCACCTGATCCGGATTCCAGCGCACGCCGGTCCAGACCAGCCATTTGCCCCAAAGCGCGCAGTAGCGCCAGTCCTCGCCATAGCGGCGTGTGAAGGCCGAGGACAAGCCGTCCTCCGTAGTCCAGTCGACACCGGTCAGCAGATCCGGTGGTGGCGTCTCCTCGACCGACCGCATCACCGGCATCCGCTCGCCGACGGCGAGGAAGCCCCTCACATCGAAGCCGTCCGGAATGGCGTCAGCCGCATCCCATCCTTCCGGCTTGTCATCGGGTGGCACCAGGATGGCGACCGTGGTCGCACCCGCGTTCAGGATTGCTTGCGATGCACGGTCAGCGTAATCCCAGCCTGGCGCGTCCCGGTCAGGCCAGATCAGCACGGATTTGCCCGCCAGCGGCGACCAGTCGGTCTTATCGACGGGAGCGTTTGCGCCATGCATGGCCGTGGTTGCCACCACGCCGATGGCGATCAGGGCCTGCGCACACTTCTCGCCCTCGACCAGCACAACGTGACCAGCGGCAGCCAGCCCCGGCTGGTTGTACAGCGGGCGCGGATCGGGCGGAGTCATCTTGCGCCGCTTGGCATCCCACGGCCGGAACTCCTTCTTGCGCCCGGGTGGGTCGTAGCGGTACACGACCGCAATCAGTTTGCCGGTGGCATCGAAGTAGTCCCACTTTGCCGTGGCCGGGCCGAGATCATCAACCGGAGCTTCCTTCTTGGCGCGGCGTACCGGCACTGATCGCGAACGACCGAGCAGATCAGCAGCCTCGTCGAGCACCCGGGGAAAGTCGGTGTGGACGTTGGCCCCGAGGTAGGCGGCGATCAAGGCAAAGATGTCACCGCCATCGCCCGTGGCACGATCCGTCCAGAGACCAGCCTTGTCGCCTTCGAGTACCACCTCAAGGCTGTCGCCCGGGCTGCCCAGGATGTCCCCGATCAAAAACTTGCCACGACGCTTCTTTCCTGCCGGAAACATCGTGGTCAGGACTGATTCCATGCGTGCGATCAGTTCAGTGCGAATCTCGTCCCGCTCGCTGTCATTGACGTTGCGCTGGCGCGTTTCTCCTGGTGGTGATGTGTCATTGAAATCAAGCATCGGCACCACCCTCGTGTGACGTCTGCTGCGCAGCGATCCAGGCTTCCAGCTCGTTGGGTTTGAAGCGAACCAATTTGCCGACGCGGTAATGCGGAATGCGACGCTCCTGTCGTTCCTTGGCTTGTGAGAGCCAATACGACGGCAGGTTGAACATCAGTGCAGCCTGGCGTACGTCGATCAGCTGCTCGCCAAGTACGTGATTCAAACTCGAGGTATTCATGCTTGTGTCCTCCAGCAGCGGTCTTGCCACGCGCACATTCGGCATTCAAAGTGGGTCGAGTCATGGAAGGCGCGCGGCAGAAGGTCGCCCGCCTCGGTGGCCGTAATGACCTTCACCGCCCGATCCGACATGCGTTGGGCCAGGGCTGCGTCAAAGGGCACGAGCTCGGTGTAGATCTCCATCGTGTCGGCGTTGAGTGCCGTGAAGATCGCCGGGTGCTCGTGCAGTTCGAGATAGGCTTGGTAGATCGCCACTTGCGCGGCGTAGACGGGCTTGGAGAGAGTCAGGCCC
>JAGWTC010000011.1 GCA_028869135.1 Rhodocyclaceae bacterium
TTTTGGCCGATGAACTGCAAGAACAATCACAGCTCCCAATTAACGGGAGCAGCCAAATCAAGAGAAGCTGAGCAACCTTTTGTGAGCGGTCGGAGAGTACGTCTCGCCTCACCGCCAGTGTTGCTCTGGCACTGAGCCATAGCGGAACAAGCAAAGCTAGCGTCGGAGGTGAGGGGCGCGGAGCCGGCTTGCCGGCGGAGCGTCCCTCTTGACCGAAAGGTTAGACATAGTGCGATGAAGTAGCTTAGGGTTGATTTTGGCAGAACCAATCATTGCTTCGCCCTATTTTGGCTTGCCATCATAAGACCGTAAGCAGTAACAGTTAAGCAGACGATCTGTGAACCGTATGGACCCAGCAAAGTACGGGCCAAATCGAAAAGCCTATTGATAGTGCCGGGTCCTGTGAAAGGGCTTCTGTAGTCTGCAAATGCCATAAGGGCAAATACCACGCTCGCACCAAAATACTGAGTGCCTAGAAGAGAAAGTCTGAATTTTTTTGGTATCCAAGAAGTAGGCTGCAGTTTCTTCACTAACCTCTGCTTTGACTCTGCTGACGTTCTTTCGGCTGGCACGGTAAAAGTGCCCCCTTGTTTCCATGCTGCCTGACGAGCAAACAAAGCAACGCCGTCTATTTGTTGAGGACACGAGCACTGTACACAGACCATATCGTTATTGCGATTTGGTAGTGAGCAAACTCGACAATTCCAGAGTGAGGTCATTGGCAGACCCTAACGTGAAGTAGACGACAAATGGCGGAATAAACTGGATTCGTCTTCCAAGTCCATGAATTTAATAGAGTGTTGTGCCCTATATATGGACCCGTGTCGAATAATATGGCTGGAGGATCTGCTTCAACTTGGCGCTTGACTGGGTTGTCGTGTTTGCCATCTTAGCGATATTTGAAACCGGCATATCGTTTGTGCTTGAATTTTTTGTTTTTTGGGGACCCAATGTGGCTTAGAGGGGCGTCTGGCCGTAGAAATGGGCGAGCTCGGTGTAGACCGCCGGGTATTCGTGCTGGAGCAGGGCGGGTTGTTCGAAGAAGACCTCGCTGAGCACGGCGAAGAATTCGGCCGGGGCGGTGGCGGCGTAGGGGTCGATGGCGGTTGTTTCGCCGCGATCCACACGTCCGCAGAAGTCGAGGTAAGCGGGTTCGAAGGCGGCGATCCAGCGCCGTCTGGCGGCGGCGTCGGGCAGGCGCGGGAGGCCGTCGGCTTCGCCGGTGGCCATGTCCAGCTTGTGGGCGAATTCGTGGATGACGACGTTGATGCCGTCGTCATCGAAGGCGTCGCCGTATTCGACCTGCTGCCACGACAGCAGCAGGGGGCCGCCGTCCCAGGCTTCGCCGAGCACGGTGTCGTCGTATTCGTGGACGATGCCGATTTCGTCCATTTCCTCGCGCGGAATGATGAAGTCGCCGGGATAGATGACGATCTCCACCCAGCCGTCGTATTCGCCGGGCGGGCGCTTTAGTATCAGCAGGCAGGCCTGGAGCGCGATTTCGAGCTGCATTTCGAGGGTGATGACGAGACCCTGCACGCCCTGCCAGGACTTGCCGCGGATGAATTCGAGCGCAAGCCGGCGCAGACGTTGACGCTCGGCCGGTACGAGGTGGGAAAGAAAGGGCAGGCGCGTTTCGGCGGTCTGCCATTGGGCTTCCGACACCGGCGTCTCGGGCGCGGCGGTGCGGGAAAAAAGGCGTTTGAGCGTGGAGAGCATGGGTGGATTAGACCTCATTTCTCCAGTGCAGAAAACCGATTGATGCTTTGCCGGGAGGGCGGCTTCGATGATTCGAGAAGCTCGCCGCTCAGCCCGAACGGCGGGCTGAGCACAGGCCGTAAGGCTTCGTACCCCAGATGCCGTTCCGGCTGAAGCGGGATCAACGGATCTTCCGTGGAGTTCAGGTCGTGCCAAACGTGCCGTGCGTACCGTTGGTGCTGGGGAATGGGATAATTGCGCCATGGTTGCCGTTACGCAAGATACTTCCGAAGACACGCTGGTCACGCTGAGCATGGGGCTGGAGCCGACCGGCTCGGCGGCGGTGATGAATGCGCTGGCGCTGGCGCGCGAGCTGTATGCCGGCCGCACGCTGCCGACCGGCGAGGACATGCTGTCGCATGCCATCGGCATGGCCGTGATCGTGGCCGGGCTGGAGGTCGATGCGGACACGCGCATTGCCGCGCTGCTGTTTGCCGCCGGCGACATTCTGGAGGCGCAGGAAAAGCCGTCGAGCGAGGCCCGGCCGGTGTCGGCACCGGGTGCGGATGCTGACGAAGGCGGCAAGCGGGGGCTGGCTTTTATCGAGCATGAATTTGGCGATGCTGTCGTCAAACTCGTGCTCGGCCTGCAGCGCCTCAAGGGGCTGAAACTGGCGGCGCACCACGGCCAGGCTTCGCCGGCCGAGATCAAGGCGCAGACGGAGGTCTTGCGCAAGATGCTGCTGGCCATGGCGGACGATGTGCGCGTGGTGCTGTTGCGCCTGGCCAGCCGCACGCAATCGCTGCGCTACCTGACCGAAATCAGGGGCGCCGAGCTGTCCGAACGCGAAGCGCTGGCGCGCGAGGCGCTGGAGCTGTACGCGCCGCTCGCCAACCGTCTGGGTGTCTGGCAGTTGAAGTGGGAGCTGGAGGACCTGTCCTTCCGCTTCCTTGAACCGGCGACCTACAAGCGCATTGCCAAGATGCTGGACGAGCGCCGTCTGGAGCGCGCCAACTTCATCGACAACGTGGTGGCGCTGCTGAAGCGCAAGCTCGCCGAACAAGACATCAAGGCCGAGGTGTATGGCCGGCCCAAGCACATCTACAGCATCTGGAACAAGATGCGCGGCAAGGGCCTGGAGTTTTCCGAGGTGTACGACGTGCGTGCGGTGCGCATCATCGTCGACGAGATCAAGGACTGCTACACGGCGCTCGGCCTGGTGCATCAGCTGTGGCAGCCGATTCCCCGCGAGTTCGACGACTACATCTCGCACCCCAAGGGCAATTTCTACCGTTCGCTGCATACGGCGGTGCTGGCCGAGGACGGCCGCGCGCTGGAAGTGCAGATCCGCACCCATGAGATGCACGAACATGCCGAGCTTGGCGTGGCGGCGCACTGGCGCTACAAGGAGGCGGGCTCGTCGGCCAAGGCCGAGGGTGAGTACGAAGACAAGATTGCCTGGCTGCGCCAGTTGCTGTCGTGGCGCGACGAAATTACCGATAGCGCGGAGTGGGTGACGCAGTTCAAGCGCGCTTCGCTCGACGACACGATCTATGTGATGACGCCGCAGGGCCGGGTGATCGACCTCGCGCGCGGCGCCACGCCGGTGGATTTTGCCTATCGTTTGCATACCGATCTCGGCCATCGCTGCCGCGGCGCGCGCGTGGACGGCCAGCTCGTGCCGCTCAATACGCCGCTCAAGAACGGCCAGACCGTCGAGATCGTTGCGGCCAAGAGCGGCGGCCCCTCGCGCGACTGGCTGGTGCCGTCGCAAGGCTATCTGGCGACATCGCGCGCCAAGCAGAAGGCGCGGCAATGGTTTATTGCGCTGGAAGAGGAAGAGCTGCTGGCGCAGGGGCGCGCCATCGTCGCCAGGGAACTGCAGCGCGAAGGACAGACGCAGACCAATCTCGAGGAGCTGGCGCAGCGGCTGGGCCTGAAGGGCAGCCACGAACTCTACCTCGGCGCCGCGCGCGGCGAGATCGGGCCGAATGCCTTGCGCCATGCGCTGCACGGCACCGAGCCGGAACCGGAGCTGCCGCCGGAGATTCAGACCAAGCGCAGCAAGGCCGGTGGCGGCGATGTGCTCATCGTCGGCGTGGACAAGCTGCTCACGCAGCTGGGCCGCTGCTGCAAGCCGGTGCCGCCGGACTCCATCGCCGGTTTCGTCACGCGCGGTCGCGGCGTCTCCATCCATCGCACCGATTGTCCTAACTTCCGCAACATGATTCTGCGCAATCCGGAACGCCATATCGAGGCGGCCTGGGGCGAAGGGCGCGGCGAGGGCATGTATGCCGTCGACCTGCATGTCGAGGCCACCGATCGCCAGGGGCTGCTGCGCGATATCTCCGAAGTCCTGTCGCGCGAGAAGGTCAATGTGACGGCGGTGAAGACCCTGTCGAAGCAGGGCGGCGCCAATATGTCCTTCACCGTGGAGTTGCCGGGGCTGGACAAGCTGAAGCGCATTCAGACTTTGCTGGGTGAAGTGTCGGGCGTGATCTCGGTCAGGCGCGGCTGAGCTGCGCTTGCGCGCGGTACACCTGGCCTTCCGTCGTCGCCTGTGCCTGGGCTCGCGTTGCGCTGCCGGTGGCGGCAGCGCTGGTGCAGGACAGTTCCTGCAAACGCGGCGCACTACAAGTCTGGCGGCCCGGTTAAGATAGCGGGGATCCTGGAACGGCGTTAACCCTGACTGCGGAGAAAGTCTTTTATGCTCGCGTGGCTGCGGCATTGTTTTGGGCGCTATCTTGATTCCTCGCCTCTGGTGCTGGCCAGCGGTTTGACCCTGCTCTGTCTACCCGCTGTCCTGGCCCTGGCCTGGATGGAGACGGGGCACTGGCAGAAAGCTCGCGTCGAGGAGGCGGTGCAGCGCGAGATGCAGCAGACCGAGCGGCAGCTCACCGATGCGGAAACGGATATCGAGAGCGCCTTCGAGCGGATCAGGAGCATTACCAACTGGGTTGCGGAAGAGGGGCATACGCTGCGCGCCATCCTCGATCCCAAGTCGATCGACGATGCGAACATGTTTCTGCAGGGCATCGCCTCCAGCTTCGGCCTCGATCTGATCTACGTCTTGAATACCCAGGGCATTTCGGTTGCCTCCAGCAACTGGGATACGCCGACCAGCACCATCGGCGCCGATTACAGCGACCGCGAGCATTTCAAGACCGCGATTGCCGGCATTCCCGGTTATCAGTTCGCGGTCGGACGCACCACGCTCGTGCCGGGCTTCTTCTTTTCCCTGCCGATACGCAAAGGCACGGAAATCGTGGGTACGGTCGGCATCAAGACGGATCAGCCCCGGCTCCAGTCTCTTGTGCGCATTGTCGGCGGCCTGGTCAGCGACCAGGACGGCATCGTCGTGCTGGCGGAAAATCCGAAATACATGTTTGCCGCCATGCCCGGCAACACGGCCGATCGCCTTTCGCCGGAGCTGCGCATGCGGCGCTATGCGCGCACGCAGTTCAAGGCCTTGCCGCTCAAGTCCGCCGGACTCGCACAGCATCCGGAGATCATGTTGCTGGACGGCGTTCCGGTTGTGGTGGGTAAACGGACCCTGATCGATGCCGGCCTGACCATCAATGTCGTCTCCGAACTGGATGCATTCCATGACATGCGGCGCTTGCGCTATGCCGTCTTCGGCATCGTCACTGCGGCCGCTGTATTCCTGCTGTGGGGGATATGGCTCGCCATCTTCTATGCCCTCCACGCGCGCGATTACCGCCGCCGGCTGGAACTCGCCAATCGCCAGTTGTCGCATCTCAATGCCGAACTGCACGAGCAGGCCACGCAGGACTTTCTGACCGGCACCCACAACCGGCGTGCCTTCAATACGCTGCTGAACAGCGAACTGGAGCGGGTCAAGCGCTACGGCGGCGATCTGAGCCTGGGCCTGATCGACATCGACTATTTCAAGCGCATCAACGACAGCTACGGGCACGAGGTCGGCGATCAGGCGCTGAAATTTCTGGTGCAGAACATCGGCCAGCGCATGCGCCGCTCCGACGTTCTGGCCCGTCTCGGCGGCGAGGAGTTTGTGCTGCTGATGCCGAACACGTCTGCGGTGGAGGCGGTGCGCGTCATTGATCGCATGCGCGAGGCCATTGCGGCGCTGCCGATGCCGGGGCTGACGCCCGAGCTGCGGCTGACTTTCAGCGCCGGGGTCACCGGCTGGCGCCCCGGGATCGACGATCATGCGTTGCTGAATGCCGCCGACGCGGCCCTGTATGCGGCCAAGGGCAGCGGTCGCAACCGCGTGTTGTCGGGCGCGCCCTGAGCCTTACTCCACGTCTTCGGCGGCGCTTGCGGCAAGCGCCGTCACGCCGCTGAGTTCGGCCAGCAGTGACTCCTGCGCGGCACTGCGGCTGCGGCGAGAGGGCTTGAGGCTGTACTCGCCTTCGCTGTCCATTTCCCAGGCTTGCACGTTATCGTTGAGGTAGACGCGCAGACCTTCCTTGATGACCCGCCGCTTGAGGCGAGCGTCAAGGATGGGGAAGCAGATTTCGATGCGGCGGAAGAAGTTGCGCTCCATCCAGTCGGCGGAAGACAGGTAAACCTTTTCCTCGCCGTCGGCGAGGAAGTAGAAAATGCGATGGTGTTCGAGGAAGCGCCCGACCACCGAGCGCACCTTGATGTTCTCCGACATGTCCTTGACGCCGGGACGCAGCGCGCAGACGCCGCGCACGATGAGCTCGATCTCGACGCCGGCGTTGCTGGCTTCGTAGAGCTCCTCGATGATCTGGCGTTCGAGCAGGGAGTTCATCTTGGCGATGATCCTGGCCTTCTTGCCGCTGCGCGCCAGCGCCGCTTCGGCGCGAATGGCGGCGATCATGTTGGCGTGCAGCGTGAAGGGCGCCTGCCACAGGTGCTTCAGCTTGTGCGCCTTGCCAAGGCCGGTGAGCTGCTTGAACACTTCGTTGACGTCGTCGCCGATTTCCTCGTTGCAGGTCAAGAGGCCGAAATCGGTGTAGAAGCGCGTGGTGCGCGGATGGTAGTTGCCGCTGCTGAGATGAACATAGCGGCGGAACACGCCTTTTTTGTTTTCCTGTTCGCGCCGCAGCACCATCAGCATCTTGGCGTGGGTCTTGTAGCCGACCACGCCGTACACCACATGCGCGCCGACTTCCTCCAGACGGGAGGCAATGCTCAGATTGGCTTCCTCGTCGAAGCGCGCCATGAGCTCCACCACGACCGTGACTTCCTTGCCTTTCTGCGCGGCGCGCAGCAGGTGCTCCATGAGGATGGAGTCGGTGCCGGTACGGTAGACGGTCATCTTGATCGCCACGACCTGCGGATCGTCCGCCGCCTGCGCCAGCAGTTCCACCACCGGCGCGAAGGACTGGAAGGGATGGTGCAGCAGGATGTCCTGCTTCTTGACGCTCTCGAAAATGTCGAAGCGCTTGGTCAGCACCTTGGGCAGGGCCGGCTGGAAGGGGCGGTATTTGAGGTCGGGGCGGTCGATCAGATCGGGCACCGAGATCAGGCGCACGAGATTGACGATGCCCGGCGCGCGATAGAGGTCGTCGGGGCCGAGCCCGAACTGCATCAGCAGGAAGTTCGCCATGATGGTCGAGCAATTGTCGGCGACCTCTAGGCGTACCGCGTCGCCGAAGTGGCGCTGCGGCAGTTCGCCCTGCAGCGCGGTGCGCAGGTTCTTGATTTCCTCGTCGTCGACGAAAAGGTCGGAGTTGCGCGTGACGCGGAACTGGTAGCAGCCGAGCACGTCCATGCCCGAAAACAGCTCGCCGACGTGCTGGTGCAGGACCGAGGACAGGAAGACGAAGCCGTAGTCCACGCCGGTCATCTCCTTCGGCAACTGGATCACGCGCGGCAATGCGCGCGGCGCCTGCACGATGGCGGCGCCGGAACTGCGGCCGAAGGCATCGGGTCCGTCGAGTTCGACGGCGAAGTTGAGGCTCTTGTTGAGCACGCGCGGGAAGGGGTGCGACGGGTCCAGTCCGATTGGCGTGAGCAGCGGCATCAGCTCGCTGACGAAGTAGGCGTGTATCCATTCCTGCTGCTCCGGCGTCCACTGGGCGCGGCGCAGGAAGACGATGCCCTCTGCCGCCAGTGCCGGCAGGATCACGTCGTTGAGCAGCGCATATTGCTCACCGATGATGGCATGCGCATGCATGCCGAGGCGGCGGAAGGCGTCCAGCGGCAGGAGGCCGTCGTTGCCGGGCAGGGCACTGCCGAGCTTCAACTGTTCCTTGATGCCGGCGACGCGAATCTCGAAAAATTCGTCCATATTGGACGAAACGATGCAGATGAACTTGAGTCGCTCCAGCAGCGGCACGCTGGGGTCGGCCGCCTGCGCCAGCACACGCTTGTTGAAAGCGAGGAAGGACAGCTCCCGGTTGAGGAAGCGCTCGGGCGAGGTGTGGCGGGGCAGGACGGGCTGGTTCATGGCGGAATGCTGGAAACGCGGGTCCGATGATTATGTGTCACTTTTGTTGCGTTGACATGACACGGGCGTGTTATTTGCGCGAGGCTTTTTGCGCAGGCCGCAGGTCTGCCGCAAGGCCTGCTTGCCGCAGACCGGGCGACCGGGACGTGCATTGCTGCGCTGTCTGAAGATGTTGCAACGCAGCAGCCGGTGCCGGAATGCTAAAATCGGCGCCACTTTTCGCGCGAGGTCTGGGATTTTGGAACACGAGCTGATTGCGGCAGTCGATTTGGGATCCAACAGTTTTCGCCTGCAGGTCGGTCAGGTGCGTGGCAACCAGATCTACGAACTGGACGGCATTCGCGAGACGGTGCGCCTGGGCGCCGGCCTCGGCACCGACAAGCAGCTCGACGGCGCTTCGCAATTGCGCGCGCTGGCAGCCCTGTCCAAGTTCAGCGAGCGCCTGCGCGGTTTTCCACCGGAAGCGGTGCGCGCCGTGGCGACCAATACCCTGCGCGTGGCAAAAAACGGCGCGGCTTTTCTGGTGCAGGCCGAGGCCGCACTGGGCTTTCCCATCGAAGTCATTGCCGGCCGCGAGGAAGCGCGCCTGATCTATCTGGGCGTTGCGCATACGCTGCCGAATCCGCGCCAGCAGCAGATGATCGTCGATATCGGCGGCGGTTCCACCGAGTTCATCATCGGCAAGAATTTCAAGCCGCTGCAGCTGGAGTCGCTCTACATGGGCTGCGTCAGCTACAGCCTGCGCTATTTCCACAACGGCCAGATCGACAAGAAGTCCTTCCATGAAGCCGAGCTTGCGGCCGGCCAGGAGCTGCAGACCATCGTTCAGGCGTATCGGGAAACCGGATGGGAAACGGCCGTGGGCTCTTCCGGCACGGCGCGCGCGATCGCCGATCTGATCGAGCTGAACGGTTTCGCCGAGCAGGGCATCACCCGCAAGGGGCTGGAACGCCTTGTCGATACGCTGGTTCGCGTCGGCAACGTCAATCATGCGCGTCTCAACGGCCTGCGCAGCGACCGCATGCCGGTACTGGCCGGCGGGCTGGCCATCATGTCGGCCGTGTTCAAGGCCTTCGATCTCGAACAGATGACGTTTTCCGAAGGCGCCCTGCGTCTGGGCGTGCTCTACGATCTGTTCGGGCGCAGCCACCACGACGATCTGCGCGAAGCCACGGTCAGGCATTTCATGCGCCGCTACGGCGTCGATGCCACACAGGCGAAGCGCGTCGAGGCGACGGCGCTGGCGCTGCTGCGGCAGATCATGCCGGCGGCCAACGATCCCGAAAACGACGACGCCCAGTTCCTGAGCTGGGCTGCGCGCCTGCACGAGATCGGCGTGTCGGTGGCGCATTCCAGCTATCACAAGCACAGCGCCTATGTCCTCGAAAACGCCGACATGCCGGGCTTTTCGAAGCGCGACCAGGCGCGGCTTGCGCGCGTGGTGCTCGGTCATCGCGGCAAGCTCGAACGGGTGCAGCCGCTGGCGCGCGATCCGGTCGAATGGTTGCTGATTTTCTGTCTGCGCACCGCCGTCGTGCTGCATCGCGCCCGCGACAATCAGCCCTTGCCGGCCATCGAGGCCGCCGCCACGCCCAAGAGCTATCAGCTCAACGTGCCGCCGGACTGGCTGATCGAGGTGCCTCTGACCGCCGCCGCGCTGGAGGAAGAGGCGCGCCAGTGGAACGGGCTCGGCGTGAACCTCAAGATACGGGATAGCGAATGAAGCCGGGCCGCCGTTTTGTCCGTCGTGCAGGCATCGCCAGCACCGAGCAGAACGGCGGCGCGGTCGCGACGCTGAGCGGCACCTGGACGCTGGCCGTGGTCGGCCGCGAGATCGACGCGCTGAACGCCGAACTGGCCGCGCTGGCGAAACGCGCCGGCACGAGCTGGGATTGCACCGGGATCGAGGCCTTCGACAGCGCCGGCGCGCTGCTGTTATGGCGCACCTGGGGGCGGCGACTGCCCGGGGCCATTTCGCTGCGGCCCGAACATCGGCGCATATTCGAGCGTCTGGCTGCGGCCGACCAGTGCCCCGCGCCGGCCGGCGAGCCACGCCTCAGCTATGCCTGGATACGCAAGCTGGGCGACGGCGCATTCAAGCTGCAGGCGCATCTGGTCGACTTTGTGGCGCTGACGGGGCAGGTCGCGCTGAATCTGGTTTACCTCTGCCGCCATCCGGCCGAACTGCCGCGCCGCGAGATCAGCGCCAATCTGTTCAAGGCCGGTGTGCGCGCCATGCCGGTCACGGCGCTGGTCGGCTGGCTGATCGGCGTTGTGCTGTCCTATCTGTCCTCGTTGCAGTTGCGGCAGTTCGGGGCCGACGTGTTCATCATCAATATTCTCGGACTGGGCATCATTCGCGAACTCGGCCCTCTGCTGGTCGCCATCCTCATTGCCGGCCGCACCGGCTCGGCCATGACGGCGCAACTCGGCGTGATGCGCGTCACCGAAGAGATCGATGCGCTCAACGTCATGGGCGTGCAGCGCTCCCTGCGCCTCATCTTTCCCAAGGTTGCCGCGCTGGCGGTGGTCATGCCGCTGCTGGTGGTGTGGACCACCGCCGCCGCACTGCTCGGCGGCATGCTGGCGGCGCAGATACAGCTCGACATTTCGGCGCCCTTCTTCTTTCAGACCCTGCCCAAGGCGGTGCCTATCGGCAATGTCTGGATCGCCTTGTCCAAGGGGCTCGTCTTCGGTATTGCCGTGGCGCTGGTAGCCTGCCATTTCGGAATGCGCGTGAAGCCCAATACCGAAAGCCTGTCGGCCAACACGACCTCCTCGGTAGTTACCGCGATCACCGTGGTCATCCTGCTCGATGCCGTGTTCGCGATCGTGACGCGCAATGTGGGGCTGGCATGAGAGACGAGAGCCTGCATCCCTGCAACGACCAGGTGCCGATAATCTCGGTGCGCAATCTGGGCACGCGTTTCGGGCGCAACTGGGTGCTGCGCAATCTCGACCTGGAAATCGAGCGCGGCGAAATGGTTGCGCTGGTCGGCGGCTCGGGCAGCGGCAAGACGACGCTGCTGCGGCAGATCGACGGACTGCTGATCCCCACCGAAGGCGAGGTTCGCATCTTCGGCGAGTCTCTGTTCGGCGGCGGCATCCTGCGCGAGCGGGCGATACGGCGCCGTTTCGGCGTGCTGTTCCAGCAGGGGGCGCTGTTTTCCGCGCTGAATGTCTATGACAATGTGGCCTTTCCCTTGCGCGAGCTCAAGCTGCTCGACGAAGGCATGATTCATGATCTCGTCATGCTCAAGCTGGCCATGGTCGAACTGTTGCCGCAGCACGCCGCGCTGATGCCGGCCGAGCTGTCCGGCGGCATGATCAAGCGCGTTTCACTGGCGCGAGCGCTGGCATTGGAGCCCGAACTTCTGCTGCTGGACGAGCCTACGGCCGGGCTGGACCCGGACCGCTCCGACAGCTTCGTGCGCCTGATCTGCGGCCTCGGCGCCGAGCTCGGCCTGACCGTGGTATTCGTGACGCACGACCTGGACACGCTGGCCGCGCTGGCGACCAAGGTCGCGGTGCTGGCCGAGCAGCGCATACTCGCCTACGGTGCCTTGCGGGAAGTCATGCAGATGGACCATCCTTTCATTCATAATTTCTTTCATTCGGAACGCGCTGCCCGTGCGCTGAACGCCGCGGCGCTGACAACGAAGGCATAGCCATGGAAAATCGAGCACATGCGCTGGCGGCGGGCTTGTTTGTCCTGATGCTGGGACTGGCGACCGCAGTCGCGATCTGGTGGTTCCGGCAGGACAGGGACGAGAAGGCGTATTACCTGCTGGAAACGCAGAAGAGCGTCGGCGGCCTGAACGTCGAGGCGGCCGTGCGGTATCGCGGCATACGCGCCGGCAAGGTCGTCTCGATCGGCGTGGACCCGAAGGACCCGCGTCTGATCATCGTGCGCATCAGCCTCGACGACAACTACACGCTGACGCGTGGCACCACGGCCAGTCTGGCGTCGCAAGGCATTACCGGCCTCACCTTCATCGCCCTCGAAGACGATGGTTCGGACATGACGCCGCTGACGGCACCTGAGGGCGAACTGCCGCGCCTGGCTCTGCACCGGACCAAGTTCGAGGCGCTGACCGAGAGCGCCGGCGAGGTCGTGGCGCAAGTCGAACAACTGCTGGACAAGCTGAACAGCGTGCTCAACGACAAGAACATCGCCAATCTCAACCGCAGTATCGAGAATCTCGCCAAGGCGTCAGATGGTCTGGGCGAGCTGCCTGCAGTCATGGCTGGCCTGCGTCAGGCCCTGTCGCCGGAAAACATGAAACGCCTCAGCAAGACGCTCGACAACCTCGAAGCCACCAGCGAGGAGGCGCGTCCGCTGGCGAAGGAGGCGCGCGTGCTGATCGGCAATCTCAACAATCTGTCCGGCCGTGCCGAGACGCTGCTCGGCAGCGGCGAGTCGGCTCATGCGACATTGCCGCGCGCCAACGTGCTGATGAAGGAGCTGACCGACACTACGCGGCAGTTGTCGCGCCTGCTCGAAAGTCTGGACGACAATCCGCAGTCGCTGATTTTCGGCCGCCCGCCGGCCAGACCCGGACCCGGCGAACGCGGTTTCGGTAACGCCCAGCCCCAGCCGTGAGGATGCCACCGATCATGACTCTGTTTCTGTCCCGTCTTGTTCCCGCATTGTTGTGCGCGCTGCTGGCTGCATGTTCGCTGGCGCCCCCGGCCCGGGAGAACAGCACCGTCTATTACGATCTGTCCGCCGCCAATGCTGAATCCGGCGGCGCCTTGCGCAGCCTCGACGTGGTGCCCAGTTCCTGGCTGGCCGGTACCGCCATGCATTACCGGCTGGCTTATGCCGACGCCAACCGGCGCGAACACTATGCCGGCAGCCGCTGGAGCGGGCAGCCGGCCGAGCTCCTGAGCATGCACCTGCAGCGCAGCCTGATGTCGGGCAGCAATGGCCCCGGTGCGGGGTGCCGGCTGCGCCTCGATCTGGACGACTTCACCCAGGTCTTCGATTCGGCGCAGAGCAGCCGCATGCTGCTCGAAGGCCGCGCCACCCTGTACGGCACGCAGCAGATCGTGCTCGCCCGTCGCATCGTCAGCCTGTCGCAACCGGCCGGCGCCGATGCTGCCGGCGGCGTGGCCGCCAGCGGCCCGCTGACGGCGGCACTGATCCGCGAACTGCGCGAATGGATCGCACAGGAGTGCCGCAAGCCGGGCTGAACACCTCAACGCTGGGAGAGGGAGTGAGTTTTCTCCGAACGGGGGATACAGCGCAAGCCGAGGTGGGCACCCCAAAGCCCCTCTCACCTCGTGGGAGAGGGGGGGAGGAGAGGGCGCCTTTCTCTGAATGATGAAAGCCGGCTCTCCCCAAGCCGCTCTTCCCTCAAAGGGAGAGGGATTTGCTTTTGCTGAGTCAGACGTTCTCCGAAAGACACTCTCGCTGCACGCGACACACTGGCGCCTTCGCTCCTGTCCCGAAAAACAGAATCGCTTGCAAGTGATTTATGCAAACGGTATTGTTCTTCCGGTCGTATTTCAGTTCTGTTGCATGTCGTCTTCCTGATTCTTTTTAGCCAGCGATAACAGCGCCAGCCGAAGGAGGCTCATGTCCAGTTACACCGCGCCCTTGCGCGATATGCGATTTGTCCTGAAGGAATTGGCGGGCCTTGAACAGGTGGCCCGCTTGCCGGATTACGCCGATGTCAGCGCCGAAGTCGTCGATGCGGTGCTTGAAGAGGCCGCGAAGTTTGCCACGCAGGTGCTGGCGCCGCTGAATGCCAGCGGCGATCGTGCCGGCGCGCGCTGGGACAGGCAGGGCGTCAGCATGCCGCCGGGTTTTCGCGAGGCTTATCAGGCGTTTGTCGATAACGGCTGGGCCAGCCTGGCGGGCAATCCGGACTATGGCGGCCAGGGGCTGCCGGCGCTTGTAGCTGCGGCCGTGCAGGAGATGTGGAAGTCGTCCAATCTCTCCTTCTCGCTGTGCCCGATGCTGACCATCGGCGCGGCCGAAACGCTGGAGCTGGTGGCGAGCCCTGAGCAGAAGGCGCGCTTCCTGCCGCCGCTGATCAGCGGCGAGTGGACCGGCACCATGAATCTGACCGAGCCGCAGGCCGGCTCCGACCTGGCTGCCATTCGCACGCGCGCCGAACCGCAGGCCGACGGAAGCTACCGCATCTTCGGACAGAAGATCTTCATCACCTACGGCGAGCACGACATGGCGGCCAATACGCTGCACCTTGTGCTGGCTCGCATCCCCGGGGCGCCGGAGGGCGTCCGCGGCATTTCGATGTTCCTCGTGCCCAAGCTCCTGGTTGGCGCCGACGGACAGCCGGGCGAGCGCAACGACGTGCTCTGCGCCTCCATCGAGAACAAGCTCGGCATCCATGCCAGCCCCACCTGCGTGATGGTGTACGGCGAGTCGGGCCGGGGCGCGGAAGGCTATCTGCTCGGGGAGGTGAACCAAGGCCTGGGCACCATGTTCGTGATGATGAACGCGGCGCGCTTTGCCGTCGGCCTTGAAGGCCTGGCCTTGTCCGAGCTCGCCTACCAGCAGGCCGTCGCTTACGCGAGGACGCGGGTGCAGGGCAGGGCGGTGGAGGGTTCCGCCGCTGCGGTCCCCATACTTCACCATCCCGATGTGCGGCGCATGCTCATGATGATGCGCAGCCAGACCGAAGCCATGCGTGCGCTGGCCTACACGGTGGCGGCGGCGCAGGATGCGGCGACGCATGAGACCGATCCGGCCGAGCGTGAACGCAGCGCCGCCTTTGTCGATCTGCTCACGCCGGTGATCAAGGGCTGGTGCACCGAGACCGCCAACGAGATCGCCTATCTCTGCATGCAGGTGTACGGCGGTGCCGGCTACATCGAGGAGGCCGGCATCGCGCAGTTGCTGCGCGATGCGCGCATCACCACCATCTACGAAGGCACGACCGGCATACAGGCGAACGATCTGGTCGGCCGCAAGGTCGCGCGCGACGGCGGCGCCGCGCTGCTCGGCCTCATGCATGTCATGCAGCAGACCTGCGTGACGCTGGAGGAGCACGGCAGCGAATCGCTGGCCCACATCGCCAAGCCGCTGTCGCGCGCCATCGACGCGCTGGCGCAGGCGGCCGAGTACATCGTCAATCATCACGGCAGCGACATTCGCAGCGTCATGGTCGGCGCTGTGCCGTTCCTGCGCCTGTTCGGCATCGTCGCCGGCGGCTGGATGATGGCGCGCGCCGCACTCGCCGCCCAGCATCACATCGATGCGGGAACGCCGTTTGAAGGCGATGATGGCTTCTGCCCGGCCAAGATCGTGTCGGCGCGTTTCTATGCCGACCACATTCTGTCCACGGCCATGGGTCTGGCACGCACCGTCGTCAATGGCGGCGCGAGCGCGCTCGATCTCGACGAGCGCCGCTTTTAGCCTGCGTCATATTGCCGTGATGTCGCGCATGTTGTAATCGCTACATCCCGGTTTCGGAGCATCGCCATGAAGTACGCAAGTCTTGAGCAAATTCACGCCCTGTGGCGTGCCAGCAATTATCTCGGGGCGGCGATGATCTACCTGCGCGACAATCCGCTGCTGCGCGAACCGCTGCGCGTCGAACACATCAAGCAGCGTTTGCTCGGCCATTGGGGCTCCAGCCCCGGCTTGTCGTTCTGCTACCTGCACCTGTCGCGCCTGATCAAGGAACGCGGGCTCGACGCCATCTTTATCGCCGGCCCCGGTCACGGCGCCCCGGGCGTGCTCGGCCCGGTCTGGTTGGAGGGCACTTATGGCGAGATTTATCCCGACAAGGCGGTAGACCGGGCCGGCATCGAAGGTCTGCGCCGTTTTCTGCGCGATTTCTCCTTTCCCGGCGGTATCGGCAGCCATTGCACGCCGGAATTGCCGGGCTCCATTCATGAAGGCGGCGAGCTCGGCTACAGCCTGTCGCATGCCTTTGGCGCTGCCTACGACAACCCCGATCTGATCGTCGCCGCCGTGGTCGGCGACGGCGAGGCCGAGACCGGCCCGCTGGCGACGAGCTGGCATGGCAACAAATACCTCAACCCCGCACGCGATGGTGCGGTGCTGCCCATTCTTCATCTCAACGGCTACAAGATCAATAATCCGACGCTGCTGGCGCGCATCAGCCATGAGGAGCTCCAGTCCTTGTTCGAAGGCTATGGATGGACGCCCTATTTCGTTGAAGGGCATGAACCGATGGAGATGCATGCCCGCATGGCGGAGGTCATGGGCGAATGTCTCGACGAAATCCGTTCGATACAGCAGCGCGCTCGTACGGGCGACGAGCGCGTGCAGCGGCCGCGGTGGCCCATGATCGTGCTGCGTTCGCCCAAAGGCTGGACCGGCCCGGCCGAGGTTGACGGTCACAAGGTCGAGGGTTTCTGGCGCGCCCATCAGGTGCCGCTGAACAGCGTGCGCGAAAACTCCGAACATCTGGCCCAGCTCGAAGCCTGGCTGAAGAGCTACCGTCCCGACGAGCTGTTTTCCGCCGATGGGGCCTTGTGCGCGGAACTACGCGATCTGCTGCCCGACGGCGCGCGCCGCATGAGCGCAAATGCCTACGTCAATTCCGGCATCGTGCGGCCGCTGGCCTTGCCCGATCCGCGCGCGCAGGCCGTCGCCGTGGCGAGCCCCGCCGGCATGCGTGTCGGCAATACCCGACCCCTCGGGCGCTATCTGGCCGAAGTCATGCGCGCCAACCCCGACAACTTTCGCGTCTTCGGGCCTGATGAAACTTCGTCGAACAAGCTGGACGATATTTTCGCGGTCACCGGCAAGGCCTGGATGGCCGAGATCTATTCCGAGGATGCCGATGGCACGCATCTGGCACGCGACGGCAAGGTCATGGAAATGCTCTCCGAGCATACGCTGGAGGGCTGGCTCGAGGGCTATCTGCTGACTGGCCGGCACGGCTTTCTTTCAACCTACGAGTCGTTCGCCCATGTCATCGACTCGATGTACAACCAGCATGCCAAGTGGCTGACCATCTGCAACGAGGTGCCTTGGCGCAAGCCGATCGCATCGCTGAATCTGCTCATCACGTCAACAGTCTGGCGTCAGGACCACAACGGTTTCACGCATCAGGATCCGGGCTTCCTCGACGTGGCGATCAACAAGGACCCCGAGGTCACGCGCATCTATCTGCCGCCCGACGCCAACTGCCTGCTGGTCACGGGCGCGCACTGCCTGCGCTCGAAGCAGCACATCAATGTCATCGTCGCCGACAAGCAGGAACATCTGCAGTACCTGGACTACGATGCGGCCGTCGCTCACTGCCGGGCCGGTGCGGGTGTCTGGGACTGGGCCGGCAACGAGGACGGCGGCGAGCCGGATGCCGTGGTCGCCTGTGCGGGCGACGTGCCGACGCAGGAAGCCCTGGCGGCGGTGGAGATGTTGCGAAAACGGATTCCTGCGCTGCGTCTGCGCTTCGTCAATGTCATGAACCTGTTCGCCCTCACGCCGAAGTCTGAGCACCCGCAAGGCTGGAGCGACGAGGATTTCGATCGCCTGTTTACGCGCGACAAGCCGGTGATTTTCAATTTCCACGGCTATCCCTACCTGATACACCGTCTGGCCTACCGTCGCACCAATCATTCAAACATTCATGTGCGCGGCTACATGGAGAAGGGCAGCATAGACACGCCGCTGGCGCTGGCGATACGCAATCGCATCGACCGCTTCGGCATCGCCATGGACGTGATCAGGCATGTGCCGGGCCTCGCTGACGCACATGCGGATGTATTGGCCGCGCTCAGGATCGAACAGCAGGCTTGCTGGGACTACGCGGTCGAGTATGGCGTCGACAAGCCGGAGATCAGCGCGTGGCAATGGGTCCCGCAGACGTGACCCGTTTCACTGCAGGCCGTTTCAGCGTGCCACGCAGACTTTTATGGCGTCGCCCACATTGAAAGCGCCGCCGCGCAATACGCGCGCCGTCATTCCGCCGTGCCCGCGCATGGCGTTGTAACCGCCGGGCCCGAGCACTTCCTCCATACGCGAACAGGGGTCGCAACTGCCGGTGATTTCCAGCAGCACTCCCTCACCGATGGAAACATGCAGGGGCTGGTCTCCGAACAGGGACTTGGCGGCGAGCAGATTCAGGCCCGACACCACGAGATTGCGGCGCAATTGCGCGGGATCGATCTGCGCCTTGCCGACAAAGGCCGCCACGGCGGGCAGGTGTTCGGCCTGGATCAACGTGACCTGACGGGCGCCACCTTCGGGTTTGCTCGGCGTCTGTTTTGCCTTGCGATCCCCCTGAAGGCCGCGCGCCTCTACGGCAACGGCGCTGCTTACCGATTGCACATCGATGCGCCGCCCGGGCCGCAGAAAGATCGCCTCGATCCGGCCGGAGTGGGGAAAACGGCCGCACAGCCCGCGCAGGGTGACGGCGTCTTCGTCGTCACTAATATCTTGGAGCATGCGCCCGAATCACGCCAGCTTGATGGTGTCGTCGATATCGATATTGAGCTTCAGGCCCGAGATTTCGAGTGTGACCTTGGCCGGGAAGCTCTCGTTGCCCTTGATGCTGCCATTCTTGATGGCTTCATTGACGGCGCCTTCGATGGCGCGCTGGGAGTTGATGCCGACCTTCTTGAGAAAGCTGCGCATGCTGAGGTTGAAGGTTTCTTCGTTCATCTCGGTCTCCGGTTTTGGCCTGTCTGCGGGAAAGTAAAGCGACCGGAATGCAGGCATTGTTCTCGGTCTTGGACGTGGGGCCGGAATGAGTCCCTCCAGATCGCTACGCCACGTGTTAGCTTAACCCCAAAAGCGTGCGCGCTGCCGCTGGCATCGGGCAGCGTGGCGGGGCAGGACGAGATTTTCTGGCCCCAATCAAAAGAGCACCATTTTCTGCCGTGTGCGAGCTTGATATATGACATAAACAGGGAGATGCCCGTCCTTGGAAGACCTTGCGGACAGACTTCTTGAGCAGGAAGTTTTTTCGCGGCCAGTTGCCGTGCCTGTCGAAGGGTGGAGTACGACATGAAGGAATTCAGGTTTCATCTCGTCGGTGATTGTCGCCAAATGGCCTGCGCGCTGGCACTGGCCATCCTTTCCGGTTGTACGACCGTAAACCTTGAACCCTACCGTCAGGACCTTGAGTCCCGTCATACCTTGACAGTTGACGCCAGTCCGGAGCGGACGTTGGCGAATGCAGGCTTCAAACGACTTGCCAGCATTATTGATAGCGCAGGTGCCGCCCATATTGCTGGGATCGACACCAGCCGCCAGATTCACCACATCGTGGTTGACGGGCAATCGACCTCGCATGATGAAATCATCGGAAAACTGGCGGGCGACAAGCGTAGCGATATTGATCGTGCGGCGCTGGATATTGTCGAATATCCAGCGGGGTTTCTCCGCATCGTTGCCGGCGAGCATGAATATAGCAAGCCGCTTTCGGGCGGCGAGTGGAGCCGCGCGCCGGATAATCGGTGCAGAACCTACCTTGTCGGCCCCGAATCGCTGTTTTGCCTGCTGATGGCTACGGGTGAAGAGGCTGGCTCGCCGGTCAGGACGGATACCGATGTTGCGATAATTTTCATCGTTCCACTGTTCTCGCGAACTGCGCTGCAACCAGGCAAGCTGGCGCTGGCTGAGCTGACGAACACTTCGTGGCAGATTCGCACGGTGATCGATCCCGACACCGAATTCAGCGTCGTCGAGTCGGATTATTTTCTTGCCATGGATCGCCGTCAGGTGGTCCATTGCTTCTTCAAGGTGTGGAAGGGCGGATCCTTTGGGATGGTTGGGGCAAGTCCAATCGGCCTCCACATGCAATCGATTGACCCGATTCAGGTTCGGCGCCAAGCGCATTTTCCGGCTCCCGCCGCCAGTCCCGGGAGCGGGCAATCCTGGCAGCAGGTTCGCAGCGAGGCGCTGGGCTTGAGCTGGAAGCTCAACGCAGAGTTCAAGGCCTCGGCTGCTCCAGATTACCCGATCTATTCTTCCGTCAGCTCGCTGGCCCGAAATCTGGACATTGAGCCGGATAGCGGAAGGTTCGTTGCCTTGCTTCAGGCGAGGGATTTCTGGAGCAACAAACGTTTAGGCTGGGGCGTCCTGCGTCAAGGGGAGGATCGTCTGGAACCCCTTGCAACGCAGGGCTTTCCTGCAGCGGAAATCGACAGTTCGTTTTTCGATTCCGGCGCGCTTTTTAAAGTCGCTCAAGATCATGCGCAACACCTGCTGATACGGATGTGTCCTTCTGGATTCTGGGTGTCGCCTCCATGCCAAATGGTTTATATAAGGCGCTCCGCCGACGGGAAAATTGCTGCGGTTCTGTTTGAGACGGCGGCAGAATGGATCAAAGACAATGCAAGGAGCCTCGCCTTGGGAAAAGACGATACTGTCTTTGCTGCATGGGTATCGACCGGAGAAGAACTGACCGGGCGATGGCTGAAGCCGGGCGGAAGCCATCGTCAGTGATCTGTTTGCTGATCGAAGCGCCTGGGGCGGCCCGGCGACGAGCGGCCTGGCGTGTAAGGGAGCGCACTACGCGCTTTCTTGTTGCCACGCCGCCTGCCAGCGAGGCGCGCCCGGCGTTGACACTGATCCGCGCCTGCACATGACTACACCTCGCTGCCTGATATGACCTCCTTCGCGATCGGCTTTGTGCTGGCGCTGACATGGCTGCAGCAGCAGGCCCGTTTGCCGGAGTCTCATTATCAATGGCTGCTGCTTGGCGCGGCGGCCTTGCTGGGGGCGCTCGCCCGTCTGCTGCATAGACGGCCGCGGAAGGCGGCATCGATCATCGCGCTGTGCCTGCTTGGCGGCGTCTGTGCCGTGCTGTGGGGCAGTTGGCGGGCCGAGGCTCGACTGGCCGAGCGATTGCCGGCAGCGCTGGAGGGCGAGGACGTCGTGGTCAGCGGCCGTATTGCCGCAATGCCGCAGCAAACCGAGCGCGGCTGGCGTTTTGAGTTTGCCGTCGACGAGCCGGCGCAAGTGCCGCGCCGCATTTCCCTGGCCTGGTATGCGAGCGGCTTCAACGGCGGCGGGCCGGGTGAAGTGTCGGTGCCGCCGCTGCACGCGGGCGACCGATGGCAGCTGACGGTACGCCTCAAGCAGCCGCACGGCAACCTCAATCCGCACGGTTTTGACTACGAAGCGTGGCTGTTCGAACGCGGCATCCGTGCCACCGGCTACGTGCGCCCGCGCGGCGAGCGGCGCCTGCTGGAGGCGAGCGGCGGCGACTGGGTGGAGCGCAGCCGCGAGGCGGTGCGCACGCGCTTCGAACGCACCCTGGGAGATGCGCCTTATGCCGGCGTGCTGATCGCGCTGGCGGTCGGCGACCAGCAGGCGGTGCCGCGTAGCCAGTGGGATATCTTTGCGCGCACCGGGATTACCCACCTCGTGTCGATTTCGGGGCTCCATGTCACGATGCTGGCGGGGCTTGCCTTCGCGCTGGTCAGCTTGCTGTGGCGCCGCGTTCCGCTACTGATGCTGTATCTGCCCGCCCAGCGGGCGGCGGTGATCGGCGGCATCGCGGCGGCAGCGTTCTACTGCCTGCTTGCCGGATTCGCGGTGCCGGCGCAACGGACGCTTTACATGCTGACGGTCGTCGCGCTGGCGCTGTGGACGCAGCGCAACCTCGCGACGCGAACCGTGCTGATGCTGGCCTTGCTGCTGGTCGTGCTCATCGATCCCTGGGCCGTGATGGCGCCGGGATTCTGGTTGTCCTTCGGAGCGGTGGCCGTACTGTTCTACATCGGCAGCGGGCGTTTGGCGGAAGGTCACTGGCTGAAGCAGTGGGGCAGGGCGCAGTGGGCGATGAGTCTGGGCATGTTGCCGGTCTTGCTGCTTTTGTTCCAGCAGTTTTCCCTCGTCTCGCCGCTCGCCAATGCCGTCGCGATTCCGCTGGTGAGCTTCGTGATTACGCCGCTGGTGCTGCTGGCAACGGTGCCCGGCCTCGAATTTTTGCTGCATCCTGCGCATGCCGCAATGTCGGCGTTGATGTGGCTCATGCAGTGGCTGGCCGCCTTGCCGGGGGCCGCCTGGCAGCAGGCGGCTGCGCCCTTGTCCTTGACGCTGCTGGCGCTGGCGGGTTGCCTCTGGTTGCTGTTGCCGCGCGGCATGCCGGCGCGCTGGCTGGGGCTGCTGCCGCTCGCGGCCTTGCTGCTGTGGGCGCCGCCGAGGCCGGGTGCGGGCGAGCTGCGCGTCACCGTCCTCGATGTGGGGCAGGGCTTGGCGGCGCATGTACAGACGGCCGGCCACGACCTGCTTTTCGACGCCGGCCCGGCCTTCTCGGAAGAGGCGGACAGCGGCAACCGCATCATCCTGCCCTATTTGCGCGCGCAGGGCATCGGGACGCTCGACCTGCTGGTCGTCACCCATGCGGATATCGACCATTCGGGCGGCGCGGAGTCTGTCGTCGACGGCGTTGCGGTCGAGCGCATGGCGACATCGGTGCCCTTCGAGAATCACCTGTCGGCCTTGCCGGTCGAGCAGCAGCCCTGCATCGCCGGCGACGCCTGGGAGTGGGACGGCGTGCGCTTCGAGTTTCTGCATCCGCTTGCCGCCGATTACGAACGGGAGCAGGGCAAGAGCAATGACATGAGTTGCGTGCTGAAGCTGGAAAGCGCGCACGGCAGCATGCTGCTGACCGGCGATATCGAGGCGCGCTCGGAGTCGCAACTGCTGGCACGCGTCGGAGAAAAACTGCGTGCGGACGTTCTGCTGGTACCGCATCACGGCAGCCGCACCTCGTCCACGCCGGAATTCCTGGCGGCGGTGGATGCGAAACTGGCGATTATTCCGGTCGGCTACCGCAATCGCTTTCGCCACCCGCATCCGGCGGTACTGGCACGCTACGACGGCATCCCGATTCGCCGCACCGACCGCGACGGGGCCGTGACGGTAAGGTACAGTGCGGGAAATATCGAGGCGGCGTCCGCCCGGACGGAGTACCGCCGCTACTGGCAGCAATGAGGAGTTCGGATTGATGGGGAACAGAATGATGCGCGAGGGCAGCGTCGATTGCGTGCATCCGGGCGGTACGCATCGCATGGCCTTTGTCGAATGGGGCGATCCCTGCAATCCCGATATCGTGCTCTGCGTGCATGGCCTCACGCGTTGCGGCCGGGATTTCGACGATCTGGCGCGGGTGCTGGCCGCCGATTTTCGCGTGGTGTGCCCTGACGTTGCCGGGCGCGGACAGAGCGAGTGGCTGGCGGACCCCAATCTCTATTCCTTGCCGCAGTACGGCGCCGACATGCTGGCGCTGATCGCCGTACTGATGCCACGCGAGCTGCATTGGGTCGGTACCTCCATGGGCGGCCTCATCGGTATGGGCATCGCCAGCCAGCCGGCCATGCCGATCAGCAAGCTGGTGCTGAATGACGTGGGCCCGGTGATCACTGCCACTTCCCTGCAGCGCATCGGTCAGTATCTCGGCAATGCGCCGCGCTTCGACAGCTACGCGCAGATCGAGGCCTTCGTGCGCGCCGTCAGCGCCGGCTTCGGCCCGCTCAGCGATGCGCAGTGGCAGCACCTGACCACGCATGTGGTGCGGCGCGCCGGGGATGGCAAGTTCGAATTCCTGTACGATCCCAAGATTGCGGTGGCCTACGCGCAAGCCCTGGTGGCCAGCGGCGGCCGCGACATCGACCTGTGGCCGTTGTATGACATGGTCGCCTGCCCGACCCTGTTGCTGCGCGGGGAACAATCCGACTTGCTGACGCGGGAAACCGCCGAAGCAATGACGCAAAGGGGGCCGCGCGCACAACTCGTTGAAATCCCGGGCGTCGGCCACGCGCCGACCTTGATGGTGGCTGAGCAGATCGCCATCGTGCGGGATTTTCTGCTGAGATCGTGAAGTTCAGGTGCTCAAAAACAACAACCAAGGTCACCAAGGACCGCAAGGAAAACCAGCCCGAATTTCCCGGCTTTGACTTTCTTGGTGCAACTCCCTGGTGACTTGGTAGGCCGCTTCGGGTTTTTGCTCGGGTTTTGAATTTGTTTTTCCCCGCGGCGCGCCCTGCTGTTAAAATTCATTGTGGCGGGTCTCCCCGCATTGTGGGGTGGTCAACCTGGTCAGGTCCGGAAGGAAGCAGCCACAGCCAATTCCTGCAAGTGCCGGGGGTCAGGCTCGCCACCCTAATATGCTTTCCGCAGGAAAGCATATTAGGGTGGCTGGTGGATGCACCCCTCCCATCTTCCCCGTTGAGCGGGGGAGGCGACTAGTCAGGCCGCCCGGTTCCATAAGCCCGGGCAACAAAACCGGTTCCCGCACATTCGCCATTCATCGCTAGAATCGCACCCATGAGCTATCAAGTTTTGGCGCGCAAATGGCGCCCCAAATCGTTTGCCACGCTGGTGGGTCAGGAACATGTGGTCAAGGCGCTGACGCACGCGCTGACCCAGCAACGCCTTCATCACGCCTATCTCTTCACCGGCACCCGCGGCGTCGGCAAGACCACGATCGCGCGCATCATGGCCAAGGCCCTGAACTGCGAAACCGGTCTGACCGCCGAACCCTGCGGCGTCTGTTCCAGCTGTACCGAAATCGATAGCGGCCGCTTCATCGACTACATCGAGCTCGACGCGGCGTCGAATCGCGGCGTCGAGGACATGACCCAGCTGCTCGAGCGCGCCACTTATGCGCCGACCCGCGGTCGCTACAAGGTCTATGTGATCGACGAAGTCCATCAGCTCTCCGGGCATGCCTTCAACGCCATGCTGAAGACACTGGAAGAGCCGCCGGAGCACGTCAAGTTCATCCTGGCGACGACCGATCCGCAAAAGATTCCCGTGACCGTGCTGTCGCGCTGCCTGCAGTTCAATCTGAAGCAGATGCCGCAGCACCACATCGTTTCGCATCTGAGCAATGTGCTGACGCAGGAAGGCATTCCCTTCGAGGAGCCGGCGCTGCGCCAGCTCGCGCGCGCCGCCAACGGCTCGATGCGCGATTCGCTGTCGCTGCTCGATCAGGCCATCGCGCATGGTGCCGGCGAGGTCAAGGAGGCCGGCGTGCGCGACATGCTCGGCACCGTCGGCGACGACTACCTGTTTGCCCTGCTCGACGGTCTGGCCGCCTTCGACATCCACGCGCTGATCGCAGTAGCCGACCAGATGGCCACGCGCAGCCTGTCTTTCGAAGCCGCGCTGCAGGAGCTGGCGACGCTGTTCCACCGCATCGCCCTGGCGCAGATGGCGCCCGCCGCGCTGACCGATCCGGCCGAAAAGGCCCGACTTGAAAAGTACGCGACTGCCTTCGATCCCGAATTCCTGCAGCTCTGCTACCAGATCGCCATCCACGGCCGCGACGATTTGCGTCTGGCGCCCGACGAGTACGCCGGCTTCACCATGACCTTGATGCGCCTGGTCGCCTTCCGTCCGGAAAGCGACGCGCCCAGGCGCGCCGCGCCGCTGCGTGCGCCCACGCTGGCACCGTCCGTGCGCAAGAGCGCACCGGCGCCTACTTCGCTTGGACCTGCGCCTGTCGTTCGCGAGGAGGCGAGGGTCGAAGCGCCGCGTGCCGTTCCCCGCGTCGAGGTGCCCCAGACTTCCATTGCCCAGCCTGCCGGACCGTCCGAGCACGACTGGCACGACATTGCCGCCAGACTCAGTCTGGTCGGCATGGCGCGCCAGCTTGCCCAGCATTGCGAACTGGCGGGGCTGGACCCACACAGCGTAACCTTGCGCCTGCCGCCGCTGCACAAGCACCTGCTGGCGCCTGCGCCCCAGGCTAGGCTGCAATCCGAGCTGGAGCGCCACTTCGGCCGCAGCCTGCGCCTCCATGTGCAGATCGCGGACGCCGCCGGCGAAACCCCGATGGCGCGTAACAACAGCATCAAGCGCGAGCGGCAGGAGCGCGCAATCGCTTCGATCGAGAGCGACCCCTTCGTGCGCGAGGTGATCGAACTCTTCGACGCCACCTATAACGAAGACACCATCAAACCCCTGGACGGTGCGCAGTCAGCGCCGCCTGAACAATTGGAGCGAGAAACATGATGAAGGGCGGATTGGGCGGCCTGATGAAGCAGGCCCAAATGATGCAGGAGAAGATGGCCAAGGCTCAGGAGGAACTGGCCGGCATCGAGGTCGAGGGCGAGTCGGGCGCCGGCATGGTCAAGGTGACCATGACCTGCAAGCACGACGTGCGCCGCGTCAAGATCGACGCCTCCGTCATGGACGACAAGGACATGCTCGAAGACCTGATTGCCGCGGCCGTGAACGATGCCGTGCGCAAGGTCGAAGCGACTTCCGCGGCGAAGATGCAGGGCTTCACCGCCGGCCTCAATCTGCCGCCGGGCATGAAGCTGCCCTTCTGAGACCTGCGACGGGCTCAGGGCGAACGCCTGTTTCGTGGCGAGCCTGTCGAACCATGATTTCGTAAAGAATGAAAGAACCCGGAAGCCTCGATGCATTGATCGAGGCATTGCGCTGCCTGCCCGGCGTCGGCCCCAAGTCGGCGCAGCGCATGGCCTATCATCTACTGCAACGCGATCCACGGGGCGCCGAGAGACTCTCCGGCGCCATCGCCGATGCACTAACCCATCTCAAGCATTGTCAGCGCTGCAATACCTTCACCGAAGGCGAGATATGTACGCGCTGTGCATCGTCCAAGCGCGATCCCAGCCAGCTCTGCGTGGTGGAAATGCCCATCGACATGAACGTCATGGAACAGACCCACGCCTACAACGGGCTCTATTACGTGCTGATGGGGCGGCTCAGTCCGCTTGACGGCGTCGGCCCGCGCGAACTCAATTTCGAACGGCTGATCAACCGCGCCTGTGATGGGCGGGTGCAGGAAGTCATCATGGCGACCAATTTCACCAATGAAGGAGAGGCTACCGCGCACTACGTCTCCGAGCTGCTGCGTTCGCGCGGGCTCAAGGTCAGCCGCATCGCCCGCGGCGTGCCGGTCGGCGGCGAGCTTGAGTTTACCGATGCGGGCACGGTCGCCCAGGCTTTCATCGAGCGTCGCGAGTATTGATAAGTCCGCTTGCCGTGCGGATTGCCCTTTCCCATGTTGTTCCGGCCTCGGGGCACGTGTCTCTATCCCGCATCCGGAACGAATTAATGTGCTCAAACTTGAGCTTGCTCAAGTCAAAATCGGAACTTCATTGTTAATCTCAACGCGTCCCGCTGACCGGAGCAGCCAGATCGACCGGCAGGGGACAGGGATCAGAAGAACATGAGTACCACCAGCACCCCGAACAAGCCGCTGTGCGGAATCAAAGTCGTTGAGCTCGGCACCCTGATTGCCGGGCCTTTCTGCGCGCGCATTCTGGCGGAATTCGGTGCCGAAGTGATCAAGATCGAAACGCCGGGCGAGGGCGATCCGCTGCGCTCCTGGCGCAAGATCTATGAGGGCACTTCTCTGTGGTGGTATCTGCAGGCAAGAAACAAGCAGTCGTTGACGCTCAACCTCAAGCAGCCCGAGGGCGTCGAGATTCTGAAGAAGCTGGTTGCGGAAGCCGACATCGTGGTCGAGAATTTCCGCCCCGGCGTGCTCGAAAAGCTCGGTGTCGGCTGGGATGTGCTTTCCGCCGTCAATCCGGGCCTCGTCATGGTGCGCCTCTCGGGCTTCGGTCAGACTGGCCCGATGGCGCAGCAGCCGGGTTTCGGTGCCATCGGCGAATCCATGGGCGGCTTGCGTTACGTCACCGGCTTTTCCGACCGGCCGCCGGTCAAGACCGGGGTTTCCATCGGCGATTCGATCGCCGCGCTATGGGCCGCCATCGGCGCCCTGATGGCCTTGCGCCACAAGGAAGTGAACGGCGGCAAGGGGCAGATTGTGGACGTGGCTCTGTATGAGGCCGTGTTCGCCATGATGGAAAGCCTGGTACCCGAATTTGATGTCTTCGGCTTCGTGCGCGAACGCACCGGCAACATCATGCCCGGTATCACGCCCTCGAATACCCACACGACCCGTGACGGCAAGCATGTCATCGTCGGCGCCAACGGCGACGCGATTTTTCGCCGCTGCATGGAAGTCATGGGGCGTGCCGATCTGGCCGCCGATCCGGCCCTGCAGACCAATGCCGGACGCGATACGCGCGCGACCGAGCTCTACGGTGTCATCGACGACTGGGTCAGGCGCCATGACGAAAGCGATGTGCTGGCGCAACTGGGCGAGGCCGGCGTGCCGGCGAGCCGCATCTACTCCGTCGAGGACATGTTCAAGGATCCGCAATTCCTGGCCCGCGAGATGCTGCAGAGCGCGCAGCTCCCGGATGGAAAGGCGTTCCGCATGCCCGGCATCGTGCCGAAACTGAGCGACACGCCAGGCGGAGTGGAGAGCATAGGGCCGCGCCTCGGGGCGCATACTGATGTCATATTGAAAAAGCTTGGCTACAACGAAGCAGCAATTTTGGAGCTTCAGGAAAAGGGTGTGGTTTAGCCATTAGTTTTGCCGACGAGCCTCTTTAAACCACTTTATCAATAAGGTATAGTGATGCGGTTTTGTCGTTCTTGCTACTGGTAGTTGCAACATCCGCTTCTTCAGGTTCTTGGGTTCTTTAGGTTCTTAATTCCAGAGGTAACTTCATGAGTGGTGATGAGAAAGTGGATTGCGGGCGACGTCGCTTGCTGGTGACCACGGCCGCCATCGGTGGTGTCGGCGGTGTCGTGGTGGCAACGCCGTTTGTCAAAAGCATGCTTCCCTCGGAGCGGGCCAAGGCCGCCGGTGCGCCGGTCGAGGTCGATATCTCCAAGCTCGGCCCGGGCGAGATGATGACGGTCGAATGGCGCGGCAAGCCGGTGTGGATCATCAACCGCACGCCGGAAATGCTGGAGTCGCTCAAGAAGACCGATGGTCTGGTCAGCGATCCCCAGTCCAAGAAGGACATGCAGCCCAAGTACTGTCAGAACGAGACGCGTTCGATCAAGCCCAATCTGCTGGTCGCCGTCGGTATCTGCACGCACCTTGGCTGCTCGCCGACCGACAAGTTCAAGACCGGCGCCGAAAGCGGCATTGCGTCCGACTGGCCGGGCGGTTTCATTTGTCCCTGCCATGGTTCGACCTTCGACATGGCCGGTCGCGTCTACAAGAGCAAGCCCGCCCCCGACAACCTCGAAGTTCCGCCGCACATGTATCTCAGCGATACCAGGATCGTGATCGGCGAAGAAAAGAAGGGAGCCTGAGATGGCCGGTAGCGCGAACAAGTACAAGTCGGACGGCACCCTCGTCGGCGGTCTGCTGGAGTGGGTGGATGCCCGCTTCCCGGCCACGTCGCTGTGGAAGGAGCACCTCTCCGAATACTACGCACCGAAGAATTTCAACTTCTGGTATTTCTTCGGCTCCCTGGCGCTGCTGGTGCTGGTGCTGCAGATCGTGACGGGCATCTTCCTGGTCATGCATTTCAAGCCCGACGCCTCGCTCAACGCCTCCGGCGTGCCGATCGCATTTGCTTCGGTCGAGTACATCATGCGCGATGTGCCCTGGGGCTGGCTGATCCGCTACATGCATTCGACCGGCGCCTCGGCCTTCTTCATCGTCGTCTATCTGCACATGTTCCGCGGTCTGCTCTACGGTTCCTACCGCAAGCCGCGCGAGCTGATCTGGATCTTCGGCCTGCTGATCTTCCTGTGCCTGATGGGCGAAGCCTTCTTCGGCTACCTGCTGCCCTGGGGGCAGATGTCCTTCTGGGGCGCGCAGGTGATCGTGAACCTGTTCTCCGCGATTCCCGTCATCGGGCCTGATCTCTCGATCTGGCTGCGCGGCGACTTCGTGGTCGGCGACGCGACGCTGAACCGCTTCTTCTCCTTCCACGTCATCGCCATGCCGCTGGTGCTGCTCGGTCTGGTTGCCGCGCACATCATCGCGCTGCACGAAGTCGGTTCCAACAACCCGGACGGCGTGGAAATCAAGAAGCACAAAGACGCCAACGGGATCCCGCTCGACGGCATTCCCTTCCATCCGTACTACACGATGAAGGACATTGTCGGCGTCGTCGTCTTCCTGATCGTGTTCTCGCTGATTGTGTTCTTCCTGCCCGAGTTCGGCGGTTACTTCCTGGAATACAACAACTTCATCCCGGCCGACCCGCTGAAGACCCCGCCGCATATCGCGCCGGTCTGGTACTTCACGCCGTTCTACTCGGTGCTGCGCGCGGTGACCTACCCGCTGTTCGGTCTCGACGCCAAGTTCTGGGGTGTCGTGGCGATGGGCGCGTCGGTGGTAATCATCGCCTTCCTGCCGTGGCTGGATCGCAGCCCGGCCAAGTCGATTCGCTATCGCGGCCCGATCTACAAGTCCTTCCTTGCTGCATTCGTCGTGGCCTTCTTCATCCTCGGCTACCTCGGCGTCCTGCCGCCCACTCCGGGCCGCACGCTGGTATCGCAGATTTGTTCGGTGATCTATTTCGCCTTCTTCCTGCTCATGCCGTGGTACAGCAAGATCGACAAATGCAAGCCTGAACCGGAAAGGGTGACCGGATAATGAAGAAAAGTCTCATAGCAATCATTGCGGCGCCCATTTTTGCGCTGTTCGCCACGGCCGCCATGGCCAGCGGCCCCGAGCTGCATCTCGACCATGCGCCTAACAAGCGCACCGACAATGCGGCCCTGCAAAATGGCGCGCGCCTGTTCGTAAATTATTGTTTGAATTGCCATTCCGCCTCCTACATGCGTTACAACCGCCTGCAGGACATCGGCCTGTCCGAGGCGCAGATCAGGGACAACCTGATGTTCACCGAGGATAAGGTGGGCGAGCCCATGCGTATCGCCATGCAGCGGGCCGATGCCAAGGTCTGGTTCGGCGCCGCGCCGCCGGATCTGACCATCATTGCCCGTTCCCGTGCATCGGAATTTGGCAGCGGGCCCGACTGGCTGTATACTTACCTCCGCTCCTTCTACCGTGACGAGTCCCGCCCTACCGGCTGGAACAACACGGTCTTCGAAAACGTCGGTATGCCGCATGCCCTTTGGGAACTGCAAGGTATCCAGGAGAAGGGCGAGCATGGCAAGCTTTCCCTGGCCGTACCGGGAAAGATGACGCCGGAGCAATACGACGAAGCGGTGGCCGACCTGGTGGCCTTTCTGCAATACATGGGTGAGCCTGTGAGCGAGTTTCGCAAGAGCCTCGGCCTCATGGTCATCGTTTTCCTGGGTATTCTGCTGGTGTTCGCCTACGCTTTGAAGCGTGAATACTGGAAGGACATCCACTAATAATTAGGTCTTGTTCGGATAAATTATGGGGCATCGTGAAGTAAACGCACCGTCGGTTCGCCGCGTGGTGCGTGACGCCGACTATTCCTGGGGAACCAGCGCAATGATGAATCTGTATTCGGGTACCACCGACCCGTTCAGCCATCGCTGCCGCATTGTTCTCTACGAAAAGCAGATGGACTTTCAGGTCATCGACGTCGACCTGTTCAACAAGCCGGAAGACATCGCCGTCATCAACCCGTATAACCGCGTGCCCGTGCTCGTCGATCGCGACCTCATCCTGTATGAGGCCAACATCATCAACGAGTATATCGACGAGCGTTTTCCGCACCCGCAGTTGATGCCGCCGGATCCCATCATGCGTGCCCGCGCCCGCCAGCTCCTGTTTACCATGGAGCAGGAGCTGTTCAGCCACATCGAGGCCATCGAAAAGAACCTCAAGTCGGCCGACAAGGCGCGCCAGCATATCCGCGAACGTCTGGTTGAACTGGCTCCGCTGTTCAACAAGCAGAAGCACATGCTGGGCGAGGACTTCTCCATGCTCGACGTGGCCATCGCCCCGCTGTTGTGGCGTCTGGATCACTATGGCGTCGAGTTGCCGAAGACCGCTGCTCCGATCCAGAAGTATGCCGAACGCATTTTTAGCCGTCAGGGTTTCATTGATGCGCTGACGCCTTCGGAAAAAGTCATGCGTCGCTGAACGTATGCATGACAACAAAACGGCTGCTTCGGCAGCCGTTTTGTTTTGGGTCTTTCCTCTTTAGCCACTAGAATCACGTCATGAGCACTGTCAGCACCAAACCCTACCTGATCCGCGCCATTTGGCAATGGTGCATGGATCAAGGCGAAACGCCCTACATCGTTGTCGCCGTGGACGAGCACACCCAAGTTCCGGCGGGCTACGTCAAGGACGGACAGATCGTTCTCAATGTCGGTCTGGAGGCGACCAGCCAGCTCGATGTCGGCAACGAATTCATTGCCTTCCAGGCCCGCTTCGGTGGCGTCGCCCAGCAGATATTCGTGCCGGTCGAGCGCGTCGCGGCGATCTACGCGCGCGAGAGCGGCGAAGGCATGGGGTTCGAGATCAGCGAGGTCGTTAAAAAGAACCTCCCGACGCCGCAAGATGACAAGCCCGCAACGGGCAATCTCAAGCCGGTCGAGGCATCTGGCGAAAGAGCCGGTGACGATGCTCCGCCGGATGAACCGACACCCCCCGGTGGCAATCGCCCGAGGTTTACCGTCGTCAAGTAGGGTGACCTGCCAGCTCCTCAGCGGGGTCGGGCAGGTTGTAGCGCATGCGCAGGTGGTGGATGCGCGGCGAAATTTCTTCGAGACAGCCGCTATGGCCGGCTGCGCTGTCGGTGCGGATCATCCAGTTGCAGCCCAGCTCGTCCGGCTCGTGCAGATAGATGCCTTTCATGTCGGCGCCCGTGCAGCTCGCGCACTGGGCCAGCGCGTCATTGATCAGCATTTCGAGTTCCCGGCGGGAAATGATGGCTTGGGACATGAGAACCTCGGTACGTTTTTCCCGCTGCCTGCAATCCCGGGGCCCGCGATTGTTTGTTCCCGATGTCAGAACAGGCAGTCGTGCCTCGCTGCATGCCCTGGTGGCGTCCGGTACAAAAGTCTTTCAGCCGGACCTTTATCCCATGGTTTTGCCGGGCGGGTGTTTGTCCAAGTATAGATTTCGGATTTTGAAAACGAAATGCGCTGCGGTGCAATCGTTTTCCAGCGATGGCCGCGGTAGTGATTTGGCGCCCGTGGTGGAATCGAATAATCGAAGCTAGGCCTTGTGCTGCAATGGTGTCTGAATTCAGGCAAGGCCGGATACCAACAGAAATACCATCAGACTTCATCGCTTGGCATAGGGAGGGGCGGCGATTTGTTCGGATAAATCGGGGCCGGCGTTCGGCGAAACTCTCCCGGAATCTGTTGCGAAACCCATTGCCGAGTCGGGCACATAGCTAGGCCACATCAAGGAGGCGCCGTTGCGGGTGGTGCCGTGGCCATTCGGCTTTATTCCGCCACGGTTCGGATTTATTTCCTCTTTTTTTTGTGGGTGCAACCTGCGACTTCCCCTGCGACCTGCGCGGTTATGTGCGCGGAAATTGCGGACTTATCTGCGAACCTATAAAGGCGGCGGGCCCCCACATATCTAGGCCCTGCAATGCTTTCCGCCCCGTTCTGTGCGAACCTATTGCGGACATATCTGCGCGGAAATCAAACCTGCGACCAGCCCTGCGACTTTTCCCGCCATGCCGTGGCCGTTACCGCATGCTGAGCGAAAACGGCCACGGCACCGCCATGGCCAAGGCTCATTGCGGGAACCGATAGCATCTGACATGTGAGAACCACGGGCCGCCTGGCATTTCGCTAGAAAGCTCATAGCCGACGTTCCAGAGGTCAAACAAACCGCATGCATAGGGGCCAAGTGAGCTCTGTACCTCGACCACTCCGGGAATGGTCAGATTCGGATTGAACTCGGTTGTCAGTAGCATGCCGCTGCCGGAAACTTGGGGATAGCCGACCAGCCCGGTCTCCTTGGAGATCAGGACAGGTGCATTCGGATCCTTTCTCTCCTTTCTTGGGCAGATGATTAGCTTGCCCAGCGTTATCCGGTAGAGGATGTCTGCCGCCTCTGCGCAGGCGCGGATTTGATCCAACGCAGAGCCGGGAAAGTACGGATTTGAGAGCACAACATCGACGCCTCGATCCTCAAATACTAGGCCGGCCAAATCAGCTAGCGTCCGCATGATGTCGGAGACTTTGGTAGAACCGCGGAAACTCGTCGCGCCGACAGGCTTAAGCGCCACGTACAGGCCGCAGTAGGCGGTAATGCTGAAAACCACATCCGGCGACCCAGAGTAATCCGCCCAAGCTTCGCTGATTGACCCTTCATAGATGAGGCTCATGCCGTTCTCATCATCGCCAGCGGCGAGTAGCACCTTGTTTGCCCCACGCAACTCCGACTGCACATAGCCGGTCACAGTTAGCCTGGTCATCATCTCTTGCGAGAGCCCGTAAATCTGCAGATGCAGATCATCCATCCCAATACTGAAAGTGGTTTGGCATGAGGCTCGCATTCGGTACCCAGACAGAGTGACGGTATCGCCTACCTTCTCGCCGTATGGGCCCGTCCCCAGGGTGATGGTCAGTTCGAGTTTCTTTTTCGTAAAGCTCATTCGGTATCCTTTCAGGCTTGTTTGCCGCGATGGCTCGACCAATCGAAGGTAACGACCTTGCCGCCGTCCTCTCTGATCCGGTCGAAAATGCGCTCACCCAGAAAGGTGCGCACCTCGGGCACGGTTAGGTTGCTCAGGTACAGAGTCGGGCGCCGCTTCTCGTAGCGCTCATTGAGTACATCGAACAGGATCTGCTTCTCTGTTTCGCTGCCGAATTGAATCCCCACCTCATCGAGAATCAGGAGGTCAGGAGCCGTCAATGCCGCTACGGCCTGTGATTCGGTCTCCTGTGCGCCGCGAGACCATGTGTCCTTGACTCGGCGAAGGGCGCGGATCGTCGTCGTGAATAGGGCCGTGTAGCCCTCATCCATAACCGCATGGGCAATGCCTACCGACAGATGCGTTTTCCCGGTACCCGGGCGACCGATCAGGAGCGCGGAGCGCCCTGTGGTCATGATCGAATCGAAGTCGGCTGCAAACGCCTTTGCGAAGGCCAACGCGGCTTTCTGCTCATCGGTTTCCGCCCTGAAGGTTTCCAGGCGTCGATCTCGGAAGCGCTCAGGGATACATGCGGCCCCGACTCGTTGATACAACTCGACCTGCCGCCGCATGCGTACCTGCTCCGCCCGTCGCTCCTCCTCTTCGCTTTGTTCGGCCGCGGCACAGTGCGCACACCTCGTCCAAATTTTGCCGAAGATATGGCGCGACTCAAACTCACCATGCTTGGCGCATACCTCGGTCCTGTTCGGCTCGGTGGATAGTCTCAGGGCGCTCATAGCAGGCCTCCCTTGCCATAGTCGCTTCCGATGTGGTGCGGCGGCCGGTAGGCGTGTTGCTGCCACCTCGCAGCTTTGCCCAATCGGTGCGCACGGCCTCCATGAATGCGGCGTCATGGTCGGCATAGACATAGCCTTTCGCCGCGCATTTGGCCTTGAAGGCGTCTAGGTGCTCATCGAGTCGGTCATACCCCTTGGAGATTGCCCAGACTTTTACTCGCTCCGAAATTTGAAAGTCAGCAGGGACTGGCCGCTTCGTTTTTCGCGTGCGCGCAGTAGGGGGTTTATTTACTGACGGTTCTATGACGGTTCTATTGACGGTTTGGGTCGCATGGGTGCTACCCGTCTCGCCGCATCCATGCGACCCGTCTAGTGCATCGGTGCGACCCGTCGCATTGGCGCTACCCGTCGCATCAGTGCTACCCCTGAGCGCTTCGAGATTGATCCGATATTGCCGAGTTGCACCTGGCGCTCCGCCCATGATGTTGCCCGTCAGCACGACGATGCCCTCCTCGATCAGAGAATGGACAACTCGTTGCGCTTGCGACCGGGACAACCTAACCCGCTTCGAGATTGAGGCGATGGATGGCCAGCAGTTGCCGCAATCATCAGCCCAATCAGCTAGCGCGAGGAGGGCAAGCAGGCCGGAACCGTTGCCGGGGTATCCATCCCACACAAGCGTCATGACGCGGATGCTCATCATGCCGCCTTCCGCTCAATCTCGACCCGCGCCGTCTCTTCGGCATATTGCCGACCTCGGGCCCCGGCACGCTGAATGGCCGACTCAGGCAAGGAGTAGATACCGATAGTCGCGGGACGGCCGGCATCGGACGTTTTGACCGTTTCCTCGCGCATGTCGATCGGCCAGCCCAAGCCTCGCAGGACATAGATGTGGTGGCTCAGGCGTGCGCTACCGAAGCGCAGCCAGCAATCTAGGTGCGAGAGCCTTTCACCGCGCAGATGGGCGCCGAGTACGCGCCCCTTGACGGAGTTCGGGTCGGGGTAGCAGAATTCGGCGAGTAGGTTGCTTTGCTGTGCCGACTCGCCCCCATGGCCGGGGGCGTTGTCATTTCTGGGGGCCGTCATTACGCGGCCTCTTTGCCATCTGCGCCCAGATGTTCAATCAGGGCATTGATGTCGGCAGCACGCCATGCGGTCACACGCTCGCCCAGCTTGACCGGCTTGGGAGCCTTCCCAGTACGGCACCATTCCCACCAGGTCGAACGGGAAACTGGGATGAGTTTGAGAACTTGTGGAAGCCGGACAAAACCCGTTATCGGGTGCGGTTGAGTAGTAGCAGCCATGTATGCCCTCCTTTGGGCGTTGTTGGTCTGCTACGAAGACTATTTACGGCTTAGGACCGAGTCACTGCCAAGATGTGGGGGGAGATAATGCAGTGCTACCCCTCAAGTAGCTTGCCCTTGTTTCGCAGTGCGTATGCCACCTGGCTTGTGGTTACTTTTCGCTTTGGAATAGCCGGGCTGAAACTGAATTCCGGTTCATCGCTCGGATCATATGGACCGTTGATCAGCAAATGATCGAACGCTTTGTTGTTCTTGTCGATCAGTAAATTCAACCAATCGACAAACTCATCCACCTTCCCTTCGGTAAGCGTTACGTCATTCATAGTCGCAGTTGCAGCTATCCAGCGGGAGGTGAATTTGCTCTTTGAAGGCTTGCCCGGCACAAGTACCTTTGCGAACAATTGAGCCCCGGACTTTGCGCCCTCTTTGTGCGGCTTGGTATGCAAGGCCTTAGCGATTAAGCGCAGCTCCGCTATATCCAAGAAGCTGCTCATCCCTGTATCGAGTAGCGCCCTGTGATTCTTCTCGATAGTCTCGGCAAGGCTGTAGAGTGTTGCGGACAGCATAGTGGCAAGCTGCTCCGCCTCTTCAATGTCTCCCTCGCTGACCCAACGTGCTCGAGTTCCTGCCTCAAGGTGACACGGGTTCTTGAATATCTTTTCCATCCTGCGCTCCCTTAGCGCCCCTTGAATGAGGAGCCGCGCCGGCCGGGTCAGGGGTCCCGGTTTTCGCCCCGTCGGGCTAGGCGCGGCGTAAAGGGTCAGGCCTGGGCGTTCCTGAATGCCTTGAGCTCGTGCAGCGTGTATTGCGAGTAACGCTGCGACAGCCTTTCCAATTGCTCATCAGTGGCTAGCCGGCCGATAACCAGATGGGTTGGCCCATCGCTGGCCTGTTCGGCGCCGGCCTCGCTTTCGTCCCAGAATGAGGCGCATCTGGCATCGTCTGATCGAACCAGAATTGCTCGTGTGTCACGGAAGGCGTCCGCCTCTTGCAGCATTTGATGCTCAATGCGGAGGCTTTCAGTCATATGCCGATTTATTGCATTGATGGCGCTCTTAAGCATGGTTTTCTCCAGGCTGTACACCGACCATTGCCGGCTGCTTTAGCAAGGTCTCCACGTTGTCGTAGTGCTTGAGCGCCAACGGCAAGAGCGCCTCATGGCGTAGCGTCTCCAGATGGACAATCATGCGCTCGGCGGCGTCCATCGCCTTCTCTGTCTCGGGGTACGCACGGCCGATCTGCGCCAGCATAGTGCGAATGTCGCGTGATGAAAGCTCGACTTCGCCGACCTCGGGAATCACTTGCGCAGGCACGGATACAGCACGCCCTATAGAATCCAGTCCAGCCATCTCGTAACTCCTTTGTAGTTGCGTTGTGGTTAGGTGCCGTGGCCGTCTCGAACACGGCCGCGGCACCGTCTGCCTGAGTCCGTCAGGCGGCGGTCTTGCCCTGCAGTTGGATAACCTCGGCGCCGGCTTTTAGCTTGTCTAGGTAGTCGGCCCATAGTTGCATCATCTGCTTACGCTCCTTGAGGAACTTCGTGCGGTTGTAGGCCGTGCCTAAGTTGTCCGTTACCCGGTGCGCCAGTTGGTGCTCGATCACCTCGGGCTTCTGGTGAAGCTCCTCATGCAGGATCGTCCGCGCCATTGCTCGGAAGCCGTGGCCAGTAATCTCGGTTTTGGTGTCATAGCCCATGCGGCGCAGAGCTGCATTGACGGCTGCATCGCTCATGGGGCGGCTTGCCGTACGTGCGCCGGGGAAAACATACCGCCCGTCGCCTGTCAGGGCTTTCAGGTGTTCCAGAGCGGCCACGGCTTGTGTGGAGAGAGGCACAAGGTGCTCGGTATTGGTCTTGCTGACGGTATAGCGCCACTCGGCTTTGTCTAGGTCGATATGCGCCCACTCTGCTGTCCTCAGTTCGCCAGGGCGTACAAACAGCATGGGGGAGAGGCGTAGGGCAGCTTGCACCTGGTATGAGCCTTTGAAGGCATCAATGGCCCGGAGTAGGGCGCTAACTTCTTTTGGGTCTGTAATTGCGGCAAAGTGCGTGGTTTTCTCGGCCGGCAGAGCGCCGCGCAGGTCACCGGTAGGGTCGCGCTCAGCCCGACCGGTTGCTATGGCGTAGCGAAACACTTGGCCAAGGTCGTGCTTGGCTTTGTGGGCGGTATGGATGGCGCCACGGCTCGCAATCTTGCGGAGTACGGCAAGGATGTCGGGGGCGGTTATTTCGGCGATAGGGCGTTTGCCTAGCCACGGCAGTACGTTGTTTTCTAGCCGGGCCTTGGTGTTCTTCAGGGTATTGGCCGCCAGCTTGCTACGGACTACGCCAAGCCATTCCTCGGCCACAGCGGAGAGGCTGTTTTCTGCCAGCAGGCGGCGCTCGGCTTTTTTCTTCTGCTTTTGTTCGCCGGGGTCGATTCCGTCAGATAGCAGGCTACGGGCTTCGTCGCGTTTGGCGCGAGCCTGTTTCAACGTGGTATCCGGATAGACGCCTAGTGCCAGCGTCTTTTGCTTGCCGGCGAAGCGGTAGTTGATGCGCCAGTACTTTCCGGTTTGATTGACCAGTAGGTACAGGCCGCGCTCATCGGTGAGCTTGTAGGGCTTGTCCGTGGCCTTCGCCGTTCTAACCGTCGTTTCTGCCAGTGCCATGATGGGGCCTCCAAAGAAATACCATCACACCTTTTCAGGTACCAACACAAATACCATCAGAGTTGATGGTATTTCATTGGACAAGTATAGACGGTATTGGACGGCAGATGCGCTTTAAATGGCCTTTTTAAAAGGATTTTCGGACGCTATTGGATTCTGTTGGAAGTGGATTTGGCGCCCCGTGGTGGAATCGAACCACCAATTGACCCTTAGGAGGGGCCGGTTATATCCATTTAACTAACGAGGCGCAGGCCAGCCTTGCACTGGCGCGGCCCGCATTATATCGCGTGGCCCCGGCGGCTTATCGAACGGCCCCTTATAATTACGGCATTCCCCTTCGCGGTGCTGTTGCCATGCGCAAGTTGCTGACCTTTTTTCTGCAGTTGTTTACCTTCTGGCTACCTGCAGCGCATGCGGCCGATGTGCCGATGGCGGGCTCATTGGCGCCGACTTTTGCGCTCAAGGATCAGGGCGGCAAGGTGCAGAAGCTCGAAGATTATCGTGGCAAGTGGGTGGTGCTGTATTTCTATCCCAAGGACGATACGCCGGGCTGCACCGAAGAGGCCTGCAAGTTTCGCGACGACATGATGGAGATCACGCAAATGGGCGCCCAGGTGCTGGGCATCAGCGTGGACGATTCGGCTTCACATGCAAAATTCGCCGCCAAGTACAATTTGCCGTTCCCATTGCTGGCGGATGAAGGCGGCACGACGGCCAAGGCCTACGGGGCGTTTTCCGACTGGGGTCTGTTCGGCATCGCCAAGCGCTACACTTATCTGATCGACCCGCAGGGCAGGATTGCCAAGGTTTATCTCAAGGTCGACACCTCCAAACATTCGGCGGACATCATCGCCGACCTGAAGGCCCTGCGAAAATAAGCTACCCCAGAATTTTTCGCTAATCGAGGCTTCGCCCCGCAGTCGTTGCTCAGCCTTCAGGCTTGCTCAATTGTGTGCCTTGGCCCGTTCGGGCTGAGCAGGTCGAAGCCGTACTCACTTTCAATCTATCGTGCCCCTCTTAAGTCTCACTAACGGCTGTCTCGCCTTCGGGCATGTGGCGCTGCTCGACCATGCCGATCTGCAAATTGATGCCGGCGAGAAGCTGGCGCTGATCGGCCGTAATGGCAGCGGAAAATCCAGCTTGCTGCGCTCGCTGCTGGGCGAGGCGTCTCTCGACGACGGCCAGATCTGGCGTGCGCCCGGTTTGCGCGTCGCCTATGTGCCGCAGGAGCCGCTCTTCGAGCCGGGCGACAAGATTTTCGATGTGGTGGCGTCGGGCATGGGCGACGCGGCGCGTCTGCTGGTGGATTATCACGAGGCGACGCAGCGCGTAGCGCGCGACGATTCGACCGCGGCCATCGAGCATATGATGGCGCTGCAAGCCGAGCTTGAAGCGATCGACGGCTGGAACTTGACGACCAGGGTCGAGCAGATGCTCAGCGTGTTGAAGCTTGATGGCGACGTGCAGGTCGGCACCTTGTCCGGCGGCGGCATCAAGCGCGTGGCGCTGGCGCGCGCGCTGGTGAGCGAGCCGGATCTGCTGCTGCTCGACGAGCCGACCAACCATCTCGATCTGGCCGGCATCCTGTGGCTGGAGGCGTTGATCAAGGACTTCTCCGGGGCCGTGGTGGTGATTACGCACGACCGCAGTTTCCTGGACAGCATCGCCACGCGCATCATCGAGCTGGATCGCGGCCACCTGGTCAGCTTCCCCGGCAGCTTTGCCGAATATCAGAAGCGCAAGGCACAGATGCTGGCGGACGAGGCGGTGGTAAATGCCAAGTTCGACAAGTTTCTGGCGCAGGAGGAGGTGTGGATACGCAAAGGCGTGGAGGCGCGCCGCACGCGCAACGAAGGTCGCGTTCTGCGCCTGGAGCAGTTGCGTCGCGATCGCGCCGAGCGCCGCGAACGGCAAGGCAAGGTGAACCTGGAATTGGCCCGTGGCGAGGCTTCGGGCAAGATGGTGGCCGAGCTGGAGCATGTCAGCAAGGCTTACGGGGAGCGCACCATTGTGCGCGATTTCAGTACCCGCATTCAGCGCGGCGACAAGATTGGCCTGATCGGCCGCAACGGCGCCGGCAAGACGACGCTGCTCAAGCTCGTGCTGGGCCAGCTTGAACCCGACAGCGGCAGCGTGCGTCTGGGCAGCAAGATGGAGGTGGCGTATTTCGACCAGTTCCGTGAGCAGCTCGATCCTGAAGCTGCGATTGTCGATGTGATTTCGCCAGGTTCGGATTACGTCGAGATCAATGGCAAGAAAAAGCACGTCATCAGCTATCTCGAAGATTTTCTGTTTTCGGGCGCGCGTGCGCGTTCGCCGGTGCGCTCGCTGTCCGGCGGCGAGCGCAATCGCCTGCTGCTGGCGCGCCTGTTTGCCAAGCCGGCGAATGTGCTGGTGCTGGACGAACCGACCAACGATCTGGATATCGAGACGCTGGAGCTGCTGGAAGCACTGCTGCAGGAATATGACGGCACGCTGTTCCTGGTCAGTCATGACCGTCGCTTTCTCGATAACGTGGTGACGCAGACCATCGTCGCCGAAGGAAGCGACGCAAACCCGGGTCTGTGGAAGGAGTACGTCGGCGGTTACGAGGACTGGTTGCGTCAGCGCCCCGAAGGCGGAATATCGGCGATGCCCGGCGTCGGCGCTCCGATAGAGAAGCCGCTGGCGGCCGAGCAGCCGGCCAAGTCCGTATCGGATGCGGCCGCCAAGGCTGCCGCCAAACCCGGCAAGAGCAAGCTGAGTTTCAAGGAGCAGAAGGAGCTCAACGATCTGCCGGCGCGCATTGCGACGCTGGAAAGCAGTGTTGCCGCATTGCAGGGCAGGCTGGCTGATCCGGCCCTTTACCAGAGTGGCGGCGACGAGGCGCGCAAGGTACAGGCGCAGCTTGAGGCTGACGAGGCGGGTTTGCTGGAAGCGCTGGAGCGCTGGGAAGTGCTGGAGGCGCGCAACCTCTAAGGCCGCACCGGGCCTTACAGCGAGAGGATGCGCTGGTAGGCGGCGATTCCGGCGGCGGCAACCGCGTTAATGCGATCGGCGGCATTGTTGTTCGCCGGCTGCGCTTGTGCCTGCGTCTGTGCGATCTGATCCTGCCGGTTTTGCTCGAACGCCTGCTGTTGTGCCTGAAGCTCGCTCGCGCGCGCGGTTTGCGTGTCGATGCCGCGGCTGATCTGACTGTTGCCATCGAGTTGCCGCGTCGTTGATTCCTGGACCTGACGACCGGCGCCGGTCAGCGCGTTGCCGACCTGCTGCAGGTTTGTTTGCAGCGCTTGCTGGAAACGCTGCTGGTCGATGCTCAAGGTGCCATCCTGATTGCGGTTGATGCCGATCTGGCGCAATTGTTCCTGACTGCCATTGTCGAGCGTACGGCTCAACTGGCTGGCGGCGACCTGGGCACGCCCGTTGTCGGCCAGCGCACCGTTCTCGCGGCTGGTCACGCGGTTGGCAGCAGTCTGTGCGTTGTTGTAGGCGGCGACGAAATTCTGCGCCGCAGCACGTGCCTCCTCCGGCGTATTCGTGCTCTCGCTGTCGGCCAGCGTCTGGCTGCTTTGCTGCAGTTGCGCGGCGGACGAGCGGAGTTCGCCGAAAGCGGACAGCGTGACTTCTGTCGACGAACGCTGCCGGTCTAAGCGTTGGCTGGCCGCGTCCAGCGCCTGACCGACCGTATCGCCACCGGCGGCGGCAGACGGGCGCGTACGCTCGGTTTGTCCGAACGAGGCGGCGAAAAGCGATGCGCCGAGGCTGTCGGCAATATTGTTGAGCGTCATCGTGTCCTGAAATACCGGCTTGTCCCGACACTATAGCAAGCGCCGCCGGGGTTTGCCGGGTGTCATCCGGGCCCGGGCTGGGCTGGCGGCGGACCTTCGATGCCGAGCTTCTTGAACAGCGTATCCGGGTTGATACGCAGCAGCTCGCAGATGGCCTTGTAATCGTCGGGCAGCGCGGCATCGTCCCAGCCGTTGGCCGAATGGCGGGCCAGGTCAACGGCCAGCCGCACATTGCGCTCGCGGGAGGTTTCCGTGGCATCGGCATGGTTCATCATGCCGATCAGAAGGTCGGGCAGATGCCAGGCGTGGGAAAGGTCGATTTGCAGGTCGTGCAGCGTGATGCCATAGATCCGGTTTTGCGCGGTGAAGCTGCGCAGGGCGCGGTCGATGGTTTGCAGTTCGCGCGCATGGAGCGCCAGGGTCGGCGCAAAACACCACATCAGCAACTCGGCGGCATCGTGAAGCAGGGCAGCGACAGTGATTTCGTCTACGTCCAGATCCTTGCGCATCAGCCCCCAATCGCGCGCATAGTGCGCCGCATGGCGAGCGCGCTGGATCACCTTGAGCAGACCGAGAAGGGCCTTCGGGTGTTCCTTGAGCTGATCTTCGACCAGTGGAATGTTGCTGAAATCGCGAAAGAACGGGATCACGCCGATCATCATCAGTCCGCGCTCGATGGTCGTGATGTCGGTGATCTGGCTGCGGCTGCGACGCTGCTCGATGTAGGCCATGACGCGCAGCGTCATCAGCGGGTCACTCATGATGACCGAGGACAGCTTGCGCGCATTGACGCGGTCGGCCTGATCGCGCAGCTTGTCCAGCTCCGCGACGGTATGGCGCAGGACGGGGATGTCCGCCTGGCGGAAATACATCACCCATGAATCGAGATCAGGTAGCGGCGCGTTCAGCATAGACGGTCTTCAAGTCGTTGATTTCAGGGGGTATCCCTTCCAGTTAACGGCTCAAAATGGGGAAATTTGAAAAATTCTGCCAGAAAACCGCAGCGGGAGCGCCCGGAGAGGAGGCCGAATGCCCGGCCTATTCTGGCGCCTGGGTGAATTCCTGGCAGGAAAATGCAGGCAAGGCATTGTGTCGGCTGGGTTTTACGGTTATAATCGCGGGCTTTCCACCTTGCTCTACCCGTACGCATGCGGGAGGGCTTTATATCCAAAAGGAGATTTCATGCGCCATTACGAAGTTGTTTTCATCGTCCATCCGGACCAGTCTGAACAGGTCCCGGCGATGATCGAGCGCTACAAGACGCTCGTGACCGGCCGTGCCGGTCAGATCCACCGTCTGGAAGATTGGGGCCGCCGCCAGATGGCTTACCCGATCCAGAAGGTGCACAAGGCTCACTACGTGCTGATGAACATCGAGTGCGACAGCGAAACGCTGGTTGAACTCGAAAGCGCTTTCAAGTTCAACGATGCAGTGCTGCGCCACCTCACCATCAAGATGGACAAGGCCGTGACCGTGCCGTCGCCGATGATGAAGGAAGAGAAGGCCCGCTCGGTCGCTACCGCCGCCGAAGCCAAGCCGGAGGCCGCTGCTGCCGAATGAGGCATTGATGGACGCGACGTCTCTGAATCTGCTCAAGCTTGACGGGCAGGTGACTGAAAGAGGCGCCGTACGCTACACCCCGGCCGGTATCCCGGTCATCGAGTTCCGGATTCAGCATGAGTCGGAGCAGATGGAAGCGGGGGGCAAGCGCAAAGTGGATTGCGAGATCGCCTGTGTTGCACTTGGGCCCTTGGCAAATCTGCTTTCCGGCATGAATGCCGGCAGCTTGTGTAGCGCGACGGGGTTTATCGTGGCCAAAAGCCTCAGGAACAGAAGCCTGGTACTGCACGTAACCGCTATCGAATTCAAGGAAGGATCAAATCATGGCATTTAAGCCGAAGAGTGGCGCCAAGCGCAAAGACGACAAGGGCCGCAACAGCGCGTTCAAGCGTCGCAAGTTCTGCCGTTTCACCGCAGAAAAGATTGAACAGGTCGACTACAAGGATGTGGACATCCTGAAGGACTTCATCACCGAAAACGCCAAGATCATGCCGGCACGCATCACCGGCACGAAGACCGGCTATCAGCGTCAGCTCGGCACCGCCATCAAGCGCGCGCGCTTCCTGGCCCTGCTGCCTTACACCGACCTGCATCAGTAAGCTGAGGAGACAAAACCATGCAAATTATTCTGATGGAAAAAGTGGTTAACCTCGGCGGCCTCGGCGATGTGGTCAAGGTCAAGGACGGCTACGCCCGCAACTTCCTGATCCCGCAAGGCAAGGCCAAGCGCGTGACCCCGGAAAACCTGGCTGCTTTCGAAGCCCGCCGCGCCGAGCTGGAAAAGGCTGCTGCTGAAAAGCTGGCTGCCGCCACCGCCGAAGGCGAGAAGCTGAACGGTCAGTCCGTCCAGATCGCCCGCAAGGCCGGTGTTGATGGCCGTCTGTTCGGTTCCGTCGGCAACGCCGACATCGCCGAAGCGTTGAACGCAAAGGGCTTCAAGATCGACAAGTCCTTCGTCCGCATGCCGAATGGCCTGCTGAAGATGATCGGCGAGTCCTCGGTACAGATCGCTCTGCACACCGATGTGATCGTCGACGTCAACGTGACCATCGTTGCCGAGCAGTAATCTGCTTCGCTGCACATCCTGAGAAAGCCGTCCGGAGTTGAATCTCCGGGCGGCTTTTTCTTTTTGTGCTTTCGCCGCGCATTCGCGCTCTTGTATCATCTCCTTCATGCCCAAAAAGAAAGCCCCACCCAAACCCGAACGCCACGGTCCCCGCCTGCGCATTTTGTTTAGCGAGCTGACCGCGCTGGGGCCCGGCCGGGCCGAGCTGATGGAGCGCATTGCCCGCACCGGCTCGATTTCTGCGGCGGCGCGTGAGATGGGGATGTCCTATCGCCGCGCCTGGCTGCTGGTCGAGGCAACCAATGCAGCCTTCGTCGAGCCTCTGGTGACCACGAATACCGGCGGCAGCGGCGGCGGCGGCGCCCATCTCACCGATTTCGGCATGTCCATGCTGGCGCGCTATCGCGCCATGGAGCTCAAGGCCGCACAGGCGCTGGCCGGCGACTTTGCGGAGTTCAGCAAGTACATGGCGGCGCCAGCCCCTGACGACGCCGACGAAGCCTAGTCCTTATTCCAGCGGTGCCACGCCCTTGATCTGGGCGTAGATCGTCTGCCCGATCTCCAGCTTCAGGTTGCGCGCCGAGCGGGTCGTGATGCGCGACAGCAGTTCGGGACCATCGCGTAGCGCGAGTCGGACCAGCGCACGGCCCGGTGCGGTTTCCTCCACGCCGGCGACTTCCGCGCGCAGCGTGTTGAGGATGCTGCTTTCGCGTGCGCCCGGATCCAGGCTCAGGCTGACGTCGCGCGCCAGCAGGCGCAGACGCATGGGGCTGCCGACGGGACGATCGATGTAGCGCACCCAGAGGCGATGTTCGCCCACGCTGACCTGAGTCAGGTGGTCGTTGCTGTCATGCAGCTCGATAGTGCCCGCAAGCAGCGTGAAGACGCCTTCCTCATGCGTCTGCGGTTGTTGAAGATAGGGAAAGATGCCCATGACCGGGCCGAAGTTCTGAACGCGCCCTTCCTTCAATTGCACGATGTGATCGGCCAGGCGTGCCACTTCTTCCGGCGCATGACTGACGTACACAACGGGAATGTCGAGCTGGCGGTGCAACTGGTCGAGGTACAGGAGCAGTTCGCCCTTGCGCGCGCCGTCGAGTGCCGCAAGGGGTTCGTCAAGCAACAGCAGTTCAGGCGATGAAAACAGCGCGCGCGCGATGGCAACGCGCTGCTTCTCGCCGCCCGACAGCATCCCGGTGCGGCGGTCCAGAAGATGCCCGATGCCGAGCAGATCGATGAGATCGTCGGCTTTCGGAACGTTCTTCGTCTTGCCGCCGCGTTTGGCGCGTCCGGCACCGTAGTCGAGATTCTGGCGCACGTTCAGGTGCGGAAACAGCGCCGCATCCTGGAACACCATGCCGACCGGGCGCTTGTGCGGCGGCAGGAAACAGCCTTCGTCCTGCCAGACTTCGCCGTTGACGACGAGGCGGCCGCGTTGCGGACGGCTGAGTCCCGCCAGGCAGCGCAGCAAGGTGCTCTTGCCCGAGCCCGACGGGCCGAACAGCGCCGTGACGCCGTGAATGGGGAGTTCGAGTCTGGCTTCCAGTTCGAAGCCGGGCAGGCTGAGCGTGAAGTCGGCTTCTATCATTTCATGCCGCCTTCTTGCGCGTCGGGTTGAAGGTGTAGAGCAGGAACAGCACGACGAAGGCAAAGATCAGCATTACAGCGGCGAGGCGATGCGCTTCGCCGTATTCGAGCGCTTCGACATAGTCGTAGATCTGCACCGAGACCACGCGCGTCTTGTCGGGGATGTTGCCGCCTATCATCAGCACGACGCCGAATTCGCCGACGGTGTGCGCAAAGCCCAGCACGGCGGCAGTCAGAAAGCCGGGCTTGGCGAGCGGCACCGCGACGCTGAAGAAACGGTCAATCGGCCCCGCGCGCAGTGTGGCGGCGGCCTCGTACATGCGATCGTCGATGGCCTCGAAGGCGTTGTGCAAAGGCTGCACGACGAAGGGAGTGGAATAGATGCATGAGGCGACGAGCAGGCCGGTAAAGGTGAAGGGCAGCGTGCCTAAGCCCAGGCTCTGCGTCAAATGTCCGAGCGGCCCATTGGGTCCCATGAAGACCAGCAGATAGAAGCCGATCACGCTGGGCGGCAGTACCAGCGGCATGGCCACCAGCGAGGTGACAAGCGGCTTGAGGCGCGACTTGGTGTGCGCCAGCCACCAGGCGACTGGGGTCCCGAAGAGAATCAACAGCGCCGTCGCGAGCGTGGCAAGCTCAAGCGTCAGGCGGATGGCGGCCCAGTCCGAAGGGGTGAAATTCATGATGCGACTATTTTAGCGGTGCAAGGCCCGCCTTAGGCCGTATGGCCCGGACGAGAAAATGGGCAGATACGGAAACCGTACCTGCCCAAAGGTACAACTGGAGACGTTTCAGCGGAAGATCAGAGGCTGTAGCCGTAGCTGAGGATAATGTCCTTGGCGGCCTTGTTGGTCTTCAGGAAGTCCAGGAAGGCAGCGGCGGCCTTGTTGTCCTTGCCCTTGTTGAGCAGCACGGCATCCTGGCGGATCGGAGAATAGAGCTTCTCGGGAACGATCCAGTATGAGCCTTCGATCTTGCCGTCCTTGAGCACTTGCGACAGGGCGACGAAGCCTAGCGGCGCGTTGCCGGTGGCGATGAATTGATGCGCCTGGGCAATGTTTTCTCCCATGACGATCTTGGGCTGCAGCGCGTCATAAACGCCGAGCGCCTTCATGGTTTCCACGGCGGCGGCGCCATAGGGGGCGACCTTGGGATTGGCGATCGAGAGGTGATCGAAGCCGCCACGCTTCAGCACCTCGGCCTTGTCGTCCACGACGGCCGCCTTGGCCGACCACAGCACCAATTTGCCGATGGCGTAGGTGAAGCGCTTGCCGACGGCCGACTGGCCTTCTTTTTCGAGCTTGGCCGGGGTTTCGTCGTCGGCGGCAAGCAGGATATCGAACGGCGCGCCGTTCACGATCTGGGCGTAGAACTTGCCGGTCGCGCCGGTCGCGACGATGGCTTTGTGGCCGGTCTGCTTCTCGAATTCGGCGGCGATCTTCTGCACCGGCGCCGCGAAGTTGGCGGCGACGGCGACCTGGGTTTCATCTGCGCTGGCTACAACTGAATATATCGATAAGAGGGCGACGAGAATGCGGCTGGCGCGGTTTTTCATGCTGTTTCCTGTAGTATTTTGATGATTGGAATAGGTTTAGGTCTGAGGGTCGATTAATGATTCCAGACAATTTTATTGCATTCGTCTTGTACGTTCGAATATAACGTATTTGGAAAAATTTTGCTGCCTGGAAAATAATGGAGAGTCGAGTGCCTTGGGCGGCCTCCATGTCCGGCCGCTTTTCGCCCGCTGCAGCAATTCGTGCTTCCAGCCCAACTCGCCGGATCGGCTGGCGAATTTGGGCCGGAAGTAGCGTGCCAGCACGGCCTTGAGCTGATCTGCGTCGGCCAGCCCGAGATCGACCCAGAGCGGACGCTCTCCGAAGCAGGCGGCGGCGACGGCATGGGACAGCCATTCCCCTTGCCGTGTATCGGCTGTCGGCGACAACTGCGATCGTATCCATTCGACCAGCGGTGAAAACGCGGGCGGCACCCGTCTGAGCAGCACTTGATACTGCGCCTCGGAGAGCGGGGCGAGCTTTCCTGATTCCGAAAAACAGCCGCTGATGGCGGCCAGCAAGCACGGTTGCGGCAGGCCGAGCGTCCAGGTGAACAGGGGCAGTTCGCCTGCCTCGGCATGCTTGCGGATCGCCGCAACGACATGTGACACCAGCGGATCGCTATCGGCCGGAACGGCGCCGGTATCGGTCGTCTGCGCGCGGGCTGACTTCATTCGACGACTTTCAGCACTTCCAGCGATTGCAGCCATTTCACGTGGCGCGGCCCGCTGCGCAAATCCTTGGATGAGATCATCGCGATGCGACCTTCGTCGTCGGCCAAGGGCTGTCCGTCCTTTTCAAAAAACACGATGACGCCGTCGCCGACCGGAGAATTGAATATCTCGCTCCATGAGAACACGACCTTGTAGCCGTCGCTGGCGCCTGCGACAACGATCATTTTCTTGATGTCGTTATGGCCAGGCGCTTTCACCGTCGCCTTTTCCAGGATATCGCGCAGCAGGACGCCCTTGAGGCGTTCGAGCTTGCCGAGATTGGCGCCGGATTGGCAGACCATGGGGACTTCCCCGATTTGCTGCGGCGGGAAGCCGCGCAGATCGGCCACACGCAGTTGCAAAGGCCGCTCGACGGCCCCCGTTACGCTGACGCTGTCGGTAACGTATTGCGCCGGTTGGTCGGGTTTTCCGGCGGCGCCCGCGAGGCCTGCATGGGCCAGTGCGGTGCAGAGCAGGACGGTGCGAAGTGTTTTCAGCATGTTTCCTCCGGTGGTGCAGTTTTGGGTTTACAGCGAGCCGATAAAGGAGAGCACGGCATTGCGTTGGTCGCGCGGGGCCTGGCTGTAATTGTTGCGCGCCGGTGAGGCGCTGCCGCCGTGCCACAGGATGGCTTCCTGCACGGTGCGCGCGCGGCCGTCGTGGAGATAGCCGACACGCGCGTTCATTTTCTTCAGCAGGCCGGCGCCCCAGAGCGGCGCCGTGCGCCACTCGCGGCCGCCGGCCCTGAAATCGGAGCGATGGTCGGCGAGATCGGCGCCCATGTCGTGAACGAGCAGATCGGTGTAGGGCGCAATGTTTTGCCCGCGCAGATCGCCCAGCAGCTTGTGGCGACCCAGCGGCAATTGCGGGCGATGACATGCGGCGCAACCCATGTCGTTGAACAGGCGGCGGCCCTGTTCCACTTCCGGCGCATTCATGTTGCGCGGCAAGGGCGGCGCCAGGAAGGCGAGATAGCGTTCGAGTTCGTCCAGCTGCTCGTCGTTGAGTTCGGAATGGCCGTCCGGCGAATTGCCATTCGGCGCCTGCCGGCATTGTTTCTGCGCCGGCATGCAGTTTTCCTCGGTGAACAATGTGCTGGTGATGCCCAGATCGCCGATCATGGCGCCAGCGATCTGGTCGCGCAGCACGCTGCGATTGGCCTTGAGCCCGAAGCGGCCCGGCATGGTTTGTGCGCTGGCGGCGTCATGCACCAGGTTCAGCTTGCCGCGCACGCCGTAGGCCTGGTTTTCCGCCGCGAGCTTTTCGAGCGCCTCGACGGGAACGGCGTCGAGCAGGCCCAGGCCGAAAACCGCCGGGCCGATCCGGGCTGAAGTCTGCACCTTGCCCATCGGACCGTATGCGAGATCGCGGAACGCGATCCGTGGGCTGCGCAGGCGTACGACTTCGCCGCCGGTCAGCGTGACCTTGTGCTCGCGCCAGTGTATTTGCACACGGCCTTCCGCCGGCACTCCGGGAATGGCGTCTTCATTCAACTGGTCGCCGTAGACGGGGTGGGGCAAGGGGCCGCCGTTCGGATTTGCGCCGGGAACGGAGAGACGCACCAGCAGGAAGCCGGCTTTTTCATGCGGGCCGTTCGGCGCGTGCCCCTTGCCGTTGGCGGCGTGGCAGGAAATGCAGGAGATGCGGTTGTGCAGGGGCCCCAGCCCGTCGACCTGGTCGTCGCCAGCCGGCGCGATCACCCAGTTCTGGCGGAATAGCGATCGGCCGCGGAAGAACGCTTCGCGCGCGCTGTCGGGCATTATGGACAGAGGCTGAGTAAAGGCCTCGTGCGTGATGTTGTTGGTGCCAAGTATGGGTGCCGGCGCGTCGGCGCAGGCCAAGGCGCTGCACGTCAGCAAACCCAGCTTCAAGGTCAGGCGGTATGCGCGCCGAAAAACGTTTTTGCTCATGCGTCGATTGCGCTCAGTGCGCCGCGCGCCTTGGCGCGTTCGAAGGCGCAGCTCAGGCTCCATTGCTGCAGTAGATCCCGGTGCGGCAGCGTTTCGCCTTCGAGGTCGTTGCGGAAGCGTCGCCTGACTTCATCGCTGTCGGCAAGAGCCTCGTCAACGGGCGGTTTGCAAAGCGTGGCGCGAACGGCGGCGACATCCTTGCCGGCGGCTTCGGCGGCATGCACGCGCTGCCAAAGCTCGACGATTTCCTTGTGCGGCTTGGCCAGCATTTCGTCGAAGATGGCCGAGATGACGGCAAGCCGCCAGCGGCCGCGTTCGCCGTCGTAATCGAGCATGCCCTTACGCGCCGCGAAGAAGGGATTGAATTGGCTGCCGTCGTTGTGCGGGTAGACGGAGGGACGCACCGGCAGTTTGCGAATGTCGCGCTCCAGCAGCAGCTTCTGGCCCGCTTCCGACAGTACGAAATCCACAAAGGCCTTGGCGCCGCGTGCGTTGCCGCTGACGGCGGGCAGCGCGATCTGGCCCGGATTGATGCCGTTGTGCGCCGGGTAGCGCTGTGTCAGGGCCGCGCCCTTGGCGATCGCCGCCCTGACGAAGAAGTCCATGGACAGTCCGATGGCGGCCTGACCGGAGCCCACGGTGTCGGTGATGAAGGTCGAACCGCTTTGCGCGAGCTGCGACAGCGCGGCGATCTCGCTCCAGAGAGCCCAGCCTTTTTCCCAGCCCCAGGCCTGCAGGACAATGTCGAACATTACCGGCGCAAAGCCGACCGAACTCGGCACCGGCAGGGCGATCTGCCCGGCCAGGCGCGGATTGGCGAGGTCGGTCCAGTCTTGCGGTTCGACGACGTCAAGGGCCTTGAGCCTGGCGTCGTTGATGGCGAAGACGTAGCCGGCGATTTCGGTCGCAGCGAAGTAGCCATCGATATCGGTGATTCGCGTCTTGCCTATGGTTTCCGGAAGATTCCTGCTCCGGGCATTGCCGAGCTTGCGCAGCAGCTTTTCCTCCTTGAGCCGGTCGAAGGTGCGCGGCGACGCCGACCAGTACACATCCACGCTGCCGTCATGCGCGTGTTCGCGCAGATAGGGCAGGGCGTCGTGCGGCATGCGCCACAGAAAATTGAGACGATATTGAGGGTGGGCTTTTTCGAACGCCTGTTCGAAGCTCGACATCACTTCATTCGGATAGGCGGTCAATACATTGATTTGCTGCGGCTTGCCAGCCGCAGCCATGGCATGGCGCAGTGGCCACAGCCATGACAGGGCGAACGCACCGAATAGCAAGCGCCGGCGCTGTGGGGCTTTGAGCTGAGGAGCTTGGAGCTTGGGTGCGTTCATCCTGTTTCCTTACAGAGGCATGTTGAACTGCGCGAAGAAAACACGACCGGCTTCCGGATAGCCTTCGGTGTACATGTAGTTCTTGTCGAACAGGTTACGTACGCCGCCTTCGAGCAGCAGTCCGTTGCCGAACTTGTAGCCGGCCTTGGCGTTCACGACAGCGAAGCCCGGTGCGATCTGCTTTCCGTCTGAGCTTGAATAGCGCCGCGAGCTACTTTCAACGCTGCCGTTCACGCGCCAGTTGCCGTTGATATTCCAGGTGGTATAGGCGAACAGCTTGTTGTCGGGCGTGTCGGTCAGGAATGCGCTGCTGCTGCGATTGTCGCGGTCTAGATAGGTATAGTTGGCGCCAAAATCCACCTTGCCGAGGCTGCCGTTGAGCCCCAGCTCGATGCCGGTGATGTCTACCTTGCCGATGTTTTGTGCCTGACTAACCCCAGGGGTGACCGTGATCGATTGAATCATGTCGGTGACGCGGCTGTAGAAGAGATTGCTGGTGAGCACCAGATTCGAATTCACTTTACGTTCATAGCCGACTTCATAGTGCGTAGCCTGTTCCGGCTTCAGGTCCGGATTAGGCAGCGCAGTGCCGAAGCGGTAGGAATAACGATCCTTGATCGTCGCGAAACGGCTCTTGCGCGCAATGCTGAAACGTAAGGAATCGAGGTCGGTGGCTTTGTAGAGCAAAGCGGCCTGGCCATTGGTGGCGGAGTTGTCGCCCTTCTGGAAATCCGACAGCTTATTGTTCTGGTAATCCTGCGCTTGCAGGGTATCTCGGGTCTCGTAGGAGATGCCGGTAGCCAGCGTCAGGCGCTCGTTGAACTTGTGCGTGTCTTCGATCGCGAAGGTCTGGGTCTTGTCTTTGAAGTTCTGCGTGGGAGACGTCGTGGTGCTTTCGCGGTGAACGTCTTCCTTGTAGTTGTATGCGACCTTCAGCACGTTGTTCGACAGAATCCGGATATCGTCCTGCAGACTGAATCCGTTGGTGTAATCGTCATAGGCGCTCGGGCTCGACTGTTGCGCGGTGCGGGCGGCATTGGAGTAGGTGAGCAATGCGTTGCGGAATTGATCGTTGTAGAGGCGAACGCGGAAAGTGTGGATGCCGACCTCGGTCTTGCTGAGGAAATAGAAACTTTCCTTTTCCCAGTAGGGCCAGTTCCAGTAGCGGTTGGCCTGACCGGCCGGCAGTTGGTTGCCGGTATAGGGCGGTGTGTTCTTGGTGCCTTTCTGCTTGATGTAGTTGAAGGCATACTCGTCCGTCGCGTTCGGCGTGAGGCCGACTTTCAGATTGATGCGACTGTCGTTCTGGTCGCTCCAGTTGCGCTTGCCTCCGTCTTCCCGAGGAACCGATACAAAGTCGCGGGACATCGGATAGAAGTCCTGGTTGTTGTAGGAGACGCCGGCTTGCAGATACCACATGCCTTGATTGGTACCGACATTGGTGTAGATTTGCTGGCCCGACATGTCGCCTCTGTCCGTGAAGGTGATGCCGCCGCCGATTTCTCCTTCAAATGCCTTGGTCGGCTTGCGGCTGACCAGATTGATTGCCCCACCCAGCGTGTTGGCGCCATACAGCGCAGAGCTGAAGCCCTTGGAAACTTCGATGCGAGAAAGATCCTGGGTCGAGAAACGAGCCAGATCGACATAGCCGTCGTAAGGGACGTAGATCGGAATGCCGTCCATGTAGATCGGTACCTGACGTAGATCAAAGCCCCGCACGTTGACCATCTGCTCATTGCGGGCGCCGCCCTTGGTGAAGTAGACCCCGCTTTCGAGGTTGAGCGCAGTGGCGACGTTGTCTCTATCCTGAGTACGCATTTCATCCGTGGTGATCGTGCTGCTGCCGATGTTTCCTGTGCCGGGAGCGCTGACAACGACTTCCCCGAGCGTGAAAACGCTGCTGTCAGCTGCGTAGGCGGTTTGAATCAAAAACGGAAGCAGGGCAACTTTGGCTAGATTTCGTGTTCTCACAGTAATTCTCAATATATTCTGTTGGATATAACGTTGGGCAAAGAAAAGCCGGCCCTCAAGGAAGATAGCCGGCAAGTTTGACTAGGGAGTCAATTCCGAAAGCAGACGATATGTCGACCTATTCAATCGCTATATCAATTTAGGAATAGCGAAACTATAAGGCACAATCACGCATTCAGGCAACTGACAATGCGTTGATTTCCTGGTTTTCTGTTTTGGATCAACTTTCCGTTTGGGCCGTACCGACGTATTCCCGGGTAATTCATCATGTTCATCCGCCAGCTCAAATATCTGGTCACACTCGCCGAAGTCCGGCATTTCGCCCGCGCCGCCGAGCGCTGCCATGTGTCGCAGCCGGCCTTGTCCACCGCCATACGCAATCTTGAAAAAGAGCTGGACCTGAATCTGGTTCGCCGCGGTCGCCGCTACGAAGGCCTGACCGAGGAGGGCGAGCGTGTCGTCGGTTGGGCGCAGCATCTGCTGGCGAGCTATGAGGCGATGCGGCAGGAGGCGATGAGCGCACACAGCAACCTCAAAGGCTCGCTGAACATCGGCGCGATTCCGACCACCATGCCGGTGGTGCCCTTGTTGACGACGCCGTGCCAGGAACAATACGACGGCATCGACTTCAGCATCCTCTCATTGCCGGCCCAGGAAATTGCCCGTCGCCTCGACAGCTGCGAGCTGGATCTGGGTATCACCTATCTGTCCGACTCGATTCTTGCCGGCTTTACCGTGCACCCGCTCTATGTCGAGCGCTATGTGCTGATGACGCGCGACGACTCGATCCTGAAAGGCAGACAGCATCTCGAATGGGGCGAGGTCGCCGAGCTGCCGCTGTGCCTGTTGACCAGCAATATGCAAAGCCGCCAGATCATCGATACCGCCTTCAGGCAGGCAGGGGTGACGCCGCGCGTGAAAATGGAGACCGATTCGATCTTCGCTCTGTATTCGCAGATACGCTGCAGCAATCTTTGTGCGGTGGTGCCGCATAGCGTGCTGAGCCTGATCGAGTTGCGCCAGGAGATCTGCGTCGTTCAAATCGTGCCTGAGCTCTCGCGGCAGATCGGGATGGTGGCGCGCAAGCAGAATCCGTATCCGCCGATGACGGCGGCGATGATCGAACTTTCCCGCGGTGTCGATCTGCAAAGCCGCTTCGATCGCCTGATCTCCGCGGTCTGATAATGAAATCGTATTGAGCCATTTTGCGGCGGCATTGGATGCATCAATGACCGCCGTCCAGAATTTCTCCACGACCTTGCTGCAATGAGGCAGCAGGTCCGAGCAGAAACACGATCGGCAATGCCGGACGACAACGCCGTCGTCCGGCATCAATTTCTGGAGGAATAAAGATGGCGAAAGTAGTGTGTGTTCTGTACGACGATCCCGTTACCGGTTATCCCCCCAAGTACGCCCGCGACGATTGCCCGCAACCGGCAATCTATCCGGACGGCCAGACCCTGCCGACGCCGAAGGGCATCGACTTCAAGCCGGGCGAGCTGCTCGGCTGCGTGTCCGGCGAGCTCGGCCTGCGCAAGTACCTCGAATCCAATGGGCATAAGCTCGTGGTGACCTCCTCCAAGGACGGCGCCGGCAGCGTGCTCGATCGCGAACTGCCGGATGCCGACATCGTGATTTCGCAGCCCTTCTGGCCGGCCTACATGACCGCCGAGCGCATTGCCAAGGCGAAGAACCTCAAGATGATCGTGACCGCCGGTATTGGCTCCGACCACACCGATCTGCAAGCCGCCATGGAGCGCAACGTTACCGTCGCCGAAGTGACCTATTGCAACTCGCATGCCGTGGCCGAACACGTCATGATGTCGATCCTGGCGCTGGTGCGCAACTATCTGCCTTCCAACGACTGGGTCAAGCGCGGCGGCTGGAACATCGCCGACTGCGTCTCGCGTTCCTACGACCTCGAAGCCATGAACGTCGGCACCGTCGCGGCCGGCCGCATTGGTCTGCGCGTGCTGCGCCTGCTGCATCCCTTCGGCACCAAGCTGCACTACATGGATCGCTATCGCCTGCCTGAAGCCGTGGAAAAGGAACTCAACCTGACCCACCATACCAGCCTGGAAAGCCTGGCCAAGGTCTGCGACGTGGTGACGCTGAACTGCCCCTTGCATCCGGAAACGGAAAACATGATCAACGAGAAGTCGTTGAAATGGTTCAAGCGCGGCGCCTATCTGGTGAACACCGCTCGCGGCAAGTTGTGCGATCGCGACGCCATCGTGCGCGCCCTGGAAAGCGGACAGCTTGCAGGCTATGCCGGCGACGTCTGGTTCCCGCAACCGGCGCCGAACGATCATCCGTGGCGCACCATGCCACACCATGGCATGACGCCGCACATTTCCGGCACCAGCCTTTCGGCGCAAGCCCGCTACGCTGCCGGGACGCGAGAAATCCTTGAGTGCTTCTTCGAGAACCGCCCCATCCGCGACGAGTATCTGATCGTCCAGGGCGGCAAGCTGGCAGGCGTCGGCGCACATTCCTACTCCAAGGGCAACGCCACCGGCGGTTCTGCCGAGGCTGCCCAATTCAAGAGGGAAAAAATCAAGGCCTGATCCTTGAATGGGCTGGATGTCGTGCACAGCGGGCCGCGAGAATCATCTCGCGGCCCGTTTTTCTCTGGCGGCGGACACAGATGCAAAAAAGCCGCCCGAGGGCGGCTGGAAGACAGGCAAGGGGATGGGGTCAGTGCGCGGCGGCGGCGCGCGGGACCGCAATGAGGTGCGGCTGCGGCGGTGTCGGAAGAATTTTCAGCGCTTCGCGAACCAGCGGCAGCAGATCGTTGTTCAGGGTGATGTGCTTGCTGTTGTACTCCAGGATCTGGTGCCGCATGCGTGGCTCCCAGAACTTGTCCAGGTGATTGGCGACTTCACGACGCGCCAGATCGCGATCGGTATAGCTGTTGAAGAAACCGCCGATCTGGTTGGCCATTTTGATCAGGCTCTCGATTTGCGTCAGGTGTTGCATATGGGTACCCGTGGGATATGACTGGAACGGTTGAGACTATATAACCGGCAAGCCAAGATGCTTGATGCGTCTTGCTTATCAAGCAATCCAGACAGGGAATCGTCGATACCGTCGCCGGCCGGTATCGTGGGCATCGAGAATTTCCTCGTCTCCGGGAGGCAGCGATGCAAACCAGTGCCAAGCTCATCGACAAGAGCGAGCTCATCTTCGAAGAATTTCAGCGCTATCTGGCGCTATCCGACGACATGGTGGCGATGAGCAGCAAGGAGGCCCTGGCCAGGACCGCGCGGATTCTCGCCATGCAGGCGGCGCACTATGCGAGCAAGTATGGTGAGGCGCCGCTGGCTGATCTTGGCAAGCTGCTCAGCGAAGGCCGTGTGGTTGAGGAAAGCGCCGTCTTTCTGCGGGACGGCGCCAAGACTTTTGTGGGCGTGCTGGGTGTGGTTGCGGGCGGCTTGTCGAGAGACGACGCCGAGGCCGTGCAATAGCTTTCTCCACAACTGGCTCACAGGATATCCACATTCTGTGGGCGGCCGGACTGTCGCGCACAGGATATCCACCAAATAAACACAGCTTCCCCACAGAGTTGTCCACAGTGCCGCCTGAGCGATCCGAGTACACTGCGTCAAAGTATCGGAGGTAGGTCATGGCACAAGCGCGTGCATTCTCGAATAACAACCCATCCCAGAATTACACGAGCGACGCACAACTGGCGACGCTGAAGCTGCCGCCGCATTCCATCGAGGCCGAGCAGTCGCTGATCGGCGGCCTGCTGCTCGACAACACCGCGTGGGATCGTATCGGTGACGTCGTTGCCGAAGGCGACTTCTATCGCGACGACCACCGCCGCATTTTCCGCCACATCTCGCGGCTGATCGAAGTGGGGCGCCCGGCCGATGTGCTGACCGTGGCCGAGTCCATCGCCAACGCGAATGAGTCCGAGCAGACCGGCGGCATGGCCTATCTGGCCGAAATCGCCAATAACACGCCGTCAGCGGCGAACATCCGCCGCTACGGCGAAATCGTGCGCGAGCGTTCCGTACTGCGCAAGCTCGTCACTGCGGGCGACGAGATCGCCGCTTCGGCTCTCAATCCTGCCGGTCGGGACGTCAAGCAGATCCTCGATGAAGCCGAGGTCAAGGTGCTGGAAATCGCTGAGGCCGGCGCACGCTCAACGGCCGGTTTTGTCGCCATCCAGCCGCTGATGGCGCAGGTCGTCGAGAAAATCGAGGAGCTTTACGGCCGCGACAGCAGCGATATCACCGGTACGCCGAGCGGCTTCACCGACCTGGACAAGATGACCTCAGGCCTGCAGCCGGGCGACATGATCGTGGTTGCCGGCCGTCCGTCGATGGGCAAGACGGCCTTTGCGTTGAATATCGCCGAACATGTCGGGGTGGATCTGAAGCTGCCGGTGGCGATCTTCAGTCTCGAAATGTCGGGTCCGCAGTTGGCCATGCGTCTGCTTTCCTCGGTCGGACGTATCGATCAGACCAAGCTGCGCAGCGCGCGCCTGACCGACGACGATTGGGACAAGATGACAATGGCGCTCGGCAAGCTGCATGAGGCCAATATCCATATCGACGATACCGGTGCGATTAACTCCAATGACTTGCGTGCCCGCGCGCGTCGCCTGCACCGCCAGTACGGCAAGCTCGGCCTGATCGTCATCGACTATCTTCAACTGATGACGTCGGCCCGCGAGAACGAGAACCGCGCCACGGAAATTTCCGAGATTTCCCGCTCGATCAAGTCGCTGGCCAAGGAGCTGCAGGTACCGGTGATCGCCCTGTCGCAGCTCTCGCGCAAGGTTGAGGAGCGCAACGACAAGCGTCCGCTGATGAGCGATCTGCGCGAATCCGGCGCCATCGAGCAGGACGCGGACATCATCATCATGATGTACCGCGACGAGTACTACAACAAGGACAAGCCCGACAACAAGGGCATGGCCGAGGCCATCGTCGGCAAGCACCGTAACGGCCCGACCGGCCCGGTCATGCTGACCTTCCTCGGCGAATACACCAAGTTCGTGAACTTCGCGCCGGGCAGCAGCAGCTACGTGCCCGGCGGCGGCGACTATTGAGTCGCGATTCCGGGGCGAGGCACTCTCAGCGGCAATTGGCCGTGTCCGGGTTTTGCAGCCGGAAAGAAGCGGGGCCCGTGGGGCCCCGTTTTTCCATTAGCCGATCTGCGCCGCGTTCCTGAATGGCTCGGCACCCGTCTTGCCCAGTTTGGGAATGGTCGGCAGGTAGTCAAGCGCTAGCGCCTTCGAGGTCTTGCGCGTGAAGTCCATGAAGCCCTTGGCTGCCGCCGGCAACTGCTTGCCGACCGGGTAGACGAACATCCAGTCGTGCTCGACCGGGAAACCCTGCACATCCAGTATTTCCAGCTTGTCGTGGTTCACGTTGAGGCCCAGTGTGTAACGCGACATGATGGAAACGCCCAGTCCGGCCATGATGGCTTCGCGAATAGCTTCGTTAGTGGACATTTCCATGCGGATATTGGGCTCGCAATCGTGGTTGCGAAAAATTTCCAGTGCGACCTTGCGCGTGCCCGAGCCCTGTTCGCGAATGATGAAGGGCTCCTTGGCAAACTCCTCGAAGGGAATGTTCTTCCTGCCCGTCAGCGGGTGGCCCATCGGTGCAAATGCCACCATGGGATTGGGCAGGATGCGCTGGGTCACCACATCGTGTTCGGATGCGGTCGGCGGGTTGGCGAAGATATAGAGATCGTCCAGATTCTGGCCGAGACGTTCGAGCAGCCCTTCGCGATTGTGGATCTGCAGCGAAACTTCGACGTCCGGAAAGTGGGTGACGAATTCGCTAAGCAGGCGGGGGGCGAAGTACTTGGCGGTGGTGCTGACGGCAATCCGCAGGCGGCCGCTATGCACATCGTGGATGCTGGTTAGTTTGCCATCCAGTACGCGCAGCGTGCCAAATAGCTCCTGGCAGGCCGAGTAGAGCAGGGTGCCGGCTTCGGTCAGATAAATGCGCTTGCCGATCTGTTCGATCAATGGCGTGCCTATCGTTTCAGTCAGCTTCTTCATCTGGACCGAAACGGTCGGTTGCGCCATGTACAGCTCTTCGCCGGCCTTGGTGAAGTTGCCTAGGCGGGCGACGGCTTCAAATACGCTGAGTTGGGGGAGCATGCCGTGCTTGAGGAAGCGACGGATATTTGCCTGGGACATTTCCATACCTTTCGATGTAAGCGCATCAAACTTCGCCGAGGCGAAGGGGACCATTTCCCCAGCCAAGCAAAATCAATGAGCCAAAGATCTCGCCTGGACAGGCAAAGGTCTCGCTTACAACGATGCATTCCATTTAAAGGAACGCGGTTGCCAACGGTGCCGAGGATTGCTCCTGAATTGACGACCCCATTGCGACGGTATTACCCGCGGAAGCTACTCCCCTTTGAGGGGTGTGCACGACTTGCGCCCTGCACAGACTTCATTAAAACACACAATGATTTGAATCACAAATTTTTTGATTTTGTGACAGGCGCCGGCCGGCACTGTAATAAATAGAACAATAGGTAATCAAGTCGATTACTAAATGTAATCGTATGAAATAGTTCGTAATTTTGACCATTCCAAATCTTCATTTCCATAATTCTTACAGGAAATTAATAATTGAAACGTGCCGAGGGAATTCGGCATTGCCGGTAAAAACAGTAGGCCGGTATGAGTTGGGGAGTAGCTTCAGTAGTGAAGTTTAACTGCTAGCGATGTTGTCGACAGCACGGGACATGAGTCCCCGGTGACATCGGTGCCTCTGGATGCATGGAGACACAAGCGAGACCAGGGTTGCGGCGGCTTCGAGCTTGCTGCGATTTGGCCGTCGTTTGTTGTTCAACTTTCCTAGAGGAGGAATGTTAAATGGAAGTACTATCCGCCGAGTTTTTCTCGTCCTTGCTGGCCATCATGATGGTCAATCTGGTGCTGTCGGGTGATAACGCCATCGTTATCGCACTGGCCGCACGCAATCTGCCTGATTCGGTACGCGGCAAGGCCGTCGTCTGGGGCACGTTCGGCGCCGTTGCCGTTCGCGTCATTATGACCCTCGTGGTCGTCTATCTGCTTGAACTTCCCGGCTTGCGTTTCCTTGGTGGCGTCGCGCTGCTCTGGATCGCCTACAAGCTTCTGGCTGATACCGACGGCGACTCGCATGAGGTCGAAGCATCCGGCAGTTTCTGGGGTGCGATGAAGACCATCGTTATCGCCGATGCGGTCATGGGCCTGGACAACGTGCTGGCCGTTGCCGGCGCCGCCAAGGGCGACATGACCCTGATCATTGTCGGTCTGATCCTGAGCATCCCGATCGTTGTCTGGGGTAGCCACATGATCATGAAGGCTGTCGAGCGCTTCCCCATCATCATCTACATCGGTGGTGGTGTGCTGGCCTGGACTGCCGCTGCGATGATGGTGCATGAGCCGTTTGTCGAGCCGTACCTCAAGGCTTACCCCTGGTTGTCGGTTACGCTGCATCTGGTGTGCTTGGTTGGTGTTCTGGCAGGTGGTTTTCTGGCGGGCAGTGCCTCGGCGCGTGCAAATGTTGCTGAACATCTGCGCAAGTCGATCACGTCGTCCAAGGAAGCTCCCAGCGCGATTGCTGCAAGCAAAGGAGAAAATGCCATGGTCAAGGTACTCGTCCCCGTTGATGGTTCCTCCAACTCCCTGCTGGCTGTGCGCCAGGTTGTGAACCGCTTCACCGCGAATTCGTCGATGGAAGTGCATCTGCTGCACGTGCGTACGCCGCTGCCGCAGTACATCGCCCAGTTCATCAAGCGCAAGGATCGCGAGAAGTTCCATCGCGAAGAAGCCGAAGCCGTCATGCAGTCGGCGCGCGATCTGCTGAATCAGCATGGCGTGCCGCATGCCGTGCATATCGAGCTCGGCGACAAGGCTGGCGTGATCCACAAGGTGGCGCAGCGTCTGCATGTCGACCAGATCATTATGGGCATCTCGCGCAAGAACTCGCTGACCCGCCTGCTTGAGGACTCAGTCACCAACCGCGTGCTCGAAATCGCCCAGGTACCGGTGGAGGTCGTCGCCGGTGGCGAAGTCTCGAAGTTCGAGAAGTACGGCGTGCCGGCAGGTATCGCCGCAGCCGTGGCGCTGCTGGTGTTCGTCGCCGCCGACTAAGCGCGCTTCGATCGCCAAACTTGAAGGCCCGGCATTGCCGGGCCTTTTTCATTGCCGATTCGAAAGGAGAGGGAAACGCAGTGTCGCCACGGGCCGCCCTGGCCGAGGCAAGCCACTGTTCGGCAAGGCCTGGCAGGGTGTGCCGAAGGCGCAGATGCTCCCGCCTTGTCTGGCGCTTTCCCTTAAAAACGGTGCGAAGTGCAATAAAAAACCCCGCCGTCAAGGCGGGGTTTTGCGTGGGCAGCCTTGCGGGGCTTACAGCGTTTCCGCTGCATGATCCGCCAGACGTGAACGCTCGCCGCGTTGCAGGGTGATATGGCCCGAGTGCGGCCAACCCTTGAAGCGGTCCACGACATAGGTCAGGCCGGAGCTGCCTTCGGTCAGGTAGGGCGTGTCGATCTGCGCGATATTGCCCAGGCACACCACCTTGGTGCCGGGGCCGGCGCGAGTGATCAGCGTCTTCATCTGCTTGGGCGTGAGGTTCTGCGCCTCGTCGATGATCAGGTATTTGTTGATGAAGGTGCGGCCGCGCATGAAGTTCAGCGACTTGATCTTGATGCGGCTGCGGATCAGATCCATGGTCGCGGCGCGCCCCCAGTCGCCACCGTAGCTGCCGGCCTGGGCGCCGCCGTGTGCGGCATCGACATCGGCAGGCTTGTTGAGCACGTCGAGATTGTCTTCGAGTGCTCCCATCCACGGTGTCATCTTTTCCTCTTCGGTGCCCGGCAGGAAGCCGATGTCTTCACCGACCGGTACGGTGACACGGGTGATGATGACTTCGGAGTAGCGTTTTGTCTCAAGCACCTGAGTCAGGCTGGCGGCCAGCGTCAGCAGCGTCTTGCCGGTGCCGGCCTGGCCGAGCAGGGTGACGAAGTCGATCTCGGGATCCATCAGCAGATTGAGCGCGAAGTTCTGCTCGCGATTGCGCGCGGTGATGCCCCAGACGGCGTTCTTGCTGTGCGAGTAATCGACCAGGGTCTTGAGGACGGCCGTCTTGCCATTGATCTCCTGCACGATGGCATTGAACGGACGCTCATTGGGGTCCGGGCTATCCATGTGCACATATTCGTTGACCAGAAGGTCGGGAATCAGCGGGCCGGTGACGCGGTAGAGGTTGCGGCCTTCCTCTTTCCACGATTCCATGCCCTTGGCGTGCTTTTCCCAGAAGTCGGCGGGCAGCTCCAGCGAGCCGGTGTAGAGCAGGTCGGTGTCTTCGAGCACCTTGTCGTTGAAATAATCCTGCGCGTACAGGCCCAGGGTGCGGGCCTTGATGCGCATATTGATGTCCTTGGACACCAGGATGACTTCACGCTTGGGAAACTTCTGCGACAGGTACATGACGACCGCCAGAATCTGGTTGTCGCCCTTGGCGGTCGGCAGGGAGGCCGGCAGGTTGCTGCTGATGGCTTCGCTCTGGAGGAAGAGGCTGCCGCTGGCGAGGTCCCGCGAAGGACCAGTGAGCGAGATGCCGGAAGCGATGTCCTGCTCGCAGCCCGAGACGATGTCGTCGAGCATGCGGCTGGCCTGGCGTGCATTACGGGCGACTTCGGTGGTGCCCTTCTTGTTGTTGTCCAGCTCCTCCAGCGTCATGATCGGCACGTAGATGTCGTGCTCCTCAAAGCGGTAGAGCGACAGCGGATCGTGCATGAGCACGTTGGTGTCGAGAACGAAAAGCTTGGTGACTGCGGTCTTGCTGCTTGCCTTGCCTGCTGCGCGCTTGGTGACCATGGGTTCCCTTTATTTCGCGTTACCGGATTACAGCGACTGGACTGCTTCGAGCACCGCCCGGGCGTGACCGTCCACCTTCACGCCGCGCCATTCCTGGCGTAATACTCCGCTTGCATCGATGAGGAAAGTGCTGCGTTCGACCCCGCGCACCTGCTTGCCGTACATGTTCTTCATCTTCATCACGTCGAAGAGGCCGCAAGCGAGCTCGTCCGGATCGGACAGCAGCTCGAAGGGCAGCTCCAGCTTGGCCTTGAAATTCTCGTGGGATTTCAGGCTGTCGCGCGAGATGCCGTAGACCGGGCAGCCGAGTCTGGCGAATTCCGCATGCAGATCGCGGAACTGACCGGCCTCGGTAGTGCAACCGGGCGTGCTGTCCTTGGGGTAGAAGTAGATGACGAGGGGCTTGCCCGCGTGGGCGGCGAGCTGGAACGTGCCGCCGCCGGTGGCGGGTAGGGAAAAGTCCGGGACCTTGAGTCCGACGGCTTCGGTCATGTGTGCCTCCTGCGCAGTGAAGCACCCGCGTACTTCAGGCTGCGTCTTTCCAATTTGCCAGAAACTCGGCACCTTGCACCATCAGGGTCCCGAGTCGGCCTGGCACTGTGCCGCGGACGACCTGATGATGTGGCAGGGTGTCGAGATCGAGTTGATCCGCGATATCCTGCATCGCAACGATACTGTATCCCTGTTCGCGCCAGCCTGTCAGCAATTTTTCGAAGACCGGTGCGAGCTTCATTCCTTCGCGCTCGGCGCGCAGACTGAACACATGAGGGTGTCGGGATTCCGCTGCAGTCTCGCGCAGCAATATTTCATTCACGTTATCTTTGGTGACGCCGTTCAGGCCGATCAGTTCTTCAAGCGTCGGCAGCGTGGTCGGCAATTGCGGGCAGAGCACGATCTCGCCGTTCTGCACGGGAACGAAGGGATGTGTGCCGCGCGTATCGCTGGCGTAGCGAAAGCCCAGCCGCTGAGTCAGGCGCAGCGCGTGGGCATTCATCTGCCAGCCCATTGCGCCGTGCACTGTCGGGGCTTTTCCGAGGGCTTCGGTGTAGCGATCAACGGCGAGCCGCATCTGGCGTTCGGTCCAGGCTGCGTCGGCGTCGGTAATGTGCTCTTCCCAAGCCCAGCGATCCCAGCCGTGGACGCCGACCTCGAATCCGCTTTCCTCCACGCCGCGCATGACGCCGGCGGCGCGGCGGCCGATCTGCGATGCGGGCAGCAGGGTGCCGGTGAACAAGGCCCCGAGGCCGTGATGGGCGAAGGCGCGGGTGCGCCGCGCCTGTTTAAGGTGTCCGGCCCGAAGCAGGCGTCTGGCGAAGCAGCCTGTGTGGTCGGGGCCAAGGCTGAACAGGAAGGTGGCGCCGGCGGCGTGGCGGCGCAGTTGTTCGACCAGATTCGGAATGCCTTGAAGGGTGCCGCGGTAGCTTGATGCCGTGATGCGAAGAGCGAGCTGGCGCATTGAGGGAGTATGTATTCTAGGAGCGTGTCACCAGGACGACGCCGATGATGATGAGGCCGATGCCAAGCAGCTTTTGCGCCGACAGCGGTTCGCCGAACCAGTAATAGGCAATGAAGGCGTTGAGGACGTAGCCGATCGACAGCATGGGATAGGCGATACTGACCGGCACGCGCGAGAGCGCCATGATCCAGACCACCAGACTGACGGCGTAACAGGTCATGCCGCCGAGGATGTAGGGCTGAAACGCAAGCTTGAGGCCGATCGGGACGATATTTTCTGCCTGAAAGGCAAAATGGCCGATCGCATTGGTACCGGCCTTCAGCAAGAGTTGCGCGATGGCATTGAGCAGGACGCCGCTGAGAATCAGCGTCAGACTGAGTGTGCTCATTGTGTGGGAACCGGGTTGGAGGTTGTGCTTGTCATTCGATAATGATGGCGGCCGCGACGGCGCGGCCTTCCGACATCAGGATGTTGTAGGTGCGGCAGGCAGCCGGCGTGTCCATGACATCCAGGGTGCGGCCGGCGGCGATAACAGGCTTCAGCAGCGCAAGCGGCGGGAATTGCTGGCGCTTGCCGGTGCCGAGGATCAGGATATCCGCGCCGCTGGCCAGCAGTTTCTCGATGTCGGCGGCCTGGAGCGCCGAGACGGCGGAAACCCGCCAATCGGTATCGATGGCTTCGGGCTGGACGATCAGGCTGCCTGAGTAGCGCTGGCCATTGATGGCAATGTACGCATCGCCATGGGCGGTGACGGTATTGCCGGTGCGGGGATCGGTATGGAGTTTCATCGAAAGGTACTGATTAAGCGATTACGCAATCCACGACGTCGGGTTGCGTAAAGTCGGCGGTGCTCACAATCTTCGCATACGGCAAACAGGTTCGATTGTTCTGCTCCAGGCGCCATGGTTCCGCTTGATGGTGACGCCCTGCCGTGTTTTAGGCGCTATCGGCGTTGCGGTGCAACATGGGCTTGGGTAAGATTACACCTTTCCCGATTGCTGCGTCTGCCGGACGATTCCGGCGTTAGCTGTCGTTTTCTCCCTGTTTTCACCGTTTCCGCGAAAGGATGGTGTTTTTCATGCAGCCCGTGCTCAAGTCCAACAAGCTGGCCAATGTCCTCTATGACATTCGTGGACCGGTCATGGCACGAGCCAAGCAGATGGAGGAGGACGGTCAGCGCATCATCAAGCTGAACATCGGCAATCCCGCGCCCTTCGGTTTCATCGCGCCGGACGAAATCGTCCGCGACATTATCCATAATCTGCCGGAAGCCTCCGGCTACAGCGACTCCAAGGGCATGTTCTCCGCGCGCAAGGCGATCATGCACTACACCCAGGAAAAGAAGATTCAGGGCGTGCAGGTCGACGATATCTTCATCGGCAACGGCGTTTCCGAGCTCATCGTCATGGCGATGAACGCCTTGCTCAATGCCGGCGACGAAGTGCTGGTTCCGGCGCCCGACTATCCCTTGTGGACAGCGGCGGTCAGCCTGTCCGGCGGCACCGCGACGCACTATCTCTGCGACGAAAACAACGAGTGGTTGCCCGATCTGGCCGACATGCGCGCCAAGATTACGCCTCGGACCAAGGCGATTGTCGTCATCAATCCGAACAATCCGACCGGCGCGCTGTATCCCGATTCTGTGCTCAAGGAAATCATCGCCATCGCGCGCGAGCACCACCTGATCATTTACGCCGACGAGATCTACGACAAGGTGCTCTACGACGGCGCCACGCACACCTCGATCGCCTCGCTGGCCGAAGATGTGCTGTTCATCACCTTCGGCGGCTTGTCGAAGAATTATCGCGCCGCCGGCTTCCGCGCCGGCTGGATGATCGTTTCCGGCAACAAGGGCCGTGCCCACGATTACATCGAGGGTCTGACGTTGCTGGCTTCGATGCGCTTGTGCGCCAACGTGCCGGCGCAGTTCGGCATCCAGACCGCGCTGGGCGGTTATCAGAGCATCGACGACCTGGTGGTGTCGACCGGCCGCCTCGGCAAGCAGCGCGATCTCGCGTGGGAGATGCTGACCGCGATTCCCGGCGTGACCTGCGTCAAGCCCAAGGGCGCGATGTACCTGTTTCCGCGCCTCGATCCGGAGATGTATCCGATCGAGGACGATCAGCAATTCATTCTCGAATTGCTCGAAGCCGAGAAGGTCCTTTTGGTGCAGGGCTCGGGTTTCAACTGGCCTCATCCTGACCATTTCCGCGTCGTCTTCCTGCCGAACGCCGATGATCTGACCGAGGCGATAGCCCGCATCGCACGCTTCCTCGAACAATATCGCAAACGTCACGCCGCCTGATCGCGGCCCATAAAAAGCTATGAAACCGATCAATGTAGGCCTTCTGGGCATAGGTACCGTCGGCGGTGGCACCTTCACCGTCCTTTCCCGCAACGAAGCCGAAATCACGCGCCGTGCCGGCCGCCCGATTCGCATCGTTGCCGTGGCCGACAAGAACACCGAGCTGGCCAACAGATTGGCCGGCGGCAAGGCACGCATTACCGACGATGCCTTCGCCGTGGTCAACGATCCTGAGGTCGATGTCGTGGTCGAGCTGATCGGCGGCTATGGCGTGGCCAAGGAGCTGGTGCTGAAGGCCGTCGAGAACGGCAAGCACGTCGTTACCGCCAACAAGGCGCTGCTGGCCACGCATGGCAACGAAATCTTCGCCGCCGCCCAGAAAAAGGGCGTCGTCGTCGCCTTCGAAGCAGCGGTCGCCGGCGGCATTCCCATCATCAAGGCGGTGCGCGAAGGCCTGTCGGCCAATCGCATCCAGTGGATCGCCGGCATCATCAACGGCACCACCAATTTCATCCTGTCCGAGATGCGCGACAAGGGGCTGCCCTTTGCCGATGTACTCAAGGAAGCGCAGCGCCTGGGCTATGCCGAGGCCGACCCGACCTTCGACATCGAAGGCGTGGATGCCGCGCACAAGATCACCATCCTGTCGGCGCTGGCCTTCGGCATTCCGATGCAATTCGAAAGCGCCCACATCGAAGGCATCAGCAAGCTCGAAGCCGACGACATCAAGTATGCCGAGCAACTCGGATATCGCATCAAGCTGCTGGGCATCACCAAGTGGACGCCGGCCGGCGTCGAGCTGCGCGTGCACCCGACGCTGATCCCGGCGCGACGCCTGATCGCCAACGTCGAAGGCGCCATGAACGCCGTGCTGGTACAGGGCGACGCCGTCGGCGCGACGCTGCATTACGGCAAGGGCGCCGGCGCCGAGCCGACCGCCAGCGCTGTCATTGCCGACCTCGTGGACGTGGCGCGCGTGTTCGATGCCGACCACGAGCACCGCGTGCCTTACCTCGCCTTCCAGCCGGATGCCGTGGTCAACACGCCGATCCTGCCGATCGGCGAGGTCGAGACCAGCTACTACCTGCGCCTCCGCGTCGAGGACAAGCCCGGCGTACTCGCCGACATCACGCGCATTCTGGCCGACAACGGCATCTCCATCGACGCCATGGTACAGCGCGAGCCGGGCGAGGGCGAAGAGCAGACCGACATCATCATCCTCACGCACCTGGTGCGCGAGAAGGGCGTCGATGCCGCCATCGCCAAGATCGAGGCCTTGCCGGTGGTGAAGCGCAAGGTGATTCGCCTGCGCCTCGAAAATCTCGGATAAACCCTGAAACGGCGGAGTCGGTCATGCGCATACTCGTAGTCGAAGACGATACGCTGCTGGCAGACGCGCTGACCCGCTGCCTGACCCAGTCGGCCTATGCCGTCGACCTGGCGCGCGACGGCGCGGCCGCCAATGAAACCCTGGCGACCAATCCCTATGATCTGGTGGTGCTCGACGTGGGTCTGCCCAAGATGGACGGTTTCGAAGTGCTGCGCCAGTTGCGTGCGCGCCGTTCCTCGATTCCGGTGCTGTTGCTCACGGCGCGCGACACGGTCGAGGATCGCGTCTATGGTCTGGACCTCGGCGCCGACGATTACCTGACAAAGCCCTTCGATCTACCCGAATTCGAAGCGCGAGTCCGCGCCCTGATTCGGCGTGGCTATAACGGCGTGACCTCCGAAGTGGTACATGGTCGTTTGCGTTTCGATACGGTCGGTCGTCGGCTTTTCTACGACGATCAGTCTGTCGATCTGACCGCACGCGAGGTGGCGCTGGTTGAGTTGCTCCTGTCGCGTGAGGGCAAGGTGGTCAGCAAGGAGCAGATGGTTGCGCATCTCTACGGTTGGGGCGACGAGGTCGGCAGCAATGCCATCGAAGTCTATGTGCATCGTCTGCGCAAGAAGCTGGAGTTTGCCGACTTCAACGTACGCACCGTGCGCGGCATGGGCTATTTGCTCGACAAGCCGCGCGAAGGATGATGAGCGCGCCGGATACCGATCCGCCCGGCGTGGAGAGCGCCAAGACGGAAGGCGCCGTGCAACCCTGGTCGACGCCGCTCAAGCAAAAGCTTCTGACCTGGCTGCTGTGGCCGCTGATGGCGTTGATGGTGGTGGATGCCGTGGTCGGTTATTACGTCACGGCGCATTTCGCCGCTGCCGCCTATGACCGTACTCTGGGTGAAATGGCCCGCGAAGTGCTGCTGGAGGTGCAAGGGGGCTCCGGGGACGAGCTGGTGCTGCCGCCCAGCGCCCAGCGCATCATTCTCGAAGATCCGGACGACAAGATTTTTTACCGCGTCATTCGCCAAAGCGACAAAGCCTCGGTGGGCGAGGCGAGCCTGGTCCTGCCGGGATCCCTGACGCTGAAGGCGGGGCGGATCGCTTTCTTCGATACTGTGCTGGAAGACGAGGACGTCAGAGTGGCTGTGCTTCTCGGTGTTGGCAACGGAAAGACCCAACCAGACATGCTGATACTGGTTGCGGAAACGGTGAACAAGCGCAACACCCTGTTCCGCGAGATTCTGGCCGGCGTCGTCATGCCGCAGCTGGTGCTGGCCCTGCTTGTCGGCATACTGGTTTCCACCGGCGTGGTTCGCGGCCTGGCGCCCTTGCGCCGCCTGGAACAAACCATCGCCACGCGCTCGCACCTGGACCTGAGCCCGGTGGTCACCGAGGTGCCGGAGGGCGTGCGGCCGCTGGTAGACGAGATCAATGCGCTGATGGCACGGCTGTCTGAGGTGCTGGAGTTCCAGAATCGCTTCATTGCCGATGCCGCGCATCAACTGCGCACGCCGGTGGCCGGGCTCAAGGCGCAGATCGAGATCGTTCTGCGGGAGCGCGATCCCGAGCGCCTCAAGCAGTCGATGGAGCATATCTACACGGGCATGGAGCGCCTGTCGCGACTGGTCGCCCAGCTGCTTTCGCTGGCGCGCAACGAGCCGAATGCCGTGCGCAATCTGCAGCTCGGCGGCATGGATCTGAACCGTCTGGTGTTTGAGACCACGATGGAATGGGTTCCTGCCGCCTTGGATAAGGGCATCGATCTCGGCTTCGACGGCGGCGAAGAGCCAGTGATGATCCAGGGCGATCCGGCGCGCCTCAAGGAGCTGATCAACAATCTTTTCGATAATGCGATTCGCTATACCCCAGACAATGGCCGGGTAACAGCGATGGTGACGCGCGATCCGGCGCCGGCATTTTCAATCAGCGATGACGGCCCGGCGATTCCTGTGGAAGAGCGCGAACACGTGTTCGAGCGTTTCCACCGTCTGCTTGGCACGAATACCGAGGGTAGCGGGCTGGGGCTTGCCATCGTGAACGAAATTGCCAAGCTGCACGGCGCCGAAGTGCGCTTGATGGAAGACAAGGACGGCATCGGCAATACCTTTGTCGTGACCTTTCCGCTTCCCTCCGATGCGGGCGGAGTGCGCTCTGCCTATGCATGAGCCGGAGATATCGAATTTTGTAATTATTGTGTAAGGATCAAGAAAGTCTCGCGTAATTTCTGCGACAGTAGGGCGTAAGTGCTCCTCTGTATCGTGCAGTCATCGGTTGTCGACGTTCGGGTCGGCCGATCGAAATCAAAACTGACTAACGTTCGCATCGAGGAGATTTTCATGGAGTTTGGCACCCCCGAGTTTTGGCTGGCCCTGGGCCAGATCATGCTGATCAATGTGCTGCTGTCCGGCGACAACGCCGTGGTTATCGCACTGGCCAGCCGCAACCTTCCCCGGCAACAACAGAAGTGGGCTGTGCTGATCGGCAGCGCCGGCGCCATCGTTGCCCTGGTCGTTCTGGCTTTCTTTGCCGTCAAGCTGCTTGAGCTTGATTACGTCAAGATGGTCGGTTCCGTCCTGCTGCTGTGGGTCGGCATCAAGCTGCTGGTTCCCGAAGATGAAGGCGAAGAGCTTGATGCTTCCTCCAGCCTCAAGGGCGCCGTCAAGACCATCATCATCGCCGACGTCGTGATGAGCCTGGACAACGTGATCGGCATGACCGGCGCCGCCAAGGGCAGCATGCTGCTGCTGTGTATCGGTCTGGCCGTCAGCACCCCGGTCATCATCTTCGGCAGCACCCTGCTGATGAAGCTGATGGACCGCTTCCCCGTCATCGTGACCATTGGCGGCGCACTGCTCGGTTACGTTGCCGGCGAAATGCTGATCGTCGACGGCGCCATCGAAAGCTGGGTCAACACTCATGCTCACTGGCTGCATACGGGTGCCCCGCTGATCGGTGCCGGTGCCGTGGTCGCAGTCGGCAAGTATCTGGCTGCTCGCCAAGGCTCCGAAGCCCACGCAACCTGATTCAGCGCGGCTCTGCAGCAAATGACAAACGCCCGATTCGGGCGTTTGTCATTTTGGACGCCCCGATTCAAGTGCCTGCGAAAATGAGAATAGGTGTCACACAACGGGTCTTATTCGGCAATATGAAAAAAGTGCAGATGTAGCCGGCTGATCGTGAAGGGAAATTTCTGTTCGCAAGCGATAGCAGGCGGGCTGTCATTGTTGCAATTAATGTTGTTGTAGTGCGAATTTGATGTGGTATATTTGCCCAGCTCACTCAACCCGGATGGCAGTCCGGGCCGGGCAAAAGCAGTCGTGACAACGATTGCAGTGTGCAGTGCAGGCTGGCAGGCTCGCAGTGCGCATCAGGAAGTTCGCAGTAGAGGAGGTTTGTGCACCCGCCGCTCTGGCGAGTGTTCATTACCCACGATTTTTGCAGGTGATGGCAAGGTTCGCCGAGACTGAGCGAAGTTGCTGCCCCCTGCCCGGATTCAGTACTTTCTGGCGGAGCCTCAGGTTCTTCGCGAGAGCGTTCTGGATGGCTGTGCAGACTTGGCAGAAGTCCGCGCGGCAGATGTGAATGGTGGCTGTATTCTTTCAATGTAGTTAGAGGAGAACCGCAATATGGCAATTTCCATGAAATCCGCATTCGGCAAGGCTCTGGTTGGTGTGATGGGCGCTGGCCTGATTGCTTCCGTTTCCACCTCGGCCCTGGCCGCCTGGGAACCCGATAAGCAGGTCGAATTCGTCGTTCCGGCCGGTACCGGCGGCGGTGCTGACCAGATGGCTCGCCTGATGCAAGGCATCATCGTCAAGCACAACCTGATGAAGCAACCGCTGGTCGTGGTCAACAAGTCCGGTGGCGCTGGCGCCGAAGGCTTCCTGTCGGTCAAGAACAGCAAGGGCGATCCCTACAAGATCATCATCACCCTGTCGAACCTGTTCACCACTCCGCTTGCAACCGGCGTCCCTTTCAACTGGAAGGACATGACTCCGGTCGCCATGCTGGCGCTTGACCAGTTCATCCTGTGGACCAATACCGAGAAGGGCTACAAGTCCGCCAAGGACTACATCGACGCTGCCAAGGCCGCCGGCCCGGGCAAGTTCAAGATGGGTGGCACCGGCTCCAAGCAGGAAGACCAGATCATCACCGTTGGCCTTGAAAAGGCCACTGGCGCCAAGTTCAGCTACATCCCCTACAAGGGTGGTGGCGAAGTGGCCGTTCAGCTCGTGGGCAATCACATCGATTCGACTGTGAACAACCCGGCTGAAGCCGTCGCCCAATGGCGTGCCGGCTCGCTGACCGCCCAGTGCGTGTTCGACGACGTCCGTCTGCCCTACAAGGCCAAGGTGACCTCGACCCAGTCGTGGAACGACATCCCGACCTGTAAGGAAGCTGGCATCCCGACCGACTACCAGATGCTGCGTGGCATTTTCATGGCACCGGGCGTGACGCCTGACCAGGTTGCCTACTTCAACGAAGTGTTCAAGAAGATGATGAACACTCCGGAGTGGAAGGACTACATGGAGAAGGGCGCCTTCAGCCAGACTCACCTGACCGGCAAGGAATTTACCGACTGGCTGACCAAGGCTGAAGCTACTCACAAGCAGCTGATGCAAGAAGCCGGCTTCCTGGCCAAGTAATTCCAAAGAAGTAGAACCTGACTGGCTAAATCGCTCGCGGTTTAGCCAGTCTTTGTATCAACCTCAATCGCGGGGCAGTTTATATGCAGGATAATCACAACAACGAGGGCGGCTTCGTCAGTAACAAGACGATGGAAATCGTCACCGCGCTCATCATTCTGTTTTTTGGCGCTGTCGTCATGTGGGACAGCTATCGCATCGGTGCTGGCTGGGGTTCTGATGGCCCGGAGTCGGGGTCGTTCCCTTTCTATATCGGTTTGCTGATCATCATTAGCTCTGTCGTGACGATCTTCAATGCCGTTCGCGAGTCCGACAAGGACGAGTTCGTCGGCAAGGGAGAGTTCGGTATGGTGATGGCGGTTTTGATCCCCGCCATTATTTATGTCATCGCCATTGACTTCATCGGTATCTATGTGGCATCCGCCATTTTCATTACCGTCTTCATGGTGTGGCAGGGCAAGTTCAGCATTCTGAAGTCGCTGATGGTCGCCATCCCGGTGAATGTGTTCTTTTTCTTCATGTTTGAAGTCTGGTTCAAGATTCCGCTACCCAAGGCCTGGCTGGAAGCCCAGTTCGGTTACTAATTCGGAATTCGTGTTTTTAGGAGAAGGTAGTGGAAGAAATTAATGCATTGTTCCACGGCTTTGCCGTGGCGCTGACGTTGCAAAACGTCATGTACATGTTCCTCGGAACGATTCTCGGTGTTCTGATCGGCGTGCTGCCGGGCCTGGGCGGCGCCAATGGCGTGGCCATCCTGCTGCCGCTGACGTTCTCGATGAATCCGGTGTCTGCCATCATCATGCTGTCCTGTATTTACTGGGGCGCGCTGTTCGGTGGTGCTATCACCTCGATCCTGTTCAACATCCCGGGCGAACCCTGGTCCGTTGCAACGACGTTCGATGGTTTCCCGATGGCGCAGAAAGGCCAGCCTGGTGAAGCGCTGACGGCCGCGTTTACGTCCTCTTTCGTGGGCGCATTCATTGCCGTTCTGATGATCACCTTCCTGGCGCCGATGGTTGCGAAGTTCGCGCTGCAGTTCGGCCCGGCCGAATTCTTTGCCGTGCAACTGCTGACGTTCTGCTCGTTCGTGGGCATGTCGAAGGAGCCGCCGTTCAAGACCATCGCTTCGATGATGATCGGTTTTGCACTGGCTTCCGTCGGTATGGACTCGATCACCGGCCAGTTGCGCCTGACTTTCGGTTCGGAAGAGCTGATGCGTGGTTTCGACTTCCTGATCGCCGTTATCGGTCTGTTCGGTCTGGGCGAAATCCTGCTGACCATGGAAGAAGGCCTGGCCTTCAAGGGCACCGAAGCCAAGATCAACGCCAAGGTCGTGCTGCAAACCTGGGCCAAGCTGCCGGCTTACTGGGCCACCTACATCCGCGGCGCGCTGATCGGCTGCTGGATGGGCGTGACCCCGGGCGGTGCTACCCCGGCTTCCTTCATGTCCTACGGTATCGCCAAGAAGTTTGCCAAGAATCCGGCTGGTTTCGGTAAGGGTGAACTGGAAGGCGTGGTTGCTCCGGAAACCGCTGCTCACGCTGCCGGTACTTCCGCACTGCTGCCGATGCTGACCCTGGGTATCCCGGGTTCGCCGACCGCTGCCGTGCTGCTGGGCGGCCTGCTGATCTGGGGTCTGCAACCGGGTCCGCTGCTGTTCGTTGAAAAGGCTGACTTCGTGTGGGGCCTGATCGCCTCCATGTACCTCGGTAACATCGCCGGCCTGATCGTCGTGCTGACCACCGTGCCGTACTTTGCCGCCATCCTGAAGATCCCGTTCTCGATCATCGCTCCGGTGATCCTCGTGATCTGCGCAATCGGCGCCTATACGGTGAACAACGCTCAGTTCGACGTGTATCTGATGATCGTCTTCGGCGTCCTTGGCTACGTGTTCAAGAAGCTCAGCTATCCGCTGGCTCCGATGGTGCTGGCACTGGTGCTCGGCAAGATGGCTGAAGGTTCGTTCCGTCAGGCACTGCTGACCTCGCAAGGCGATGTCTCGGTGTTCTGGGAAAACGGTTTGTGCGGCAGCATCACCGCGCTGGCAATCATCCTGCTGATCTCGCCGCTGCTGGGTAAGGTCTGGGGCATGATCAAGGGCAACAAGGCCGCAGCCTAAGCACGCTCCCGCGAATATCCGGCACCCTGGGTGCCGGAGAAGGCGGTAAAATCCGAAACGGCCTTGTTCGTGCAAACGGACAAGGCTGTTTCCTTTTGGGACAGAGGGTTTCCGGCATTTTCTGGCCGTTTGCCGATGTTCCGGTCACATCTAGGGTTGTTCGATGAAATACATCAGTACGCGCGGCAAGTCGCCGGCGCTCCCTTTCAGCGACATTCTGCTCGGCGGCCTGGCGCCCGACGGCGGCCTCTATCTTCCGGAGCGATATCCGGTGGTCGACGAGAAGACGCTGGCGTCCTGGCGCAAGCTATCCTATGCCGAGCTGGCCTGCGAAATTTTCAGCCTGTATGTTGATGACATTCCTGCGGCCGACCTGAAGGCGCTGACTGAAAAGACCTATACGCAGAAGACTTACCACTTCTCGCGCGATTCGGCCAAGGCAGCCGATATCACACCGCTGACTTCGCTGGAGCCGGGACTGCATCTGCTGGAGTTGTCCAACGGTCCGACCCTTGCGTTCAAGGACATGGCCATGCAGTTGCTCGGCAATCTGTTCGAGTATGTACTGGCCAGGCGCGGCGAAGAGATCAACATTCTCGGCGCAACTTCCGGCGACACCGGCTCCGCGGCCGAGTACGCCATGCGTGGCAAGCAAGGCGTGCGCGTCTTCATGCTGTCGCCGTACGGCAAGATGAGCGCCTTCCAGCGCGCCCAGATGTATTCGCTGCAGGATGAAAACATCTACAACATCGCCGTGCGCGGCATGTTCGACGACGCGCAGGATATCGTCAAGGCGGTGTCGAACGACGCCGGCTTCAAGGCGCAGTACAAGATCGGTGCGGTCAATTCGATCAACTGGGCGCGCGTCATGGCCCAGGTCGTCTATTACTTCAAGGGCTATTTCGAAGCCACGGCATCCGAAGACGAGAAGGTCAGCTTCTGCGTTCCCTCGGGCAACTTCGGCAATATCTGCGCCGGTCATGTGGCGCGCATGATGGGCTTGCCCATCGCCAAGCTCGTGTGTGCCACCAACGAAAATGACGTGCTCGACGAGTTCTTCCGCACCGGCGTCTATCGCCCGCGTCAGACGGCCGAGACCTATGTCACTTCGAGCCCGTCGATGGATATTTCCAAGGCATCGAATTTCGAACGCTTCGCCTTCGATCTGGTCGGGCGCGATTCGACCGTGGTGCGCGAACTCTGGTCCAAGGTCGACGCCGGCGGCAGTTTCGATCTGAGCAAGACGCCTTACTTCGAACGTTTGCCGGAGTTCGGCTTTCAGTCCGGCAGCAGCTCGCACAGCGACCGCCTGGCGACCATACGCTATTGCTGGGAGCGCTATCGCGCCCTGATCGATACGCACACGGCCGACGGTTTGAAGGTGGCTTTGGAAGTTCGCGATGAAGCGGTGCCCATGCTCGTGCTCGAAACCGCGCAGGCAGTGAAGTTCGCCGAAACCATACAGGAAGCCTTAGACCTTGAGCCGCCGAGACCGGCGGATCTTCAGGGCATCGAGAATTTGCCGCAACGCGTCGAGATCATGGATCCCGATGTGAATGCAGTAAAGGCTTTCATCCGGACGCACTGCTGATGCAAAAAACAAAAAAGCCAGTCTTCGGACTGGCTTTTTTGTCGGTGGGTCCCGGTATCAGAGATAGATAACGGCGGGGAATACGGTGATGGCGAGGATCAGGATCAACCATTCCAGATTGTGTCGAGCCAGCCAGCCGGTAAAGTGCAGCGCCAGAATGGCAATGGCCATGAGGTAATAGAGCAGAAAGAACATATTCGTCCTGGACAGGTATGCGTTCGAAATGCCTGCGGAATGTCTGATATGGCTGCAATTCCGCATGGATTCTAGCATAGCTCAGTGCAGGCCCTGATCGTCGGACGCCTCATACGATCCCAGTTTTCCCAATTTTGCCAATTCACGAATCACGGCCACTGTATCGTTGTTGGCTTGGATATACGCTTGTTGAAGATGGTCTTTCACCATCTCATCATTTTCGTCGTCGACATTGCCGTAGATAAAGCGAATGAAGAAGTGGTCCGGGTAGGGCTCTTCTATGCGCATGGTCAGGGTACTGGCTGGAAACAGCTCGCTGGCCATGATTTCATAGCGCACTTCCTGCATCGGCGTCAGGAAAACCTCATCCTGTATGCGCAGTTGGCCGAAACGCAGTTCGCGCCGCAGATAATCGACCTTGCGCTCGAGCATGACGCAGGCATCCAGCGCCAGGACCGAAAGTTCGGGCGTTTCGGCGCGCAACACCAGTCCTTGCCAGAGCTGATTGCGCGACAGCGGCTCCAAGAGCGGATTGCTTGGATCGTTGATTTCTATCAGGTGTTCGAAGTTCATGTGATCAGATCAAGGTCCAGGTGTTCGACCGCCATGCGCGGGTCGGCCGGGACGAGATAAGGGATGCGGCCGATCAAGGGCGCGGGAATTCGGGTCTGGAGCGTCTCGAGATTGGCGGCGGCATGACGCATGCCAGGGTCGATCTGGTTGGCTATCCAACCCACGAGGCGCAAGCCGCGTGCCTGTATGGCTTCCACGGTCAGCAAACTGTGGCTGATGCAGCCAAGGCGCATGCCGACGACGAGAATGACGGGCAGATTCAGCTGTACTGCGAGATCGGCCGTGTCCTTGTCGTCGGTCAGCGGCACGCGGAAACCGCCGACGCCTTCGACGACGGTAATCTCGCTCTGGCCGCGTATCTTTTCGAGGCTGTGCGCAATGTGGTCGAGATCGAATGCGATACCTTCGCCCGCGGCGGCGATGTGCGGTGCCACAGGCTCGTGCAGCAGGTAGGGACAGACGAGCTCGGGCGCAATGGAAACATTGCTCGCAGCAGTGATCAATGCGACATCATCGTTGTGCCAGTGGTCACCGGCCCAGACGGCGCCGGCGGCGATAGGCTTCATGCCGGCGACCTTTTTGCCCTGGGCCGCAAAGGCATGCAGCAAGGCGGCGCTGCAAAGCGACTTGCCGATTTCGGTATCGGTACCCGTGACGAACCATGCGTTCATATCAATTGGCTTCCTGTTCAGCTGTGACGAGCGCGGCGCACAGTCTGTCGATGTCATCCTGAGTATGCGCCGCCGACAGCGCAATACGCAGGCGCGCCGTACCGGTCGGCACGGTGGGCGGGCGTATCGCCGGCACCCACAGCCCGGCATGATCCAGCGCCTGCGCAGCAGCAAGCGCCGCGCCGTTGCTGCCGACGATTAGCGGCTGTATCGCGGTTGGTGACGGCAAAAGCGACCAGCGCAGCGTCTGCAGCTGCATCCTGAAATGCCGGATATTTTCCGCTAGCCTGGCTCGGCGCTGTCGTCCTTCTTCGCCGGCAATCAATTCCAGGCTGCGGCTGACCGTATGTGCGACGGCCGGCGGCGAGGCGGTGGTGAAGAGATAGGTTCGGGCGCGTTGCAGCAGCCATTCGATCACTGTTTCGTGCGCGACGACGAAGGCGCCGGCGACACCGGCGGCCTTGCCCAGCGTGCCCGTATAGACAATATGCTCCGAACGCAGATTGAAATGCTCCAGCGCGCCGCAGCCGTTTTCGCCGAGCACGCCAAAGCCGTGCGCATCATCGACGATCAGCCAGGCATCGTGCTGCTCGGCGAGTCTAGCCAGTTCCGGCAGGGGCGCGATATCGCCGTCCATCGAAAAGACGGTGTCGGTGACGATGAGCTTGTGGCCGGCGTCTGATTGCGCCAGCGCGGCGCCAAGGGCGGCGACATCGGCATGCGGATACTCGGTGACCTCCGCATCGCGCGCCAGGCGCGTTGCATCGATCAGCGAGGCGTGATTGAGCGCATCGGCAAAGATGGTGCGGCCGCTCTTCTTGCTGGCGGCGTCGCCGGCCTCGATCAGGGCGGGCGTCACAGCCAGATTGGCCATGTAACCGGTGCAGAAGAATAGCGCGCGGGCCTGCGGTATCCACGGCGACAGCAGGGCAGCGAGCTGCTCTTCAAGCAGCGCGTGGGCGCGGCTGTGGCCGCTGACCAGATGGGCGGCGCCGCTGCCGACGCCGTAGCGGCGTGCGCCCTCGGCCATGGCTTCGACGAGTGCAGGATGATTGGCGAGCCCCAGATAGTCGTTGCTGCAGAAGGCCAGCAGTTCGCGATTTTCAATGCGGATGTGCGGCGAGCAAGGCGTCTCTACCGTCCGTACGCGCCGCCGCAGGTTCTGTCTCTCCAGCGCTTCGAGCTTGCCGGCTATCGTGTCGCGCAGCTTCACGCCATCACCTCGTCGAAGCTTGCCAGCGTGCCCTCGGCCAGATGGACAAGTTCAGCATCATCCAGCACATAGGGCGGCATCAGGTAGACGGTGGTACCGATCGGGCGCAGCAGCAGACCGTGTTTCAGCGCTGCTTCATGAAAGCGGCGCGAGAAGCTTGCGGCCTTGGTCTCGTCATCGACAATGGCGTCGAAGGCCCAGACCATGCCCCGGTTGCGAAAATGGCGGATGCGCGAATCGGCGACGGCGCTTTGCAGCAGTTCGTTGAGGCGGGCGGCGCGCAGGCGATTGCTCGCCAGTACGTTTTCCGATTCGAACAAATCCAGCATGGCCAGCGCCGCCCGACAGGCCATGGGATTGCCGGTATAGGAGTGCGAATGCAGGAAGCCGCGGGTGACGTCGTCGTCGTAGAAGGCGGCGTAAATCTCGTCGGTGGTCATGACCAGCGATAAGGGCAGGTAGCCTGCGCTGATGCCTTTCGAGAGGCAGAGAAAGTCGGGCCATCCCTTACCCGATTGCAGCGCCTGCTCCCAGGCGAAGAAAGTGCCGCTACGGCCGCAACCGACGGCGATTTCGTCGGCGATCAAATGGACTTCATACCGGTCGCAGAGCCGGCGCGCTTCCTTGAGATAGCAGGCGTCGTACATGGCCATGCCGGTGGCGCACTGGATCAGCGGCTCGACGATGAAGGCGGCGATCTGCGCGTGCTTTTCCGACAGCAGGCGTTCGAGGTCGAGCAGCGCGGCCTTGGCCGCGGCTTCCGGTGTTTCGCCCAGGCGCGCATCGGGCGAGGCGACGCGATGCGCATGATGCAGCAAGGGATCGTAGGCATCGCGAAACAGATCGACATCGGTGACGTTCAAGGCGCCCAGCGTTTCCCCGTGATAGCTGTTCTTCAGACAAACGAATTCGCGTTTCTGCGGCCGGCCTGTATTGCGCCAGAAATGGAAGCTCATCTTGAGCGCGATTTCCACGGCCGACGCGCCGTCCGAGGCGTAGAAGCAATGGCCCAATGCTTGGCCGGTTTTGGCCGCAAGGCGTTCCGACAATTCAACCACCGGCGCATGCGTGCAACCGGATAGCATGACGTGGGCGAGGGTGTCGAGCTGGTCCTTGAGCGCGGCGTTGATGGCCGGATGCGCATGGCCGAACAGGTTCACCCACCACGAGCTGATGGCGTCCAGATACCGCTTGCCCTCGAGGTCGTAGAGCCAAGCCCCCGCACCGCGCGCAATGGCGAGCGGCGGCAGGGTCTCGTGCCGCTTCATCTGCGTGCAGGGATGCCAGACGGCGGCAAGGCTGCGCTGTTGCAGCTCGGTGTTTGCGGACATGGGAACAGGGCTTGCTGTGAAGGCGACATTTTATCAGGCGCAAGGGCTTCGCTTGCCTGGCCCGGCTGTGCAGCCGGCTTGCGTTCCGTACCTCTTCTTCCCTGGAGTAAGATTCAAGGTTCCCGGCAATTGGAAAGCATCATGGAACTCGATACGCTGCTCCCGCAACTGCACGAAAAAATCGCGACGGTGCGTCGCGACATACATGCCCATCCCGAACTGGCTTTCAAGGAGAACCGCACCGCCGACGTCGTGGCTGCTTATCTGAGCGATCTCGGCATCGAAGTTCATCGCGGGCTGGCCGGCACCGGTGTGGTGGCCAAAATCACCGCCGGCAACAGCAAGCGCGCCATCGGCCTGCGTGCCGACATGGACGCATTGCCGCTGAAGGAACTGAACACCTTTCCCCATCATTCGAAGACCGAAGGCCAGATGCATGCCTGTGGCCATGACGGACATACCGCCATGCTGCTCGGCGCGGCCGAAGCATTGGTGAAGACGCGCAATTTCGACGGCACTGTTTATCTGATTTTTCAGCCGGCCGAGGAGCACGAAGGTGGCGGTCGCGTCATGGTCGAGGAAGGGCTGTTCGACACGTTCCCGATGGAAATGGTGTTCGGACTGCACAACTGGCCGGGCATGGAAGCGGGCCAGATCAGCGTCATTGAAGGCCCTGTCATGGCCGGCACCGATCGCTTCGAGATCACCGTCACCGGCCGCGGCGGTCATGCGGCGATGCCGCATCAGGCCAACGACGCCATCGTCGCTGCGGCCACCTTGATCACCAATCTGCAGACCCTGGTCTCGCGCAATACCGATCCTCAGGAGGCCACGGTGGTGAGCGTCACGCGCATCCACGCCGGCCACGCCGACAATATCCTGCCGAACTCCGTCGTGCTCGGCGGCACCGTGCGCAGTCTCAAGCCCGAACTCAAGGACATGATGGAGGCGGGCGTACGTCGCATTTGTACCGGCGTCGAAGCCATGTTCGGCGTGGACATCGATATCGTTTATTCGTACGGCTATCCGCCGACCGTCAATGCCAAGGTGGCTACCGACCATGCGCGCGCCGTTGCCGAAAAGGTCGTCGGTAAAGGCAAGTTGCTGACGCACCTGAAACCCAGCATGGGCGCCGAAGACTTCGCGTATATGGCCGCCGTCAAGCCGGGCTGCTATGTCTGGCTGGGCAACGGCATGGGCGAAGGTGGCTGCATGCTGCACAGCCCCCACTATGATTTCAACGACAGCGTCATTCCGACCGGTATCCGTTACTGGGTGACACTGGCCGAAACCGTACTATCCAAAGCCTGAGGTGCCCGTCATGACCGATCTGTTCTCTCCCGCCAAGTTCGGCGCCATCGAACTTTCCAACCGCGTCGTCATGTCGTCGCTGACGCGCAATCGCGCCGGCGCGGGCAATGTGCCGACCGAGCTGGCCGTCGAGTACTATCGTCAGCGCGCCAGCTGCGGGCTGATCCTGACCGAAGCGACGCCGATCTGTCCGGAAGGCCATGGCTATCCGCGTACGCCGGGCATCCATAGCGACGCGCAGACCGCCGGCTGGCAGAAGGTGACGTCGGCGGTGCATGCGGCCGGCGGCAAGATCGTGCTGCAGTTGTGGCATGTCGGTCGCATCTCGCATCCGGATCTGCAGCCGGGCGGCGTACCGCCGGTGGCGCCGAGCGCCATCAAGCCGGCCGGCAAGGTATTTACCGGTAACGAAATGAAGGAGTTCGTGACCCCGCGCGCATTGGCGGAGAACGAGCTGCCCGGGCTCGTCCAGACCTATGCGCTGGCGGCGCGCCACGCCATCGATGCCGGCTTCGACGGCGTTGAAGTGCATGGCGGCAACGGCTACCTCATCGACCAGTTTCTGCGTTCCTCGACCAATCGACGTGAAGACGCCTATGGCGGCAGCAAGGAAAAGCGCGCCCGCCTGCTGTTTGAAATCATGGATGCCGTCTGCGCCGAGATCGGCAACGATCGCACCGGCCTGCGCCTGTCACCGGTAACCCCCTTCAACGACATCAGCGATGAGAATCCGCAGGAGACTTTCGACTACATCGTGAGCCAACTGGGGCCGAAGCGTCTGGCCTTCCTCGATATTCTCAAAGGCACGGGCGGCGCGCCGCGCGAGCAGTGGGTGCCCTTCGATTACCGCCAGACGCGGACGCTATATGAGGGCAACCTGATCCTGAACAACGGCTACGACCTTGCCAGCGCGCAGGCCGATATCGCCGCCGGCGACGCCGATGCTATTGCCTTCGGCCGCTTGATGCTGGCGAACCCCGATCTGGTCGAGCGCTTCCGGCGCGGCGCCGGGCTCAACGAAGCGAATGCGGCAACCTTCTACATGGGCGAGGACAAGGGCTACATCGACTATCCCTTCCTCACGGCATGAGCTGACAGCCCGAAAAAAAGCCCGGCTTGTGCCGGGCTTTTTTTCGCAGTGAAACAAGGGTGTTTGCGAGTCGCAGCCGTCTGGCTTTATTTCTTCGCGTCCGCCGCCTTGACGGCCTGCACCGAGGGGCGCGCGGCAACGCGCTCCATGAAGGCGCGCAGATGGGCGAAGGCGGACAGATCTACGCCGGCATGCTCGCTCCAGGTCAGCACGACGTAGAGGTAGGCGTCGGCCGCGCCAAAGTCGTTGCCGAGCAGATAGGGGCGGTCGGCCAGGGCGGCGTCGGCGTGGGCCAGCCGCTTGGCCAGCTTGGCGCGGGCGGCGTTCTTCCATTCATCGGCGGCGCCCCGGTCGAAGAGGATGCTGTAACCGCCCTTGTGCAATTCGGTGCCGATGAAGTTGAGCCAGCTCTGCAGCTTGTAGCGCTCCGTCGTGCCGTTGGCCGGTGCGAGCTTTTTCTCCGGCGCGAGGTCGGCGATGTACTGGTCGATGGCCGGGCCTTCGGTCAGAACGGTGCCATCGTCGAGTTGCAGGGCGGGAACGTAGCCATTCGGGTTGATCAGCAGATAGTCCGCCCCGCTGGCGGTCTGCTTGTTCTTGAAGCTGACGGACTCCTGTTCGCAGGCGATGCCGGCTTCGGCGAGCAGGATGCGCGGTGCGGTAGAGCAGGTGCCGGTGGTGTAGAAAAGTTTCATGAAATCCTCCGTGTGGGGTTGAGGGGCTACAAGGTGAACAGGCCGCCGGCGCAATAGCTGGTGCGCTCGATGCGGGCAATGGTTGGCAACAGATTGAGACCGCTGACTGCCTTGAGGCTGCGTGCGTTCTCCTTGAATTCTTCGAGCGTCAGCTCGATTGCGTGGCCAGCGGTGGCGAAGGCGATGGCATTGCCGCTGTCGCAGGAAGGGAAGGCGAGGGCGCGGCCGTCGAAGGCCTCGCCGAGGCGCTCGACGCTGGCCTTGAACTTCCGGCTGCGCGACAGCAGATTCACCACCAGCATGCCGTCGCGCGTCAGCCGGGACTTGCAGTCCAGATAGAACGGCAGGCTGTCGAGCCGGCCGGCGCGGGCCCGCGAATCGAAGCCGTCGACCAGGATCAGATCGTACTTGCCCTTGCTGGCGATGACGAAATCGGCGCCATCGGCGATTTCGATCTGGATGCGTTGCGGATCGTCGGGCAGCTTGAAGAACTGATGGGCCATCGGCACCACGGCCGGGTCGATTTCCACGACGGTGATCTTGCAGTCGGGGCGGTGGCGGTAGAGAAACTTCGTCACCGAAGCTGCGCCCAGCCCGATCTGCAGTACCTTGCGCGGCCAGTTCGCATCCGGCCGCAGCAGCAGCGCCGTCATCATCTCGCGCGTGTAGTCGAGCTCCAGCGCCCACGGGCGCGCAATCCGCATGGCGCCCTGTATCCAGTCGGAGCCGAAGTGCAGATAGCGCACGCCGGCTTCTTCGCTAATGTCTATGCTCACGATGGTCGTTTCAAGTGTTCTGGCGATAAAGCCCTTCTCCATCAAGGGAAACGGGCTTGGGGCGGTTGTCAGTGCAGGCGGCGCGGCTGAGTCGGAAACAGTTCTTCGAGTATCTCCTCGCCGAAGACGTACTCATGGTTGCAGATATCGTCCTGCACGCGAACTTCGCCGTTCTCCTCGAATATCGCCTGCACCTCGTCGCGGCCCAGCGAGAGCAGGGCGCCCTTTACCTTTTCTTCGTCGCGCGGGCAATGGTAGGCCACGGGATGCGGCTCGAAGAGGCGCACATCCTCTTCCGCAAACAGCCGATGCACGAGCTCGGCCGCCGGCAGCGAGAACTCGTCGGCGCGAACAGTGGCCGCCAGTTGCTGCACACGGTTCCAGCCGTCCTCGTCCTGCTCGTGCCGCCCCGGCGTTTCCGGCAACTTCTGCAGGAACAGGCCGCAGGCGCGCTCGCCGTCGGCAAACAGGAACAGCCGCGTCGGCTGCTGTTCGGACAGGGCCAGATAGTTCTCGAAAATCGCCGCGATACTGTTGCCTTCAAGCGGAACGAAGCTCTGGTAGGGTTTGAGGTTGTCGTCGGTTTGCAGCGTCAGCAGCAGGCGGCCGTTGCCGATCAGGTCCGCCGTGCCGCTTTTGGTCAGGAGGGGCGCGGCCTTTGCCATGCCGCGCAGACGCAGCAGCTCCTGAGTCGATCCGCCTTCGTGCCCCGCTTCGACGTGCCGCGATTTGGCGCCGGCCGGGGCTGCCACGCGCTCGTGCGGTGTGCGGTCGCAATCGACGACGAGCATGGAAACCGGGCCTTCGCCCTGCAACTGAAAGGTGAGGCGGCCCGGCGTCTTGAGCTGGGAGCCGATCAACGCGGTGACGGCCGTGGTCTGCCCCAGCAGCTCCAGCACCGGGCGCGCGTAGGCGCGCCCGTGCTGCATGGCCTGCCAACTGCTTTCAAGCTGGACAAAGGCGCCGCGAATATCGAGTTTCTCGAAGATAAAGCGCTGGAACGAATCGCTCATTGCACCAGGCTTTCGAATAGGGTCGGATCGAAGCCGACCAGCAACTGGCCGTTGAGCTCGACCACCGGGCGGCGAATCAGGCTCGGGTTTTCCAGCATCAGCGCGACCGCCTGTCCTTGTGCCGTAACGGCTTGCTGCTCGGGCGTCAGCTTCTTCCACGTCGTGCCCTTGGTATTGATCAGGGTCTTCCAGCCGACGATCTTGCACCACTCGACCAGCTTGTCGCGATCCACGCCTTCCTTCTTGTAGTCGTGGAACTCATGTTCGACGCCATGTCCGGCCATCCAGTTGAGAGCCTTCTTCATGGTGTCGCAATTCTTGATGCCGTATAGATGTACCGTCTTGGTGCTCATGGATGGCGCCGCCTGGATTCCAAAGCTGCCATTTTAAAGGCTTAGGGGAGGCGAGGCCAGTATGGGGGCATCTGGTCTCGTCTGAAGGGTTATTGGGCATGGAAACAATGCGCGATCATTCAAGCGGGGCGCTTTCCACAAGATGGTGGCATGAGGCGAACGTTTGCAACGGGACCTATGGCCGCAAAAGCAAATAGCGAAGAATAGAGGGGAAGGCCATGACAACTGCCATGCATTGAAAGCTAATCAGCCTGTAAAACAAGGAAAAATATTTTTCAGGAAGAACAGCTGACTTCGAGGTGCCGAAGGTGCGCCGGTGGCTCGGCCGCATAGGCTTCCATGCCGGCTTGTTGCGTGTAGGGCGTCGCCAAAACCCGCGCCAGTCGGTCAAGTTCTTCCGTGCTGCCCCTCTCGGCCTGCTCGATTGCCGCCTGCGCCAGATGGTTGCGCAGGACATAGATCGGATTGACGGCGTTCATGCCTGCGCTGCGCGCTTCATCCGCCGCGCCTTCGGACAGCAGCCGGGCGCGATACTTCGGCACCCAGGCGTCGAAGGCGGCGATATCCATGATGTCTTCGCGTACCCCGAAAGCCGGCTGATCGCTGCGGCTTTCGATCTGCGCCAGCTTGCGGAAGGTGCGCGTGAAGTCGCTCTTGCTCCGATGCATGATGGAAAGCATTTCGTTGATGAGCGCATCGTCGCCGTCGCGCACTTCGCGGAAGCCGAACTTGTCCGACCAGCGGCGCCGTGCCGCCATCCCATACGCCGGTGCGTACTTCTCGTAGATATTGCGGGCAATATCCAGCGCCTCGTCGTCGTTGTCCGAGAGCAGCGGAAAGCACGCTTGCAGCAGCCGCGACAGATTCCACTGCGCGATCTCGGGCTGCGTGCCATAGGCGTAGCGGCCTTGCTCGTCGGAATGGTTGCAGATGTGCCCGAAGTCGAAAGCATCGAGGAAACCGAAAGGCCCGTAGTCGAGCGTGAGGCCGAGGACGGACATATTGTCGGTATTCATCACGCCGTGGCAGAAGCCGACCGCCTGCCAGTGCGCGATCAGTTGCGCCGTGCGCTCGACGACCTCGATCAACCACAGTACGTAGCGGTCCGGGCGGCCGGCGAGGTGCGGGAAGTGCTCGTCGATAACATGATCGGCAAGCGGCGCCAGCGCCTCGTGCTGTCCCGTGTGATAGAAGAACTCGAAATGCCCGAAGCGCACGAAGCTTGGCGCCACGCGGCAGACCACGGCCGCCGTCTCGACGCGTTCGCGGTACACGGGCTGGGGCGAGGTCACCAGGCTCAACGCGCGCGTGGTCGGAATGCCGAGCGCGTGCATGGCTTCAGAGCCCAGGTATTCGCGGATAGAAGAGCGCAGCACGGCGCGGCCGTCGGCATGGCGCGAGTAGGGTGTGAGGCCGGCGCCCTTGAGCTGAAGCTCCATGCGCCGGCCGTGCGTGTCGATGATCTCCGCCAGCATCAACGCGCGGCCGTCGCCGAGTTGCGGCACATACACGCCGAACTGATGACCCGAATAAACCGACGCCCGCGTGTCGTACCCCGGCCAGGGTCGGTTGCCCGCCATCATGTCGCGGAACTCGGCGCTGTTCAGCGTTGCGTCGTCGAAGCCCAGTTCATCGGCGAGCGAAGACGAGACCTGCAACAATTCAACGTTCGGCAGCGGGGTCGTCGGAATGGGGAGGTGGTAGGGCTTGCCCAGCAGGGCATAGCGCGGGGTCAGCGGCGGCAGATTCATGCCCCGATTGTCTCACGCGGGTATGCCGTAAAAAACTGCGCTGACGGTGGGGTTAAGACGGCGCGAGGTCCCTGTGCTTCACGCGAAGGTCGAGAGATACAGCTGCTCGACTTGCTCACGCGCCCAGGGCGTGCGGCGCAGGAATTTGAGACTGGATTTCACGGAAGGATCGTTCTTGAAGCAGTTGATATTGACCTGCCGCGCCAGGGATGCCCAGCCGTAATGATCAACCAGCTCCGTGACGATACGTTCGAGCGTGATGCTGTGTAGCGGGTTGTTGGATTGGGCATTAGGCATGACGTTTTGGTTAAGCGCCGGCAACTCGAGGCTCGAATTTCGGGAATGCGAAAGTCTCGCGATCTCTGATGACGATTGCCAGTTGATTTCGGATGTAAATGATGTAGCCGCAAATCAGTCCGATACCTAGTGCCAACTCCCACTTGATGCGCTGGCTTTCCAGTTGTGAGAGGTGATGGGTGTGGTCCTGGATATATGCAAGAACGGCCTCGCGGTCTTTAAACATGAGCTCGTTTTGATCGATAGGGTTCTTCATTGTTAAGAGTTGAGAAATTGCGTTCTCAAGCATAACCATTGCGGTTGCGCTGCTAACTCCAACGTCTACACCTGGGCCTACCGAGGCGAATATCTGGCGCACAAGACTCGCATGATCTTGGAGATCAAAGGCGATTGTCTTGTGAGCTAAATCATTGCGGAGTTTTCTGAAGAGATGAATTGCCTCGACTAATGCGGTGGGTAACAGGCGGCATGTGTACGCCACGTCCAACTTTGCAGACAATCCACCAAATGGACCTGTGAAGCTGAATATCTCTTTCTTCCTGTTGTTACTTGTAGATTGGGGAAGCAAAGCTTCAAAGAACTTTTTTAGTTGTTCGTCTATCTGAGACGCACCTAGCAGTATTGCGCCGCGATCCGACTCCGAGATAATGACCGGGAGCAATTCGGCAAGATATTGATCTACCTCCGGATGATCCATGAAGCATTGCGACGGGACAGACGTATCAGTCATGAAGGCGCCTAATAGTTATTAATCTGACTCACCGGCCAGCCTATGAGTGATTAATATAACGCATTGCTATTAGGTGACGCGTCGCAAATACAAAGGGCTCCGCAAGGGAGCCCTTTGTGTGTGAGCCTATACAGCTTCAGCGCTTCAGCTTGGCAAACGCCGCCGCCATTGCGTTTTCCTGTTGCGGCGCGTTGCGGTTGTTGCTGTGGCGTTGCACGTCGCGGCTGGAGGCCGTGCGGTCATTGCGTTGACCGTTGCCTTCGGGGCGCTTGGTGCTGACTTCGTCGGTCAGACGCATCGTTAGGGCGATGCGCTTGCGCGGGATGTCGACTTCGAGCACCTTGACCTTGACCACGTCGCCGGCCTTGACGACTTCGTGCGGATCCTTGACGAACTTGTTGGACAGGGCCGAGACGTGAACCAAACCGTCCTGGTGGACGCCGATGTCGACGAAGGCGCCGAAGGCGGCGACGTTGGTGACGACGCCTTCGAGCTGCATGCCGGGCAGCAGGTCCTTCAAGTCTTCGACGCCTTCCTTGAAGGTGGCGCTCTTGAATTCGGGACGCGGGTCGCGGCCGGGCTTTTCGAGTTCCTTGAGAATGTCCTGCACGGTGGGCAGACCGAATTTCTCGTCGGTGTACTTGTCGGCCTTGAGCGCGCGCACGGTGCTGCTGTCGCCGATCACTTCCTTCACGCTCTTCTGGATGTCGGCGAGGATTTTCTCGACGACCGGATAGGCTTCCGGGTGGACCGAAGAAGCGTCGAGCGGATTGTCGCCTTCGTTGATGCGCAGGAAGCCGGCGGCCTGCTCGAAGGTCTTGTCACCTAGACGCGGCACGGACTTGAGCGCATCGCGGTTGGCGAAGCGACCATTGGCGTCGCGGTGGGCGACGATATTGGCGGCGAGCGTGCTGTTAAGGCCGGAGATGCGCGCCAGCAGCGGGGCGCTGGCGGTGTTCACATCGACGCCGACGGCGTTCACGCAGTCCTCGACCACGGCGTCGAGCGACTTGGCCAGCTTGGTCTGCGATACGTCGTGCTGGTACTGGCCGACGCCGATGGCCTTG
>JAGWTC010000001.1 GCA_028869135.1 Rhodocyclaceae bacterium
CTCCATCAATTCCTCTTCGGCATCTATCCCTACATCGCCCTCGCGATCTTTCTCTTCGGCAGCCTGGCGCGTTTCGAGCGCGAGCAGTACACTTGGAAGAGCGAGAGCCTGCAGGTGCTGCATCGCGGCAGCCTGCGGCTCGGCAACATCCTCTTCCACGTCGGCGTGCTCGGCCTGTTCTTCGGCCATCTGGTCGGTCTGCTGACGCCGGTGGTCGTGTGGGATACGCTCGGCGTCAGCCACGGCTTCAAGCAGTTGTTCGCCATGACGGCCGGCGGCATCATGGGCAGCATCGCCCTCGTCGGCCTGCTGATCCTGCTGGCCCGCCGCGGTAGCAGCGAACGTCTGGCCTTCGTACGCAAACCCGGCGACCGCCTGCTGATGCCCTGGATTCTCGTTACGCTGGCGCTCGGCCTCTCGACCATCTTCGAATCGGCCGGCCACCTCGACGGCCACATGATGGTCGAGCTGATGAGCTGGGCGCAGGGCATCTTCACCTTCAATGGCGCCGCCGCCGCGCATATCGCCGCTGCGCCGCTGCTGTTCAAGGCCCACCTGTTCATGGGCATGACGTTGTTCCTGATCTTCCCTTTCACGCGTCTGGTGCATGTCTGGAGCGGCTTCGCTTCGGTCACTTACCTGAGCCGGGCCTGGCAACTGGTTCGCCCGCGCTGAGAGAAAAATCATGAGCATCCTGCGCTCCTTCCTCCGCCGCCTCGGCTCGTCGCCCCGCGCCACCTTTCACTCCCTGCCCCTCGTTACCTCGTGGAGAGAGGCGGCATTACCCTCCTCTCCCGCCCCGGGAGAGAGGCCGGGCGTGTGGGAAGGTGCCGCCGGAGGCGGCCTGGAGGGCCGCAACGGAGCCAAAAACTACTGGCTGCTGGCGCATGCCGCCATGCCGCGCTACTGAGTCACGCCTTAGACAAACGGAGTCCATCATGCCTGTCATCGTCAATGGTCACGAACTTACCGATGCGGAAGTCGAGCGCGAACTCGACCATCATCAAGACGCCGCCAATCCAATGCGGCGCGCCACCACGGCCGTAGTCCTGCGCCGCGTCATGCTTGACGAAGCCGCACGCCTGGGCATCGCCGATGCCGATGAAGAAACGCTCATCGATGCCCTGCTGGAAAAGGCCGTGCCGCTGGCCGCGCCTGGAGAAGATGAGTGCGAGCGTCACTATCGCCAACACCCGCAGCGTTTCACCGTCGGCGAGCTGGTGGAGGCCTCGCACATCCTCTATCAGGTGACGTCGCGCGTCGATCTCGACGCCCTGCGCCGCCGCGCCGAAAAGACGCTGGCCGAGCTGCTTGAATATCCCGAGCGCTTCGCCGAACGCGCCCGCACCCAATCCAACTGCCCGTCCGGCGAGGTCGGCGGCAACCTTGGCCAACTGGGTCGCGGCGATACCGCGCCGGAGTTCGAGAAGATCGTGTTTTCGATGCCGGCTGGCAGCATTTTCCCGCGCCTCGTCGAAAGCCGCTTCGGCCTGCACATCGTGCGCGTCGAGCGGCGCATCGAAGGCCGGCTGCTGCCTTACGCGCAGGTCGCGCCCCAGATTGCCGCTGCCCTCGGCGAAACCCGGCGCGCCACGGCCTGGCGCCAGTATCTGCAGTTGCTGGTCGGCCAGGCGCGCATCGAAGGCATCGCGCTGGAGGGTGCAGACAGCCCGCTGGTGCAATGATCATGGACGCGCACATGTGGGAAGTCGTCGCCATCGCGATTTCGGCATTGCTCGTGACGCTGGTCTGGCGGGCCTCCCGCCGTCGCGATGCGACCAGCGGCTACAGCCAGTTGCCGCCGTCGGTCCGGCTTGACGCAAGCCGGACCGACCGGCTCTGCGTACGCGACATCATGACCAAGGAGCTGGTCACGCTGGAGCCCGAGGACAATGCCAAGCGCGCCTGGCGTCGCCTGCAGGAAAACCGGGTCAAGACACTGCCGGTGGTCAAGGAAGGACAGGTCGTCGGCATTATCGCCCTGGTCGATTTTCTCAAGCATCTCGGGCTGGCCTGGCACACCCTGCCGGAAGACTTGACCCAGCGCGCCAACGTGGTCATGGATCAGGACGTGGCCACCCTGATGAGCACGCCGGTACGCACCGTCAGTGCCGACCTGCCGCTGACGGCCCTCGCGCCGCTGCTGTCAGACACCGGCTTGCGCCATCTGCCGGTTGTCAACGCCGCCGGCAAGCTGGTCGGCATGGTCACCCAGTCCGACCTGATTGCTGCCTTCGCCTACTTGCTGACTACAGACGCAGCGCCGCAGCGGAGAGGGTCGTGATGGAATCCCCCCGCACCCCTACGCTCGTGGACGGCTTCGGCCGGCGCATCGACTACCTGCGCGTCTCCGTCACCGATCGCTGCGACCTGCGCTGCACTTACTGTCTGCCCAAGGGCTTCAAGGGCTTCGAGGAGCCCGAAGACTGGCTGACGCATGCGGAAATGACGCGCCTGATCGGCCTCTTCGCCGGGCTGGGCGTGGCCAAGGTGCGCCTGACCGGCGGCGAACCCCTGCTCCGGCGCGGCATCAGCGAGCTGGCGGCGCAGATTTCCGCGCTGCCGGGGATACGCGACTTGTCGCTCTCAAGCAATGGCACACAACTCGGCCGCCATGCCGTCGCACTTAAGGCTGCCGGCGTCAGCCGCCTCAATATCAGCCTCGACACGCTGGATCCCTCCTGCTTCGCCCGCATCACCGGCCGCGACTGCCTCTCCGACGTGCTCGAAGGCATTGCTGCCGCGCAGGCGGCGGGTTTCGCTCCGATCAAGCTGAACATGGTCGTGCAGGGCGACGTCAATGAGGCGGACATCGATCGCATGATCGAATATTCAATACGCGGTGGCTTCATCCTGCGCCTGATTGAGCCCATGCCGGTCGGCGACACCGGCCGCACTGCGCACGGCGTCGATCTCAGCGCGCTGGGCCAGAAACTCGCCGGGCGTCACGGTCTGCTGCCCCAGGTGCTCGGCGGCGGCGGGCCGGCGCGCTACTGGGTGAGCCCTGATTCCGGCATGAGCCTCGGCGTCATCACGCCGATGTCGCAGCATTTCTGCGCCGCCTGCAACCGCGTGCGCCTCGGCGTCGATGGAACGCTCTATCTCTGCCTCGGCCAGAACGATCAGGTGCCGCTGGGTGGTATGCTACGGATGGGTGCCAACGATGCCGAACTGAGCGCTGCACTACTCGCCGGCATCGCCGCCAAGCCGGAGCGACATGAATTCAACACGCGCCCAGAGAAGATCATCCGTTTCATGTCGCAGACCGGGGGCTAAGCTCCACGGAGGAATGCATGCACGACATCGAACGTTTCATCGACGGCTTCCAGTCGTTTCAACGCCGCCATTTCGAAGACCAGTCCAGCCCCGAGCGCAAGACGCACGAGGCAGCGAGCCCCACCACGCTGGTGATCGGCTGCTGTGATGCGCGCGTCGAACCCGCAACGCTGCTGGGGTGCGACCCGGGCGAGATATTCAATATTCGCGACATGGCCAACCTCGTCCCCTCCTATGGCGGCAGCAACGGCCATCAGGGCGTGCCGGCCGCATTGCAGTTCGCCGTCACCCAGCTCAAGGTAAAGCGCATCATCGTCCTCGGCCACAGCGGCTGCGGCGGAATACGCGCGATCATGGACGGGCAATTTTCCAGCGCCGGCGGCACCGACTTCCTCGGCCGCTGGGCCAATATCGCGGACCCGGCCAAATATGGCGTGCGCCAGAAGCTCGGCAGCGCCGACCGGGCCGAGCAGTATCGCGCCTGCGAACTGGCGGCGATCCTGGTTTCCCTGAAGAATCTGGAGAGCTTCCCCTGGATTGCCGAACGCATGGCGCAAGGCGAATTGACGCTGCATGGCTGGTACTTCGACATGGAAGCCGGCGCGCTGCTCGCCTATACGCCGGGCTCGGACACGTTTGAGCCGCTGGTCGGCCCGTTGGCGGCGCAACCGGCCTAAAAAACCGGCCTAGCTGCCAGAAGGTGCTCGAACCAAGGCTAGGGTCTGACGGGGGCCGGCCTGGATGAAGGCAGCACCACCTTGAGCGCCTCGAATTTCAGCCGCTGGCGCGAAAGTTTGGCGGCAAGGGCCTTGCCTACGGCCTCGGCGGACGTGCGGTCGGGGTCGTAGGCCATGGACAGCGCGGCCTGCTCGACCGAGATGCGCACGCTGCCCTTGTCCACTCCCGGCGCCGCCCGCGCGGCACCCTCGACGGCACGCGCGGCATCGGGCGTGAGGCTGCCCTCGATGGCGAAGAACACTGTTCCGTACCCCCGCGCCTGCGCCCGCGTCAGCACGGCATGGTCGTAGACGGCGGCAACCTTGTCCTCGACACAATGACCACAGGCGCCGGCCGGCAGGGCTGGCGCAAGCAGCAGGGCCGCAAAGAGCCAGGTGCGCATTTCAGTGGCTGCCTTCCGCGCTATGCACCATTTCGAGCGGCTGCGAATCGACCCAGTGGAAATACTTCAGATACTGGGTAATCTCCTTGTCGGTCAGGCTCTGGTTGGGCATGGGGATATTGTTGAACTCCTTGAGCAGGGCCTTGGCCTCGGCATCGCTTTCCAGCATCTTCTCCGGCGATTGCAGCCACCGGGTCAGCCAGACATCGGTGCGGCGCCGGGTAACGCCCGCCAGATCCGGACCTAGCTTCCTGCCGCGTCCGATCGAATGGCAGGCCAGGCACTTGCTCTCGAAGTCGAGCTTGCCCTGCGCCGCGGCGGGATCGGGCGGCGTCGCGGTAGCCGGCATATTGTGGTGCTCGATGTCGTTCTTGTTGGTCTCCTTGCCGGCCGTGGCATCGATCAGGCCGAGCGCGCCTTGCGAGGCGTTGGCGAAGTGGTGATCGACCATGATGTACTGCCCCGCTTCCGGAATCATGAATTCGACGATCGCGCTGCTGGACGAGCCGAGCAGCACCGTCTGCATGCCGTGGAGCTCGTTCTTCGGATTGCCGTCCATCCAGACGCGGTCGAAGATCGTCCCCACGACGTGGAAGCTCGACGTCCGGCTCGGACCGACATTGAGCACGAACAGCCGCACGCGCTCGCCCGGCTTGGCCGGCAAGGGCTTCTTCACCATGCCGTTGTGCTGGCCGTTGAAAACGGTGTAGGACGGCGCAGCCTTCTTCAGGTTGTCGCCGTCGAGCAGATACAGCGGCTGTCCGTCGATCCTCCGCTTCTGCGGATCGGGCTTCACGTAGAACTCGCTCTGGATGATCATGTATTCGCGGTCGACCTTGGTCGGATAGCCTTCGCGCGGCTCGACGATCATGGCGCCGTACATGCCCGAGGCGATATGTTCGAGGATCATGGGCGTGCCGCAATGGAACATGAACACGCCCGGATAATTGAGCGTGAATTCGAACTCGATGGTCTGTCCCGGCGCAATCGAACGGTACTTGTCCTGCGGCGAAACCATGGCCGCGTGGAAGTCCATCGAATGCATCATGGGCGCAGCGGTGAAGTGCAGGCCGGGCGCAACCTCGTCGCTTCGATTGGTCATGCTGAACCTGATGCGGTCGCCGACGCGCGCGCGTATGGTCGGCGCCGGCACCTGATCGCCGAAGGTCCAGCCGCTGAACTTCACACCGGGTGCGATCTCGATGATCTTGTGCGTGGTGTCCAGGCGGATGGTCTTGACTGGCGACGGGTCGAGCGGTTTGAGTTCGGTGCCCATGTTCAGGGCGGCGCCTTCGGCATAGGGTCCGGTGTGGCGTTCGTTCGTGACCTTGGCCGGCGGCGAACTGAGCTCGATCCTGGGTTCTGGCGCAGGTACTGGCGCGGCGGGGGCAGCCGGGGTTGCTGGCTCTGCGGCGGGTTTGTCCCGGCCGCAGCCGCTCAAAAGAAGGACTGCGCCGAAGGCAAGCCCCAGGGCCGCACTTCTCATCGTGAAACCAGACGGATGACCTGCGCTCATCGCATGCTCCTTGTCGAATTCGGAAATGTTTGAACTGCTTTCTCGTACCCTTGCGCCCGCATTGCGGAGCCCGCTGCATGCCCTACAAAGGCAGGGGCGAACGGGTCAAAGCCACTGCAAAAATATAGGCGATGGTCAGCAGGGCTGCGCAGAACCAGGGCAGGCGTTGCTGCCATGTCAGGCCGCGCCGCAGCGCCTGCCGGCCGAGCAGGATGTAGATTACCAGCGCGCCGAGCTTGGCCGTCAGCCAGTTCTGCTGCAAGGGGTACTGTCCGCTCCAGACCGCCAGCGTGATGGCGGCAATCAGGAGCAGCGTATCGTTGAGATGCGGCAGCCAGCGCATGATGCGCGGCAAGGGCCGCCCGGCCAGCAGCAGGGCGCCGCGTCCGAAAAACAACAGCAGCGTGGCGACCGCGAATCCCGCATGTATTTGACGTAAAACAAGATAATCCACACACCCTCCGGTCATCATGGAACCCTCGCATCATATGCAAAATATCACTCCCATGGCCGACTCCCCAACGTCCGCGATGGCTGCCGCCCCCCTGCCGGAACCTGCGTTGCGCGACCGCCTGTCGACGCGCATACTCGCCGTTTCGATTTCCGCGATGGCCGTTGCATTGACCATGATCCTCGGCGCGCTGTGGCTGTCCTGGCAGCTCGAAGGCGCCGCTGCCGCAATCAACGACACCGGCAGCCTGCGTATGCGCGCCAACCGCATCGGCCTCTATCTGGTGCAGGAGAACGAGGGCAAGGCGGACAGCATCGCCGCGGAAGAAGCGCTGATTAACGGCACCCTGAAAGACCTGCGCATAGGCAACCCGGCGCGCCCGCTGTTCCTGCCCGGCGACGCCGCCATACGCCAGCAGATGCACGTCGTTTCCGAGCGGTGGCAGCAGGAACTTCAACCCGCCATCGACGCCGGCCTCGACGGCCAGGCGAAACTTTATCTCGATGCGCTGCCGGGCTTTGTCGACCAGACCAATCGCCTCGTCAGCCTGATCGAAACCAACAATGCCCAGAAGACCTCCCTGCTGCGCATGTCGCAAGGCGTACTCATCATGATCATCTTCGCCGGCACGCTGGCGACGGTCTATCTGCTCTACCTCTGGATCATCGCGCCGGTATTGCAATTGCAGGACGGGCTGCAGCGCATGGCGGCGCGCGAATTCGACACCCGCCTGCCGGTCGAAAGCCGCGACGAGTTCGGTGTTCTCGCCCAGGGCTTCAACCGCATGGCCGCCGAACTGCAAGACCTGTACGGCGCGCTTGAGGCGCGCGTGCAGGGCAAGACGGCCCAGCTTGCGGCCCAGAACCGCGCACTGGGCGCGCTCTACGACATCGCCGCCTTTCTCAACCAGCCCGGCGACATCGAAGAAATGTGTCAGGGTTTTCTGCAGCGCGTGATGCGCCAGTTCGACGCTGCCGGCGGCAGCATACGCGTCATCGACCCCAGCGGCGAAAAGCTGCACCTGCTCGTCTCCGAAGGGCTGTCGCCGGAGCTTGAGGAACAGGAACACTGCATGAAGGTCGATGCCTGCTTCTGCGGCTCGGCGATGCGCGAGGGTGTGGTGGTGATCCGCGACTTCAGCAAGGTGGCGCCACCCGAAGCGCAGCCGATGAATTGCGCGCGCGAAGGATTTCGCGGCATCGCCGTGTTTCGCATCATGGCGCAGAATGCCGTGCTCGGCTCCTTCTCCTTGCACTTTGCCGATCATCGCACCCTGCCGGCCAGTGAAATCCAGTTGCTGGAAACGCTGGGGCAGCGCCTCGGCGTGGCCCTGGAAAACCTGCGCCTTTCCGCGCAGGCGCGTCAACTGGCCGTCGACGCCGAACGCAATCTCGTCGCCCAGGGTCTGCACGACAGCATCGCCCAGGGCCTGAACTATCTCAACATGCAGGTGCAGATGCTGGAGTCTGCGGTGCGCCGCGATGCGCTGGACGAAATTCGCGAGATCGTCCCGCGCCTGCACAATGGCGTGGACGAGAGCTATCAGGACGTGCGCGAGCTGCTGTTGAACTTCCGCAGCAAGCTCGAAGCCGGCGAGTTGCGCAAGGCGGTCGGCGACACGCTGGCGCGCTTCGAGCGGCAGGCCGGCATCGCGGTCCACCTCGACATGAAGGAAGCCGAAGGTGCCCCGCTCCCGCCGGAGCAGCAGCTGCAGGTGCTGTTCGTCCTTCAGGAGGCGCTTTCAAATGTGCGCAAGCACGCCCACGCCGACGAAGTAACGGTACGCATCACCAATCGTCGTGATTTCGAATTGCATATCGAGGACAATGGGCGCGGATTCGACACCGGCGAGGTCAATGCGCGCAGCGACAAGCAGCACATCGGCCTCAACATCATGCGCGAACGCGCCGTGCGCATGCACGCGGAACTCTCGATTGAAAGCACGGCGGGCAGCGGAACCCGCGTCCGCCTGACCCTGCCGCAAAGCGAACGCCAGGCCGCCTGAGGAAACAAGAATGACAACTCGCATCCTTCTGATCGACGATCACAACCTGCTGCGCTCCGGCATCCGCCTGTTGCTCGAAAAGCAGCCCGATTTCGAAGTCGTCGCCGAAGCCGCCGACGGCATCGAGGGTATCAAGCGCGCCCAACAGCACAAGCCCGACGTCGTGCTGCTGGATCTCAACATGCCCGGCCTCTCAGGCCTCGAAACCCTGCAACTGCTGGTGCAGGACAACCCGGAAACCGCCGTCATCATCCTCACCGTATCCGAAGAGGCCGAGGAGCTGGCGCAGGCGCTACGCGACGGCGCGCGCGGCTATCTGATCAAGAATATCGAAGGCGACGCCCTGGCCGCCGCCATTCGCCGCGCCGCCGACGGCGACGCCGTCATCGACCCCAGCATGACCGCCAAGCTGGTGGCCCAGTTCCGCTCGCAACCAAAAGCTACGCCGATCGCCGCTGCCACCGAACGCGACAAGCTCACCGCGCGCGAACGCGAAATCGTCCAATGCCTGGCGCGCGGCGAATCCAACAAGGAAATCGCACGGCATCTCGACGTGGCCGAGAGCACGGTCAAGATCCATGTGCAGAACATCTTGAAGAAGCTGAATCTGAACTCACGGGTTCAGGTGGCGGTTTATGCGGTGGAGCATGGGATGAATGAGGGTGAGAGCGTTTGAGGCTCCTGCTCTCAATAGACTCTTATTGAGTATTCAAGGCCAATGTCCGGACGAACTCCGGACATTGGCCTTGAGCGAACCAGAAGCCAAAAACCAAGCCCAGCCGGCAGAGGCAGCCATTCCTTGACCCAGCACAAGGACATGCAAGCGCCCGCTGCCTAGACTTCTTCTCATCATCGATGAAGGAAGCACAATGGAACTCGTTGCCCCCGCCGGCAGCTTGGCGGCGTTGAAGGCGGCGCTCAAGTCCGGCGCTGATGCCGTGTACCTGGGCCTGAAGAACGCCACCAACGCCCGCAATTTCGCCGGCCTCAATTTCAGCGAGGCCGACATTCGGGCCGGCGTTGAGCTCGCGCACAGCCAGAACAAGAAGGTTCTGTTCGCCATCAACACCTTTCCCCAGGCCGGGCGCAGCGCGGAATGGCGTGCCGCCGTGGATGCCGCCGCCACGCTTGGCGCCGATGCGGTGATTCTCGCCGATCCGGGCCTCCTGGCCTATGCGCGCGACCGCCACCCCGAACTGCGCCTGCATTTGTCGGTGCAGGGCTCAGCGACCCATGTCGACGCCATCGAGCTGATGCGCGAGCAGTTCAATATCCAGCGCGCGGTCCTGCCGCGCGTGCTGACGATCACGGAAATCGAGAAGCTGATTCGTCAGACCACGGTGGAGATCGAGGTGTTCGGCTTCGGCAGCCTGTGCGTCATGGCCGAGGGCCGCTGTCTGCTGTCTTCCTTCGCCACGGGCGACTCGCCCAACAACAAGGGCGTCTGCTCGCCCGCGCACGCGGTGCGCTGGGAAGAACGCGGCGAGATCATGGATGCGCGACTCAACGGCATCCTGATCGACCGCTATGCGGCCGGCGAGTCGGCTTCCTACCCGACGCTGTGCAAGGGCCGCTTCGACGTCGAAGGCGACATCGATTACGTGCTGGAAGAACCGACCAGCCTGAACGCCGTGCCCATGCTGCCGCGCCTGGTCGAAATGGGCGTTGCGGCGCTCAAGGTCGAAGGCCGTCAGCGCAGTCCGCGCTACGTTGAGGAAGTCATCAAGGTGTTGCGCACCGCGCTCGATGCCGCCGAAGCCAATCCGCAGCGCTATACCGCCAAGCCCGAATGGCTGGGCGCGCTGGCCCGCCACGCCGAAGGCACGCAGGTGACGCAAGGCGCGCTTGAAAGAAGCTGGAAATGAACGCATACAAGATTTCGCTGGGTGCCCCGCTCTACTACTGGCCGCGCCAGACCGTCTTCGATTTCTACGCGCAGGTCGCCGCGAGCCCGGCGGATGTCGTCTATCTCGGCGAGACCGTCTGCAGCCGCCGCCACGAGCTGCGCAATGCCGACTGGCTGGAGCTTGCCGGCATGCTGCATGCCGCCGGAAAGGAAGTCATTCTGTCCACCCAGACCCTGATCGAGAGCCAGAGCGAGGTCAGCACGCTGCGCCGTCTGTGCGAGCGCACCGATTACATGCTGGAGGCCGGCGACCTCGGCGCGGCGCGCCTTTTGCAGGGGCGCCCCTTCGTCGCCGGCATGCACCTGAACGCCTACCATGGCGATACGCTGAACTGGTTGCAGGCTCTGGGCGCGCGGCGCTTTGTCGCGCCGCTGGAAATGAATCGCGAGGATCTTGAGCAATTGCTGGACGATCGTCCGGAAGGGCTGGAAAGCGAGGTCATGGTCTGGGGACGCATGCCGCTGGCATTTTCATCGCGCTGCTTCACCGCGCGTCACTACCGGCTCGACAAGGACCATTGCGAGTTCCGCTGCATCGAGCATCCCGACGGCCTGTCCATGCGCACGCGCGAGGACGCCGAGTTTCTGGCGATCAACGGCATACAGACCCAATCTTCGCACTGTCTGGACCTGATTGCTCAGGCGCCCGAGCTGGCTGCCCTCGGCGTCGAGGTGTTGCGCGTCAGCCCGCAGTCCTCCGGCACACTGGAGGCGGTAGCGGCGCTGCATGCCCTGCGCAGCGGTGACGCCCGCGCTGAAGTGCAGCCGCCGGCCGGCATTCCGCGTTGCAATGGTTACTGGTACGGTCGCCCTGGAATAGACATGATCGGAAATCCATGATGAAGCCTCCTGCCCTGTTGCGGCGCATCGGCCCGCACATTCCGACACCCCTGCCCTCGCTGCCTTTCGCGCTCGGCCTGGAGTTGGCGCGGCATCGAAAATGGCTGCAGCCGCCGGACGAGCTGCTCGACCGGCGCTTTGCGCTGCATGTGACCGACCTCGGTCTGCGCGTGCGCTTTACCTACACGGCGCAGGGCTTTAGGCCCTTGTTGGGAGGCAAGGAGGAACTTGAACTGAGCGCCGGCACAGCCGATTTCCTTGCGTTGCTGCGCGGTACGGCTGATGCCGACACGCTGTTCTTCCAGCGCAAGCTCGGCATACGCGGCGACACAGAGCTGGGACTCATCGTCAAGAACTGGCTGGACGCCAGCGAACGCCCCGCCTGGCTGCAACGTCTCGTCGCCCAGGATTGAACATGAGCAAGCCGGACCCCGCGCTGCCACTTGTGTATGCCTGCTCGGGCTGCTCCAGCGTGGCCCAGCTTGCCAACACCATGGCCTTGCGGCTGGACCGTATGGGCAAGGCGGAGATGTCCTGCATCGCCGGCGTGGGCGGCGGCGTGCCCGCATTGCTCAAGGTGGCACACTCAGGCCGGCCGATACTGGCGCTGGACGGGTGCGCCCTGGCATGCGCCAGGGCCTGTCTGGACAAGGCCGGCGTTGCGCCGGATACGCACTTGATCCTCAATCGCGAGGGGGCGAAGAAGAAGTTTCATGCCGACTGCAATGCGTCGGAAACTGAAACGGTGTGGCGGCGGGTCGAAACCGCCGCCGACGGATTGCTGATGCAATCCGTCCATGCTGCCTGAACCGGAAACCGGCTGTTCAGCCGCCGCTGCAACCGCAGCTACCGCCGCCCCCACCGCAACCGCCGCCAGCCTTGGCTGCTTCCGGCAATTCGTTGGGCTTGCCGCGTGCATCGACATCGATGGTGAAGTCGATGATCACCGCATCGTTATCGCGCTGCTGGTAGTTGATGCGAACCTGACCCTGATAGCGCTGGTTGATCTGGTCGAGCAAGGGCAAGGGATCGTGGTCATTGACGAAACGCATGGTCTCGCCGTCGCCGAGGGATTCGAGCGCACCGAAAATCGCCGCATGGCGAAAGCGCTTAGCCACGCCGCGTGCGTCGAAGTAATGGGCCTGTTGGGCTAGTTGTGCTTGCATGATGGGTTTCCTTCTTTTTTCGAGATTCCATGCTAGCAGCCTGGGACCGCCACTCGCCTTGAGCGCAATCAAGAATTTCCCTGAGCAGCGCCGGCAGTGCGCGGCCGTGGCCACGCACTGCGTCAATCACCAGGGAAAGATGCCCAGCATCAGGGCCAGAAAGGCCACCAGCAGCAACCAGCCGCAGGCGCCGGCCGCCAGCACCAGATAGGCGTGGTACTGGGAGGTGATCTCATCCTCCTGTCGACCGAAGAGTGCGGTGAGTCCGTGAAACAGCGTCATGAAGGCGGCGATCAGCCCGAGTGCGGCAATCACCATGACCAGAGGCAGGCTGCTGCTCAGCAGGCCCAGGCTCGACAGCCACATCGGGATGGCCGCGTAGGCCGCCAGCGCATAGCAATCGCTGTAGACAGCACCGCCGCCCAGCACGTCCCGCAACAGGCGCGCCATCAGCGGCACGGTGATCAGTTCCGCCAGCAGAAACACCGCTGCGGCAATTTCCCATTGCGACAAGGTGCTGCCGGGAACCAGAGCCTGCCCGTGGCTGTATCCGGCGTACAGCAGCATGATCGCGGGAACCAGCGAGAACGGCAAAACCAGCCCCAGGAACAGGCGCTGCACGGTGGGATGTGCGCTACGCAACTGCGGCCAGCCGATCGTGGACGAAACAACCATACGGGGATCCAGACTGAACATGACGAACTCCTTTCCTCTCATGCATGGCATGCCCGGCACGGGCGCCTTAATTCAGTCTAGGCCAGGCTGGGCAGGAGCTCCAGGAAAGAAGCGTTCAATTCGGGCAATCGCTTGCCCTGCGTCAAGCAACGTACATGCGCGCTTCGAGCGCAGCCGAGTCGATGATCTGGACGCGCTTGCCGGACACTTCGATCAACCCCGCCTCGGCCAGTTGGTGCAGCAATCGCGACAGGGTTTCCGGCGTGAGGCCGAGCTTCGATGCGATCAGGCCCTTGTTGAACGGGAAGCGGGTTTCATCGGCTTCCCGGGGTTGACTCAGCAGGTAGGCGACGACGCGCTGCGTGGCGTTCTGCAGATTGACGGTCTCGATGTCCTTGACCAGCGTATGCAGCCGCAGCGACAGGCCGGCCAGCATGCGTCGGGCGAAGGAAGGGTCGCGATCGATGGCGTTATAGATGTCCTGCTTGTCGATCCAGATCAGCAGGGAGTCATCGAGCGCCTGCGCTTCGACCATGTACGGCTTGTCGAGAAACATGAAGGCTTCGCCGAAGGCGTCGCCCGGGCCGAAGAAATCGATCACCTTCTGCTGGCCGTTGGCGGCAGGTACCGCCAGCTTGATGTGGCCGACGGCAACGACATGAAGGCCGTTGCAGGGGTCGCCGCGATGGAAGACGAAATCGTTTTTCTCGATGCTGATTTTCTGCGCCGCGGCGGTCATTACGGCCAGTTGGGCGGCGTCGAGGCTGCGAAACAGGGGTTGGTGCGCGAGCAGCGCTCCGAGGTCAGTCTTGTGCCGCATTGTGTTACCGCCATTCGTAGGTCGGAAACAAACGGCCAAGCGTCTCCTGTGTGGCCGTTCCGGGCATATCGACAATCGCGCCGGCGGCGCGCCGATAGCCCTGGACAGCGTAATTCTGCACCCCGCGACGGGCTAATTCTTGCGCCAGATCAATTAATCCAGACTCCGGCAGCCAGGTTGGGCTCCAGGTCGTACGGCATTCGAAATTGCCGCCCCAGGCAAGCAGCAGCTCCAGACTGGTCCATACCGGCGCAGAACTGTAGCGGCGGCCGGTCAGCGCGGCATAGCCTTGCGGCAGTGTCTTGACGTCGAGACCAACCCAGTCGAGGCGGTGCAGCAAGCCCTGCAACTGGCGCGGATAGATGCCTGCCGTGTGCAGGCCGACCTTGAAGCCGAGCGCGCGCACGCCGTCTATCATCCACGGCAGCGTTGCGTCGCTGCAGGGTTCGCCGCCGGAAAACACGACGCCATCCAGCAGGCCGCGGCGGCGCGCCAGCAATTCGTACACCTGCTCCCACGCAAGGACGGCCTGACGTTCCTGCAGCCCCGGGTTATGGCAGTAGTGGCAACGCCACGGACAACCGGCGACGAATACCACCGCCGCCAGTCGCCCGGGCCAGTCCGTCGTGGAAAATGGCGTCAGGCCGCCTATGTTCGGCACCGACGCCAGGACTTCAGGCATTCTGCGTCTCGACGAAAAAGCGTCGTTCATTGAACTCGCCCTGTTTGCCAGTGTTGAACGAGCTTACCGGACGATGGTAGCCCATCACACGCGTCCAGATTTCGCAACGCGTGCGTTCGCTGTCGTCCAGCGCCAGGTTGTGCGCGGCGGATGCCGGATTTTGGGTTTGGGTGCTCAGTACTTGCATTGCATCTCTCCTTTCGGGTTAAGACTAATCGCAGCAGGCGGCTGCCTTTTTCGCCAGCAGTTCACTATCGCACTGCGGGCAAAACTCGTGATGACCCGACAGATAGCCGTGTTTCGGGCAGATCGAGAAGGTCGGCGTTATCGTGATGTAGGGCAGGCGGAAATTGCGCAGCGCGCGCTCCACCAGCTGCCGGCAAGCCTGCGGCGACGACACGGCGCCGGTCATGTAGAGGTGCAGCACCGTGCCGCCGGTGTATTTGCCCTGTAATTGCTCCTGCAGCGCCAGCGCCTCGAAGGGGTCGTCGGTGTAGCCCACCGGAAGCTGGCTGGAATTGGTGTAGTACGGCTGATCTGGCGTGCCGGCTTGCAGGATTTCCGGCCAGCGCTTGCGATCCTCGCGGGCGAAGCGGTAGGTCGTACCCTCGGCCGGCGTGGCTTCGAGGTTGTAGAGGTGGCCGGTTTCGTTCTGGAACTCGGTCATGCGCTCGCGCACATGGTCGAGCAGGCGCACGGCCAGTGCGTGACCGTCGGCGGTGGTGATGTCGAGCGCATCGCCGCTGAAGTTGCGGATCATCTCGTTGATGCCGTTCACGCCCAGCGTGCTGAAGTGATTGCGCAGCGTGCCGAGATAGCGCTTGGTGTAGGGATAGAGGCCCTGGTCGATGTAGCGCTGCACCAGCTTGCGCTTGACTTCGAGCGAGTCGCGGCCGAGTTCGAGCAGGTAGTCGAGGCGCGCCAGCAACCCCGCCTCATCGCCGCGGTAGAGATGGCCGAGGCGCGCGCAATTGATCGTCACCACGCCGATGCTGCCGGTCTGCTCGGCCGAGCCGAACAGGCCGTTGCCGCGCTTCAGCAATTCGCGCAGATCTAGCTGCAGACGGCAGCACATGGAGCGCACCATGTGCGGTTCGAGATCGGAATTGAGGAAGTTCTGGAAGTACGGCAGGCCGTACTTGGCCGTCATCTCGAACAGCAGTTCGGTGTTCGGGTGCTCCCACTGGAAGTCCGGCGTGATGTTGTAGGTCGGAATCGGGAAGGTGAAGGCGCGGCCCTTGGCGTCGCCGGCCATCATCACCTCGATGTAGGCCTTGTTGATCATGTCCATCTCGGCCTGCAGATCGCCGTAGGCAAACGGCATTTCCTCGCCGCCGATATACGGAATCTGCTCCTTCAGGTCGGCCGGACAGGTCCAGTCGAAGGTCAGGTTGGTGAACGGCGTCTGCGTGCCCCAGCGGCTCGGCACATTCAGGTTGTAGATCAACTCCTGCATGCACTGCTTGACGTCACGATAGCTCATCGTATCGCGACGAATGAAGGCGGCCATGTAGGTGTCGAAGGAACTGAACGCCTGTGCGCCGGCCCATTCGTTCTGCAGTGTGCCAAGGAAGTTCACGATCTGGCCGATCGCGGCCGACATGTGCTTGGGCGGTCCTGCCTCGACCTTGCCGGGGATGCCGTTGAAGCCCTCGGTCAGGAGCTGGCGCAAGGACCAGCCGGCGCAGTAGCCGGACAGCATGTCGAGGTCGTGGATGTGCAGATCGCCTTCGCGATGGGCGGTGCCGATCTCGGGCGAGTAGACGTGGCTCAACCAGTAGTTGGCGGTGACCTTGCCGGCGACGTTGAGAATCAGGCCGCCGAGGCTGTAGCCCTGGTTGGCGTTGGCATTGACACGCCAGTCGCGCTGGTCGAGATACTCTTCCATCGAGCTCTCGACGTCGACCAGCGTATGGCGCAGCGCACGTAGTCGGGCATGCTGTTCGCGATAGACGATGTAGGCGCGGGCCGTGGTCCAGTAGCCGGCGGCGACCATCACCTCCTCGACACGATTCTGGATGGTCTCGATGCCGGGGCAAGGCTGGCCCCACAGCGATGCGACGACCAGATCGGCGAGCCCCTCGGCTGCTGCGGCATCAAATTCGCCGCTGACGGCGCCGGCCGCGGCGATGGCCTGGCGAATCTTGTCAAAGTCGAAAGAAACAACGCGACCGTCGCGCTTGATGACGTGTTGAGGAACCATACCAACCTCCCATATCTAGTGGTGTGTCGGCAGATTAGCACTACATATAGTGTCATCAATGACAATCATTGATTTACTTGACCGGGGTCAATCCCACCCCTGCCCCCGCTTTTTTCTTCACTTTTCTCGTCGGTACGGTGCGCATGCGAAAGGTTTGACCATGGTCAGGTGCCCTTTCCTCTCGGCTAATTAGACTGCTTATCTCGCTTCATCGAAGTCGCTGCATGCACCGCCCCTGCCCCTCGCCCCTGCCTCCCCTTGCAACGCATCTGCCGCGTCGTTCGTCGATATGAGCACAGCGGTCGAACGCTTCGGGCTGATGCTGGCCCGCCATCCCGGCAGCATCCAGGTCGTGCAGTGGCTGATGGTCGCCGTCTATCTGTTCCTGCTCGTCGTGCCGGCCATTCTGCCTGCGCCGGACGCCGATGCGCACCTCTGGAACAATCTGCGCCTGTTTGCCCAGTTCGTGTTCTGGGGGCTCTGGTGGCCCGGTGTCATGCTGATAACGCTGCTCACGGGCCGCACCTGGTGCGGCCTGTTCTGCCCCGAAGGCACGCTCACCGAATGGGCGAGCCGGCGCGGCCTCGGCCGACCCATTCCGCGCTGGATACGCTGGAGCGGCTGGCCTTTCGTCGCCTTTGTCTGTATCACGCTGTACGGCCAGCTCATCAGCATCTACGATTACCCCGATGCAGCGCTGCTGATACTCGGCGGTTCCGGCATCGCGGCGCTCGCTGTCGGCTACCTCTATGGACGCGGCAAACGCATCTGGTGCCGCTATCTGTGCCCGGTATCGGGGGTCTTCTCGCTGCTGGCGCGGCTGGCGCCGGTGCACTATCGTACCGATCGCGCTGCCTGGAATGCCGCGGCCAAGGCCCGCCCCGATCGCAGCATTCCGATTCGCGCCGTGGACTGCCCTACCCTGCTCGACATTCCGCGTCTGACAAGCGCCGCCGAGTGCCATGCCTGCGGCCGCTGCGCCGGCCACCGCAATGCAGTCTCGCTGGTCGTGCGCAGCCCGAATCAGGAACTCGTCGATCCGGCCAGCCCGAGCACCCGCTCACAGGCCGTCATCCTGCTGTTCGCCGTCCTCGGCATTGCCACCGCCGCCTTTCAGTGGCCCATCAGTCCCTGGTTGCTTCATCTCAAGCTGAACCTCGCCGCCTGGTTGGTCGAAGGCGGTCATTACGGCCTGCTCGGCAGCGCGCCCTGGTGGCTGCTGACCAACCATCCCGAAGCCAATGATGTCTTCACCTGGCTCGACGGCGGCCTGATCGTCGCCTACATGCTTGGCGGCGGCCTGCTTCTGGGCGCCCTGCTCGCGCTCTGGCCCTGGCTTGCAGCGCGGCTGCTGCGCGACGCCAGGCTTCCGTGGGAGCGGCTTGCGATGAGCTATGCACCCCTGGGCGGCATCAGCTTGATACTGGGCCTGACAATGCTGACGCTGGCCCAGCTCAGGGCCGAGCACCTGTCGCCGGATTGGGTGCCCGGCCTGCGCATGGCGCTGCTCGCGTTTGGCAGCGTCTGGTCGCTGTGGCGGATTTTTGTGCTGATTCGCGGCAGCGCGGCGCCGCAGGCTCGGCGAATCGCTGCGGGAACGCTGATGTGGGCGCCTGTCATCGTGATGGACTCCCTCTGGTATCAGCTCTTCTTCGTCTGGTGATTGTTCGATTACCCTTGCCGCCGACAATCCACGGCGTCCCGGCCACGCAAGGCTTAAATCGTGCATTTGAAATACCTGTTTTGCCTGATCTGGATCAAGGCACGAGAAGACGGGCAAGCGCAGCATGCAAGCATGGCCAAGAAATTTCCCTTGAACCCGCCTCACCCCGAGCGCATTTGCTGGGGATGTGACCGCTATTGTCCGGCCAGCGACATGGCCTGCGGCAACGGGTCTTCGCGTGCCCAGCACCCGGTCGAACTGTTTGGCGAGGGATGGATGGACGCAGGTAGCTGGGATGAAGCCTCTGCCGACGGCGAGGCGGATACGCCGATCAAAAACACCGAGGCGCCCCCCAAGGCCGCCTAGGGCTGCAGCCAGACGATCCGGCCCTGGCCCGATTCGTTCAAGCGTTCGAGCAATTGCTCCGCACCCGTCTCCGGCATGGCAAAAGCCAGTTCGACGGTATCGCCATGCGCGACGTCGAGCAGTTTCGCGCCGACCGATTCAATCTCCCGGCGCAGCATGCCTTCAAGCGCATACGGCACCGCACAACGCAGCAGCATTTGCCTGACGATTGCAACCTTGTCGGCCTCGCGCAAGGCCTGCGCAACGGCGTCCGTGTAGGCGCGCACCAGCCCGCCGGCGCCGAGCTGGATGCCGCCGTAATAGCGCACGACCGTCGCCAGCACGCCCTCCAGATCCTGATGGCGCAAGACCTCCAGCATGGGGCGTCCGGCCGTGCCACTGGGTTCGCCGTCGTCCACTGCGGCGGATTGTCCGCCGGCCAGCAAGGCCCAGCACACATGCGTGGCGCCAGGATGCTGTTTCCATAATTCCGCCACGACCACCTGGGCGGCGGCACGGTTGGCCACCGGCTGCACGCAGCCGATAAAGCGACTCTTCTTGATCAGCAGTTCACTATGAACAGGGGCGGCGAGCGTCAGCGGCATTGCGGAGAAAATCGGAGCAGAAAGTGCACAAGCCGTGATTTTATGGCTTTGCGTGGAAAGGCACCTACCATGAATCGGCGCGCATGACCGACGACGAGGCCTGGGTGCCGCCACGCAAAAAATCGGCTGTCGCGAACTTGCCGAGCCGAACGATGACCGTTCGGCTCATTACTCGGTCGCGCGTTTGACCTGATTCGCGAACGCGAGGATGCGATCGGCCACCTCGATCTGCCGCGCCTCCGGCCATTCGCTCAATGCATGCCCCAGGCCGGGATAGATCAAGGCTTCTGCCTCTCCGCCGGCGGCACGGTAAAGCGTCGCCATGCGCGGCGCCGTATCGGCAGGTAGACGCGGATCGGCGCCGCCCTGAAACATCAGCAATGGCGGCAGCACGGCAGGTTCGCCGCGTTCCAGCAACAGCGGCGGATTGGCTTCGCGCATGCAGGCTTCGCTGCCGAAATACCTATCATGGCAGGCAATGATCTCGGCATATCCCGCCGTTTGCGCCATACGGTAACGCGCCAGCGGATCCAGCACCCCCGAGCAGCTCGCGACCCAGTCCAGCCTGGCGCTGTAGTTGCCAAGCTCATCGGGAAGATCGGCCACGTAGTCGGCGCGCTCCGGGCGCATGGCCGCGAGCAGGACCAAGTGGCCGCCGCTGGAAAAGCCCACCCCGCCGACGCTGTCGGTATCGATGCGATATTCAGGGGCGTGCCGCCGGAGCCAGCGTATGGCGTAGTTGGCATCGCGCAGCGAAGCCGGATGCTGATGCGCCGGCGCCATGCGGAAGTCGATCGACATGACGACGAAGCCACGCGCCGCCAGCTTCTCGGCCATATAGGCCGGCAAGCTGCGATCGCCGGAAATCCAGGCGCCGCCATGCAGGCAAACAATGGCCGGGCGTAGCGCGTGGCCGGCGTCATCGGGTGAAAAAATCAGCGCCTTGAGCTCGCATCCATCGATAACACGATAGACGATTTCCTGCGTTCGAACGGCGCCAGGCATCGCGTCTTAGGCAGCCACGCCGTTCAGGCCGAGCGCCCTGGCGCTGCGCGCGTTGATTTCGCGATACAGCGCAGCATCACTCTGCAACTCCGGTTCTCGCGCCGGGATGATGGCCGCCAGACGCGGTGCCCAATCCGCCTTGCGATCACTAAAACAGCGTTCGATCAGGTCGAGCATGACCGAGACGCTGACCGAGGCGCCGGGCGAGGCGCCGAGCAGCGCGACCATGGAGCCGTCCGCCGATGCAACGAGCTCGGTGCCGAACTGCAGAATGCCGCCGCGCTGTGCGTCCTTCTTAATGATCTGGACGCGCTGGCCGGCGATTTCGAGGCGCCAGTCCTCGTCGCGCGCCTGCGGGTACAGGCTGCGCAAGGCCTCGTAGCGCTGTGCTTCGGACTGGCGCACTTCCTTGATCAGATAGCGCGTCAGGTCCATGTTGTCGCGGGCGACGGCAAGCATGGGCCCGATGTTGCCGGGGCGGACCGAGCGCGGCAAATCGAGATAGGAGCCATGCTTCAGGAACTTGGTGCTGAAGCCGGCATAGGGGCCGAACAGCAGTGCGGTCTTGCCATCCACCACGCGGGTGTCGAGGTGAGGCACCGACATCGGCGGCGCACCCTTGGCGGCACGGCTGTACACCTTGGCATTGTGCTGCTGTGCGACGGCCGGAACGTCGCAGCGCAACCACTGGCCGCTGACCGGGAAACCGCCGTAGCCGTGCCCCTCGGGAATGCCGGACATCTGCAGCAGCGGCAATGCGCCGCCGCCGCCGCCGAGGAAGACAAAGCGAGCCTGTACCTGACGCACCTCGCCGGTACGCGGGTCCTTGATCGTTGCACGCCAGCCGTTGCCGTTGCGCTTCAGCCCCACGACGCGCTGGCTGTAGCGCAGGGTGCTGCCTTCAAGTCGCCCCAGATGAGTGAGCAATTGGGAGGTGAGCGTACCGAAATTCACATCGGTGCCGCCCTCGACGCGGGTCACGGCGATGTGCTCGGCGGGGTCGCGGCCGTGCATCATCAGCGGAATCCACGACTCCATCGCCGCCTTGTCCTCGCTGTAGCTCATCGTGGCAAAGCCGTGATGGCGGCTCATGGCGTCGTAACGAGTACGCAGGAAGGCGACATCGCGATCGCCGCTCACAAAGCTCATGTGCGGAATCGGGTTGATGAACTGCCTGGGCGCGCCAAGCGCGCCCTTGTCGGCAAGGTGCGACCAGAACTGCTTGGAAACCTCGAACTGGCTGTTGATCTGAACCGCCTTCCGAATGCAGACGGAGCCGTCTGCGGCCTGCGGCGTATAGTTCATTTCGCACAGCCCGGCGTGGCCGGTGCCGGCGTTGTTCCATGGATTGGAGCTCTCGACCGCGCCGGAGTCGCGCAGTTCGACCATCTCCAGGCGGAGATAGGGATCAAGCTCCTTGAGCAGAGCGGCCAGGGTGGCGCTCATGATGCCGGCGCCGACCAGGAGGGCGTCCACGTTTTCGATATGTTGCGACATTGCGCTTCGCTGATTCGGATGAGTGGTGCCGGGAACGGGAATCGAACCCGTACGCCGCGTTAGCAGCGGCGGATTTTAAGTCCGCTGTGTATACCAGTTTCACCATCCCGGCGGATGAGACACAGCCGGAGATTATAGCCTTGCCATCCCCTGCCCTTGCGGACCTTGTAGCGTCTAAATCAGGCTCAAGCCGGTCGCGGCAGATGGCCGAGTCAACGCAAAAGGGAAAGTCTCCGGCGATGTGCCTTCAACTTTCCCTTCTGGACTACTGGAGCGGGAGAAGAGTCTCGAACTCTCGACCTATACCTTGGCAAGGTATCGCTCTACCAACTGAGCTACTCCCGCAAAACTGGAGGCGCGGGCCGGAGTCGAACCGACCTACACGGATTTGCAATCCGGTGCATAACCGCTTTGCTACCGCGCCCTGCAAATTACTACTGACTAAAAAGGGAAAGCTTCCGGTTTCCCTTGAGCTTTCCCTTCTAGTGGAATTCTGGAGCGGGAGAAGAGTCTCGAACTCTCGACCTATACCTTGGCAAGGTATCGCTCTACCAACTGAGCTACTCCCGCAGAACAGGGGCGAATTATAGAGACTTTATTTTTGCTGTCAAGAATATTTGAGGAAAAAGTGACTGGCTCTCACCATCCTACTCCTTCGCCCGCGCAAACATTCCACGAATCGCATCTTGTATATCCGCAGGCAGCACAATGGTTTTCGCGTTATCGGAAGAGGCCAGATGATTCAGCGCACCAAGATATTTTTCGCCCAGCAGATAACGCATCGAGGCATCGCCGCCGCCCAGTGCAGAGGTGACGCGACGAATTGCTTCGGCGCTCGCCTCGGCCATGGTGACCTGCGCTTCGGCATCGCGGCGCGCCGATTCGAGGCGAGCCTCGGCCTGCAGAATCGCCGCCTGCTTGGTGCCTTCCGCCTTGGTCACCATCGCCTTGCGTTCGCGCTCGGCCGAGGCCTGCGCCTCCATTGCCTTCTGCATGGACTCGGACGGATTGATGTCCTGGATCTCCACCGACTTCACCGCCAGGCCCCAGTCCACGGCTTCGTCGGCAATGCTCTCGCGCAAGCGCGCCTTGATCTTGTCGCGACTCGACAGCGCGGCGTCGAGGTCCATCTCGCCGATGATTGAGCGCAGCGTCGTCATGATCAGGTTGCGGATCGCTTCGGAAAAATCGACGACGCCGTACACCGCCTTGATCGGATCGGTGACCTTGATGAAGGCAATCGCGTTCGTAACGATCACCGCGTTGTCGCGCGTAATCACTTCCTGTTCCTGCACATCGAGGATGAGGTCCTTGGTGACGAGCTTGTAGGCCACCCGGTCGAGGTAGGGAATGATGATGGAGAGGCCGGGATGCAGCGTGTCGTGGTACTTGCCCAGACGCTCGACGATCCACTCCTCGCCTTGCGGCACGATGCGTATGCCCTTGGCCAGCGTGACAATGACAAAAACGATGAATACGACGACGACGACCAGACCTTCCCCCATTGCGGTTCTCCCTGGATTTGAACGTTAGGCGCGGGTGATGCGCAGCATGCTGCCTTCGATCTCGACGATGCGCACGCGCTCGCCGGCCGGAATTTCCTCTTCGGCGATGCAGGTCCAGACCTCGCTGCCCAGCAGCGGTTTCTGGAAACGCACCTCGCCTTTCTGGAACGGCGCGACCGCATGCGTCAGCAGGCCGACTTCGCCGATCAGGTTGCCGTCCGACATGCCGACGCGCGTCTTGTGCTGGCCCGGCTTGAAGATGCGGAACCAGTAGAAGACGAGCACGAGTGAAAGCGCCAGCCACAGGCCCAGCTGCGCAGTCAGGCCGACACTGGGCAGGATGACGAGGAGAATGCCGACGAACACGGCGCTGAGGCCGAACCAGACGAGCACGAAAATGGGGATCGCCAGTTCGCACAGCAGCAAGGCTACGCCTGCGACGATCCAGTGCCACCATTCAATCTGCATAAAAGCTCCAGCGTCAATTGAAGTTGCAGACTAACCGAAATACAGAAAAAAATGCAAATTGCCGCGTCGACGACAAGCCTCGTTTCAGCCGCGCTGGCGCAGGCCTTCGAACAGGCAGATGGCAGCAGCGGCGGCGACATTCAAGGATTCGGTCGCCGCGGCCAGCGGGATCGTCGCACGCAAGCGGGCGGCGGCCTGAAGCGCCGGCGACAATCCGGCGCCCTCGTTGCCGAACAGCCATGCCACGGGGCGCTTGAGATCGAGCTGATAGAGCGGCGTGGCGCCCTCCACCACGGTCGCAACGCCGGGCATGTCAAGCTGCCCGAGCACAGCCGGAAGGTCGAGCTGCTCCCGGATATTCAGGGAAAAATGCGCTCCCTGGGCGGCGCGCAGCACACGCGGCGTCCAGGCGCCAGCACAACCCGCACCGAGCAGCACGTCGCGCACGCCGGCCGCTGCGGCCGAACGCAGGATGGAGCCCACGTTGCCTGCATCCTGAACGGCATCGAGGAGAACGCAGGTTTGTTGGGGCAAGGCATCGTCCGGCGCAGGAATGGCGATGACGGCGGCGATGCCGGTCGGCGCGGCGACGCCGCTCAATTCGCGGAACAGCGTGTCGCGCAGACAGAGCATGTCCGCGTCGGCAAAGCTTGCTGCCAGGGAGGACACTTCCGGATTGTGCAGCGCCGACTCGGCCAGCAGCAGGAGTTGCGGCCGGCCGCCACGCTCGCGAAAGACTTCAAGCAGATGCAGGCCGTCGATCAGCGTCTGCTGGCGCTGTCTCTGCTCGCGCGCGTTTTCGACCAGATCGCGTAGCGATTTGAAGGTTGGGTTGTCGCGCGAAGCGATCTGCTTCACAGCCCGGCCTCGTCGAGTAGCAAACGCACCGGCGCATAGCTGCTGCGATAGATTTCGCGCACCACGCCATGCTCGCGCAGCGCCGCCAGATGTGCCGGCGTCGGGTAGCCCTTGTGCTGGTTGAGTCCGTACATGGGGTAGCGCGCGTGCAGCGCCTGCATCTGGGCATCGCGCACGGTCTTGGCAAGTATAGAGGCGGCGGCGATCGCCGCCACTTTGCTGTCGCCTTTGACAATGGCGGTTGCCTGCATGGAAACCTTGGGGCAATGCAGACCGTCAACCTCGATGGCATCGGGTAACACCGCCAGCATTTCAACGGCACGACGCATGGCGAGCAAGGTCGCGTGATGGATGTTCAGCGTATCGATCTCCAGAACGCTGGCCTCCGCCACCGCCCAGGCCAGGGCACGTTCACGAATCAGGGGCGCCAGACGGTCGCGCGCCTTCTCGGTAAGCTTCTTGGAGTCGTTGAGCCCGTCGATCGGGCGCGCCGGATCGAGAATCACCGCGGCCGCGACCACCGAACCGGCCAGCGGGCCGCGGCCGGCTTCGTCAACGCCGGCCACAAGCGCCCTTGCAGTCAGGTTGATGCCTGCAAGGCTCACAAGGCCGACTCCGTCATTCGGTCAGCGCCCTGTGCGGCAGCAGATACGGCAGCACGGCAGCGGCAGCCCGCTCCGCCGTACCCTGGCGCAAGGTGTGGTGAATGCGGTAGAACACCTCGATGATCTGCTTGCGCGCAGCCTTGTCGACGATCAGATTGCCAAGGGCCTGCGCCATGTTTTCCGGCGTGGCTTCATCCTGAATGAACTCCGGCACGACAAACTCGCCGGCCAGAATATTGGGCAGTCCGACCCAGGGCTGATAGCCCTTGTTCTTCATCAGACGGTACGTCCAGGGCGACATTTTGTAGGCGACGACCATGGGCGTCTTGATCAGGGCCGTTTCCAGCGTTGCGGTGCCGCTGGCGACCAGCGCCGCATCGGACACCGCCAGCGCATCGCGCGCATGGCCGAACAGCATCTTGAACGCCATTTCCTGAGCGCCGCACTTCCACAGCGCCAGTTCGAAGCGCTCGCGCGTTTCGCGCGTGATCAGTGGCACCAGCATCTGCGCCTTGGGGAAACGCTGCAGCAGCAGCTTGCCGGTCTCGATGAAACTTTCCGCCATGTAGTCGACCTCGGACTGCCGACTGCCTGGCAGCAAGGCGATGTACTGGCCGTTCTCGTCGAGGCCGAGCCGCTCCAGTGCACCGGCGCGATCGGGCTCGATCGGCAACACGTCGGCAAAGGGGTGGCCAACATAGCTGACCGGGATATCGTGCTTTTCGTAGATTTCCGGTTCGAACGGAAACAACGCCAGCATGCGTGAAACGGATTTCTTGATCTTGTGAATGCGCTCGCCGCGCCAGGCCCAGATCGAGGGGCTGACGAAGTGGATCGAAGGAACGCCGGCGTTCTTTACGCGCTCCTCAAGCCACAGATTGAAGTCCGGCGCATCGACGCCGATGAAGACATCCGGCTTGTCCTTGAGCAACTGCGCCAGCAATTTTTTGCGGACGCCCGAGATCTCGCGGTAATGGCGCAGGACTTCGGCATAACCGCGCACTGCCAGGGTTTCAGAAGGCCACACAGCGTTGAAGCCGGCCGCCTGCATGCGCGGGCCGCCGATGCCGTAGAACTCGGCATCCGGCAAATGCACGCGCAAGGCCTGGATCAGGTGCGCCGCAAGCAAATCGCCGGACGCTTCTCCGGCCACCATTGCGATACGGATCGGCATGGAAGGTCTTGCCGGATCAGCGAACGATTCCGCGCCCGGGCACGGAAAGGAAGTCGACCAGCGGCTGAAGCTCCGGGCAGGCGCCCTGCTCGGCGGCAATTGCATCGCGCGCTTCTTCAAGGCGCAGTCCTGACTTGTAGAGCGTCTTGTAGGCGCGCCGCAAGGCCGCAATGGCATCATCCGCAAAGCCGCGCCGCCGCAGGCCTTCCAGGTTCATGCCGCGCGCCTCGGCGGGGTTGCCCGAGGCCATGACGTACGGCGGCAGATCCTGCGACAGGCTGGTCGTCATGCCGGCCATCGCATGCGCGCCGATGCGCACGAACTGATGGACACCGGACAGGCCGCCGAGAATGACGAAATCGCCGATATGCACATGCCCGGCCAGTTGCACACTGTTGGCAAAAATGACGTTGCTGCCGATCTGGCAATCGTGCGCCACATGTACATAGGCCATGATCCAGTTGTCGTTGCCGACACGGGTTACGCCAGCATCCTGCACCGTGCCGATATTGAAAGTGCAGCACTCGCGGATGGTGTTGCGGTCGCCGATTTCAAGCTGGGTCGGCTCGCCGGCATATTTCTTGTCCTGCGGTGCGGAACCGATGGAGCAGAACTGGAAAATCCGGTTGTCGGCGCCGATGCGGGTGTGGCCTTCGATCACCACATGCGGACCGATGACCGTGTTGGCGCCGATTTCGACATTCGGCCCGACGATGGAATATGGACCGATTTCGACGCCTTCGGCGATGCGCGCTCCGGGGTCTACGATTGCGGTCTGATGAATACGCGTCATTCTTCGTCCAGCATTCGCATCGTGCACATGATCTTGGCTTCCGCCGCAACCTGTTCATCGACCTTGGCTGAACATTCGAACTTCCACAGTCCGCGCTTGCTGAAGACCAGCCTGGCCTCAAGCACCAGTTGATCGCCCGGCATCACCGGCCGCTTGAAACGCGCTTCGTCGATGCCGACGAAGTAGTAAACGGAATCGTCGTTGGCGGCATTGCCCAGGGTCTTGAAAGACAGGATAGCGGCGGCCTGCGCCATCGACTCGACGATGAGCACGCCCGGCATGACCGGGTGATGCGGATAGTGACCCGGAAAGAAGGGCTCGTTCATGGTCACGTTCTTGATTGCCGAAATGTGCGAGCCTGGCACGACTTCCGTGACGCGATCGATCATCAGAAAGGGGTAGCGGTGCGGCAGGCACTTCAGGACGGCATGGATGTCCATGCTTTCGGGAGCTGCCGTGGGGGCGTTGATCGCCTCACTCATTTCTTGTTCTCCAGTTCATTCAGTCGCGCTTCGAGGGCGCGTATTTTATCGGCCATGCTGTCGAGATGGCGCAGGCGGGCGAAATTTTTCAGCCACTCACCATGCGGCATTGAGGGAACACTGCCCGTGTAGGCGCCGCGCGAAACGATGTTCTTGGCGACATAAGTGCAGGCGGAAACATTCACGTCATCGGCAATGGTGATGTGACCCAGGATGTTCGACGATCCACCGATGGTGCAACGACTGCCGATAACGGCACTGCCGGCAATGCCGGCACAGGCCGCGATCGCCGTATGCGCGCCAATACGCACGTTGTGGGCGATCTGGATCAGGTTGTCCAGCTTGACGCCGTTTTCGATGACAGTGTCGGCCAGGGCGCCACGGTCTATGGTGGTGCCGGCGCCGATCTCTACATCGTCGCCAATGATGACGGTGCCAGTCTGCGGAATCTTGACCCACGAGCCGTCCTTCTCGCGCGCGAAGCCGAAGCCGTCGGAGCCGATCACAGCACCGGCATGCACGATTACACGCGAACCGATGCGACACCCGTAGTAAACCGTGGAATGGGGGTAGAGACGGCAATCGGAGCCGATTGTGACACCCGAGCCGACCACCGCATTGGCGCCGATGACAGTGCCGTCGCCAATGCGAACGTTGGCGCCAATGTAGGCGCCGGCGCCAACACTGACGTGGCCGGGCAACTCCGACATCACGGTCGCGCTGGGATGAATGCCGACAGGCGCCGGAATCTTGGGGCTCAGGAGCTGCGCAAGCCGGGCGAAGTACAGATAGGGGTCCGGATGCACGATGGCCGGAACCGGGCATCCATCGGCCAGGGAGGGCGCCAGAATGACCGCTGATGCCTTGGTTGTGGCGAGCAACGGCTGGTATTTGGCATTGGAGAGGAATGCAATTTCACCGTGCTTTGCCGTCTCCAACGGTGCAATGCGAGCAATGTGCAGATCACCGGCATCTTCCGAGGAAGCGTGCAACTCACCGCCGAGCCGCGCAACGATATCGGTAAGCCGCATGCTCACCTCGATCCGCCTTTACTTCGCCGACAGCGTGGCGGAAGCCGGCGCAGAAGCCGAACCTCCCTCACTCAAGGCCTTGATCACCTTGGGCGTGATGTCGATGGCGGGGCTGAAGTAGACCGCTTCCTGGACAATGAGATCGTACTTTTCGGTTTCAGCAATCCTGCGGATAACCTTGTTGACGCTCTCGTACAAAACGGCCAACTCCTCGTTCTGGCGTACGCTCAGATCCTCGCGGAACTCGCGTTGCTTGCGCTGAAAGTCGCGATTCAGATCGGCAAACTCGCGCTCACGCGAACGACGGTCCGCGTCGGACATGGTTACGCCGTCCTTTTCCAGCTTGTCCTGCATGGTCTGCAGTTGCTTGCTCATCTTCTGCAGATCCTGGTCGCGCCTCTCGAACTCGGCCTTGATCTTCTTCATGGCACGCTGCGCCTGGGGCGCCTCGTTGGAAACGCGCTGCAGATTGATGAAACCGATCTTGCTTTCAGCCGCCGCGTAAGGTGCTGCCAGCAGCATGGCAGCGACAGCCGCTGCGGACAATGTGGATTTAAGATTGAACAAGGTATACCCCCGATTGCTTAAAACGTTTGGCCCATCGTGAACTGCAGCATTTGCGTCTTGTCGTTTTCCTGCTTGTTAAGCGGGACGCCAAGACTGAATTTCAATGGCCCCATGGGTGAAGACCACATAAGCGACAAACCGGCGCTGTAGCGGAAGCCCTTCAAATCCTTGAGCGTGCTGCCGACTTCGTTGCCCCAGACCTGACCGGCGTCGACGAAGGTTCCGAGTCGCATGGACTTGTCCATGCCGGAACCCGGCATCGGGAACATCAGCTCTATGGTTCCGACTGCCTTGCGAGTGCCGCCCAGTCGTTGAACGCCATAGAGCGTGTCGCTGGTATCGATCGGCCCCAGTGTCCCCGTATCATACCCGCGTACCGAGCCAATGCCACCGGCGTAGAAGTTTTTGAAGAAGGGATAATCCTTGCCGCCTATGCTGCCGGCGTACCCCACTTCTGCGTTGGTGTACAGGGTAAAGGACTGGCTCAACTTCCAGTAGTGCTGATGTTGGGCCGTCAGTTTGTAATACTCAAGACTGCCCGGAGGAGCACCAAATTCGGCTCCCACCCGAGCGATCGTGCCTTCTGTCGGATACAACCGGCTATCGAGAGAGTTCCGACCCCAATTGGCCGTCGGGACCAGGCTGTTGTAGCTCTCACCGTTCTTTGCAACATAGTCGATATAACGCTGCGGACTACGCGTGCTGCCAACTGCATCGAAGACGCCGAGCTTGGTCGCATCGACCGCCAGTCCGAAACCAAGATAATCCGTATCGCTGATCGGGACGCCCAGCCGCAGGCCGCCACCCACTGCCTTTGTGTTGTAGCGCGCAATGGACAGGCTGGTCGTGTCGGTCTTGCGATGGTAGATGTCGAAGCCGGCCGAGATGCCGTCAACGGTGTAGTAAGGGTTGGTGTAGGACAGCGAATACACCGTGTTGATCTTGCTGGTATTCACGCCGACCGATACCGTCTTGCCGCTGCCGAACAGGTTCTGCTGCGTCACGGAACCCGACAGCGACAGCTTTTCGGCACTGGAGAAGCCGGCGCCCAGCATCACGAAGCCAGTCGGCTTTTCCTTGACATTGATGTTCACATCCACCTGATCGGTGGTGCCGGGAACCTGGGGCGTTTCGACCGTCGTCTCGTCAAAGTAGCCAAGGCGGTCGACACGATTGCGCGACTTGTTGATGCGGTCGCCATCGTACCAGGCGCCTTCCATCTGCCGCATCTCGCGGCGCACCACCTCATCCCGGGTCCGGGTATTGCCCGTCACGTTGACATTGCGCACATAGACCCGGCGCCCCGGATCGACGAAAAGCGTAAAGGCAACTTCGCGTTTCTCCTTGTTCAACTCGGGGGCCGCATTGACGTTCGCAAATGCATAGCCGTCGTTGCCGAGGCGATCGCTGATCGCCTTGGTGGTTTCGGCAACCTTGGCGCGCGAATACACCTCGCCCGGCTTGACCTTGACCAGCTTCTTGAGCTCGGCTTCGGGAATCAGCAGATCGCCGGTGAGCTTGACCGAAGACACCGTGTACTTCTCGCCTTCAGTCACATTGATCGTGATGTAGATATCCTTCTTGTCCGGCGAAATCGTGACCTGTGTCGAGTCCACCGAGAACTCCAGATAGCCGCGGTCCAAATAATAGGAGCGCAGGTTCTCAAGGTCGCCCGACAGCTTCTGCTTTGAATACTGGTCGTTCTTGGTGTACCAGGTCAGCCAGGTCGGCGTGGTCAGGTTGAAGACGGACAGGAGTTCCTTTTCCTTGAAGGCCTTGTTGCCGACAATGCTGATCTGGCGAATCTTGGTGATCTGGCCTTCGTCGACGCTGAAGTTGATGCCGACGCGGTTGCGCTCCAGCGGCGTAATCGTCGTGGTGATGACCGCCGCGTAATAGCCCTTGCTCAGATACTGGCGCTTCAGTTCCTGTTCCGCGCGTTCGACAACGGCGCGATCGAAGATGCGCGACTCGGCCAGGCCGACTTCACGCAGGCTTTTCTTGATCTGGTCCTTTTCGAACGCCTTCATGCCGACGAAATCGAGCGAGGCGATCGCCGGCCGCTCCTCGATCACAACGACCAGGACACCCTGTTCGATCTCAAGGCGAACATCCTTGAAAAAGCCGGTGGCAAACAGCGCCTTGATGGCCTGTGACGCCTTTTCGTCCGTCATGGTCTCGCCGACCTTGACGGGAAGGTAACTGAATACGGTGCCTGCGTCGGTTCGCTGTATGCCCTCTACGCGGATATCCTTGACGGTAAAGGGTTCGAAGGCGTGCGCACTGGTTTGCGCCATGGCAGCCAAAGCAACGGAAATGAGGCCGCCCAGCAAAGACTTTTTCATTGATTCAGCCGAAAAACTGTCGATTCAGATCGTTGAAGAGAGCCACGCTCATCATGAGCAGCAGCAAGGTCAGACCGATACGCTGGCCAACCGCAAAAACCTTCTCTGGCAAAGGCTTTCCGCGCAGAAATTCGGCCAGATAATACATCAAATGCCCCCCATCCAGCACCGGAATCGGTAACAGATTGAGTACGCCAATGCTGATGCTGATTAAGGCCAGGAATTTGACGTAGTAAGGGATTCCGTACTGGATCGACTGTCCCGCGACTTCCGCGATCGTGATCGGGCCGGAGAGATTCTTGAGGGACAACTCGCCGATCAGCATGCGCCCCATCATCCGCAATGCGAATATGGCGGTATCCCAGGTTTGCGTCAGCGCCTTGCGCGCGGCGGCCAGCGGTGGGTAGGTAACCTTGCGGAACATGGCCGCGCTGAGTTTGGGATCAAGCGTAGTGGTAACGCCTAACTGCCCCTTTTTGAAGTGCCCGTTCTCGCCTGCCGGCACCGCGCGGATTTCCCGTTCGCTCCCATTGCGCAGCACCCACAGCAGCAGCGGCTTCCCCGGAGAGGATTTGGCTGCGGCCGAGAACTCATACCACCACCTGATCGGCTGTCCATTGACGGCGAGAACGCGATCGCCGGACTGCAGACCGGCGGCTTCGGCAGGCGATTGCAGCAGCACCTTGTCGATGATGGGCAACTGCTTCGGCGGATCAATGCTCAGCCCCAGCACCTCCATGGGGTCGTTCTGGGTCGTATCGATGCTGACGCCGGTTGCGGGTAGCGTCAGGATCAGATGCTGGTCGTCCTGACGACTGACCTTCAGCTCAAGCGCCTGCCCGTTCGCCAGCGCGCGCAAGACCTCCCAGCGCAGCATTTCCCAACTGCCGACGGAAATGTCGTTCACGCTCAAAACCTCATCGCCGCCCTGAATGCCGGCACTTTCAGCCGGTTTGCCAACGGCCGGCGCCCCGAGCACGGGCCGCAGTTCCTCCACTCCCTGGACGAACAAGCCCCAATACAAAACGATGGCGAGGAGAAGGTTTGCAAGCGGCCCCGCCAGCACGATGAGGCTGCGCTTGCCCAGGCTTTGCTGCGTGAATGCACGCGGAAGTTCTTCAGGTGCCACCGGCCCTTCGCGTTCGTCGACCATCTTGACGTAACCGCCGAGCGGAATGGCGCACAATGCAAACTCGGTGCGATCAGCACCAAAACGCCGACTCCACAGCACCTTGCCGAAACCGACGGCGAAACGCAGCACCTTGACGCCGCACATGCGCGCCACGATGAAGTGGCCGAACTCATGCACGACAACGAGCAGACCGATGGCGACGATAAAAGCCAGCAGGTAGGTCAGCGGCGCCTGCAGCATTTCGTCAATGGCCCCAGTGAGCGGAAACGGTCGCTGCCGTATCGCGGGCCAGCGCGTCGGCCACCATGACGCTCTGTAGATCGGCCACCGGCGCCTGCGGGATCTTGTCCAGCGTGGCGGCGATCACGTCGGCAATGCGGCGATAGGCCAGACGGCCGTCGAGGAATGCAGCAACGGCGATTTCGTTGGCGGCGTTCAGCACCGCCGGCGCATTGCCACCGCTATTCAGGGCCCGATAGGCCAGCGCGAGACAGGGGAAGCGCGCCAGATCCGGGGCGCAGAAGTCGAGACGACCGATGGCGAAGAGGTCCAGCGGCGCCACCCCGGCGGCGATGCGCTCGGGATAGGCCAGCGCATGGGCGATCGGCGTGCGCATGTCCGGATTGCCGAGCTGGGCGAGCACCGAGCCGTCGACATATTGCACCAGCGAATGAATCACGCTCTGGGGATGAATCACGACCTCGATCTTGTCGGTCGGCGCATTGAAGAGCCAGCGCGCCTCGATGACTTCAAGCCCCTTGTTCATCATGGTCGCCGAATCGACGGAAATCTTCTTGCCCATGACCCAGTTCGGGTGGGCGCAGGCCTGTTCCGGCGTGACGAACTCCAGCGCCTCCAGCGGCAAGGTGCGGAAGGGGCCGCCCGAAGCCGTCAGCAGCAGCTTGGTAACGCCAGCCCGCGCCAGATTGCCGTCGTAGCCGGCCGGCAGCGACTGGTAGATGGCATTGTGCTCGCTATCCACCGGCAGCAGCACCGCCCCGCTCGCCTCGACTTCGTGCATGAAGAGCTCGCCGGCCATGACCAGCGCTTCCTTGTTCGCCAGCAAAACGCGCTTGCCGGCACGCACCGCAGCCAGCGTTGGCTGCAGGCCGGCGGCGCCGACGATGGCGGCCATCACGGTATCGACCTCCGGCAGAGAGGCCACCTGGGCCAGCGCATCGGCGCCGTGCAGAACCTCCACTGCGAGGCTGCCCAGCTTATCGCGCAAACTCGCAGCGGCCTCCGCCGTACCGACCACGGCGTAGCGCGGCTTGTGCGCCGCACATTGCGCCGCCAGCAAATCGAGGCGGCTATGGCCGGACAAGGCAAGGGCGCGATAACGCTCGGGATGGCGCGCAATCACATCCAGCGTATTGACCCCGATGGAGCCCGTCGCGCCGAGCACCGTCACATTGCGCTGGCTCATGTCGTCATCCACCAGAAATACAGGGCCACCAACGGCAGCGTGGAGGTCTGGCTGTCGATGCGATCGAACACGCCGCCGTGGCCGGGCAAAAGATTGCTGCTGTCCTTGAGGTCGGCCTGGCGCTTTAACAGCGACTCGAACAGGTCGCCGACGATACTGAGCACGGTCAGCGCAATCAGCACCGCCGCCAGCCCCAGGAAGCGCGAAGCGCCGGCTTCCGGCCATTGGCGCAAGGCCAGCGCAAAACCGTAGATCAATACCGCCGCAACGGCGCCGTAGGCGCCTTCACGCGTCTTGCCGGGACTGATGCTGGGCGCCAGCTTGTGCTTGCCGAAAGCCCGGCCGCAGAAATAGGCGGCAATATCCGCGACCCAGACCAGCGCCATGGCCGCGAGCAGGAGCCAGGCATTGCGGCGATAAAGCGCCAGCAGTGACACCCAGGTCGGCAGAATCACCAGCCATCCAAGCAGGTAGCCGGCCACAGTTTTCGGCAGCGCCCAGCGCCTGGCAAACCAGAACGGAACGACCAGCACCCAGAATGCAATAGCGGCCGCGCACAACCAGGGCAGCAGGCCCTGATTCAGACCGCTCAGCGTCAGATACTCGGCCAGCGCGAAAGTCAGAATCGCATAAACCTGGCGGTGCCGCGTTTCGGCCCGCATGAAACCGCCCCACTCCCAGGCTGCCAGCGCCGCGACCATGGCGAACACAAAGCTCGCCACCCAGTCCGGAAAAACGAACAGGACGCCAATGAATCCGGCCAGCAGGAAAAGTGCGGTTACGACCCGCGTTCTAAGCATCGACTTTGTTGACCGGCACTGCGGGAGCGGCGACACACGTGCTTTCGAGTTGTTCGCTGGTGCGACCAAAACGCCGTTCACGCTTGCGGAAGGACTGGATGGCCAGATCGAGCGCCGCTGAATCGAACTCGGGCCAGAGCAGATCGGTAAAGAAGAGCTCGGTATAGGCCAGTTGCCAGAGCAGGAAATTACTGACGCGCTGCTCGCCGCCGGTGCGGATGAAGAGATCCGGCTCGGGCGCATGCGCCATGACCGAATAGGCAGCGAGATCGGCTTCGCTGTATTGTCCGGCCTTTTCGGGCGCGGCCACGGCCAGCCTGTTCATCGCCTGCATGATGTCCCAGCGCCCGCCGTAATTGGCGGCGACGGTCAGCGTCAAGGTGTCGTTGGCGGCGGTCAGCGCCTCGGCTTCGGCAATCGCCTGCCGCAACTCGGGATCGAAACGTTCAAGATCGCCGACGATACGGAGACGAACGCCGGCCTTGTTGAGCTTGACGGCTTCATTCTTCAGTGACTTGACGAAGAGTCCCATCAGGAAACTCACCTCTTCGACCGGTCGCCGCCAGTTTTCCGAGCTGAAAGCGAATAGCGTCAGGTAGGAAATGCCGCGTTCGATGCAGGCTGCGACCGTCCCGCGCACCGCCTCGACGCCGCGCACGTGGCCGGCGACGCGGGGCATCAGCCGCTTCTTCGCCCAGCGTCCGTTGCCGTCCATGATGATGGCAACGTGCTCCGGCATGTCGCCGGATTGCGGAATGTCCTTGGTGGAGCTACGGAAGAGGCGTCGCATGGTCGTGGATCTTTCGCGGGATGCGCCGGCGGTCAGACCGCCATCAGATCCTTTTCCTTTTCGACCAGCAATTTGTCGATTTCGGCCACGGCCTTGTCGGTCAGCTTCTGGATGTCGTCCTGGGCGCGACGCTCATCATCCTCGGAAATTTCCTTCTTCTTCAGGCCTTCCTTGAGCGTATTGTTGGCATCGCGGCGCAGATTGCGCACCGACACCTTGGCGGTTTCGCCTTCGCTCTTGACGACCTTGATCAGATCGCGGCGACGCTCTTCGGTGAGGATGGGCATCGGCACGCGGATCACATCGCCCTGTGTGGCCGGATTCAGGCCCAGATCGGCATCGCGAATGGCCTTCTCGACCTTGGCAACCATGGGCTTCTCCCAGGGCTGCACGCCGATGGTGCGTGCATCGACCAGCGTGATATTGGCGACCTGCGCAATAGGCACCGGCGAGCCGTAATAGTCGACCTGAACGTGATCGAGCAAGCCGGTATGCGCACGTCCGGTGCGCACCTTGCCGAGGTCGGCCTTCAGGACCTCGATCGACTTGTTCATCTTCTGTTCGGTGGTTTTCTTGAGATCGGCAATCATGATTTTCTCTTTGGAAAGCGCTAACCCCTGGCTTTGGGGATATACAAGGGGCTTACCCCCTGTTTCTCACTTGTTTCTGGTGTTGCTCAGCAATAAACCATCGTACCTTCGTCTTCGCCCATGACGACGCGCTTCAGCGCGCCCTCCTTGAAGATGGAGAATACGTTGATCGGCAATTTCTGGTCGCGGCACAGGGCCAGCGCGGTGGCGTCCATGACCTTGAGGTCGCGGCTGATGGCTTCGTCGAAGCTGACCTTGTCGTAACGGGTGGCAGTCTTGTCCTTCATCGGGTCGGCGGTATACACGCCATCGACCTTGGTCGCCTTCAGCACGACTTCGGCGCCGATTTCCGCGCCGCGCAGCGCAGCGGCGGTGTCGGTGGTGAAGAAGGGGTTGCCGGTACCGGCAGCGAACACGACGACGCGGCCTTCTTCAAGGTAGCGCATGGCCTTGCCGCGGATATAGGGTTCGATGACCTGCTCGATATTGAGCGCCGACATGACGCGGCTTTCAACGCCGGCATTGCGCATGGCGTCCTGCAGGGCCATGCCGTTCATGACGGTGGCCAGCATGCCCATGTAGTCGGCGGTTGCGCGCTCCATGCCGGCGGAAGCGCCGGCCATGCCGCGGAAGATGTTGCCGCCGCCGATCACCACCCCCACTTCAACGCCCAGCGCAACCACGCCTGCCACTTCCCCGACGATGCGGCTGATCGTCTCGCGATTGATGCCGTAGGCATCGTCGCCCATCAGGGCCTCGCCGGAAAGCTTGAGAAGGATGCGTTTGTAGGCGGCGGGCATAGGCAGAACCTCGGGATGAATTAGTGGAGCATAACGCGTGCAAACGGCAAAGGTACGGCAAGGAGGACACCCTCCTTGCCGTATTTACAGCTTAACGTGCGGCAGCGGCGGCGGCAGCGGCTTGCTGTTCGGCCACTTCGGCAGCGAAGTCGGTGACCTTCTTCTCGATGCCTTCGCCGACGACGTACAGCGTGAAGCTGGCAACGCTGGCGCCCTTGGCCTTCAGCAGTTGCTCAACGGTTTGCTTGCCGTCTTCGGCCTTGACGAACACCTGGCTCAGCAGGGTCACGTCCTTGAGGTACTTCTGCACGGTGCCTTCGGCGATCTTTTCCAGCATGGCTTCGGGCTTGCCAGACTCGCGCGCCTTTTCGATGGCGATACGACGCTCGCTGTCGAGCAGTTCGGCCGGCACGCCGGAAGCGTCCAGCGACTTCGGCTTGGACGCAGCGATATGCATGGCCAGATCCTTGGCCAGTTGCTCATCGCCGCCGACCAGGTCGATCAGCACGCCGACCTTGGCGCCGCCGTGGATGTAGGACTGCAGCTTGCCCTGGGCAGCAGCACGAACAAAGCGGCGCAGGCTCATGTTCTCGCCGATCTTGCCGACCAGCGCGGAGCGGGTCGATTCGACGGTACCTTCGCCCATCGGCAGCGCCGACAGTGCGGCGATGTCGGCCGGATTCTTTTCGGCAACCAGGCGGGCAGCGTCGGCGGCCAGCTTCAGGAAGTCGTCGTTCTTGGCAACGAAGTCGGTTTCCGAGTTGATTTCCAGGATGCTGCCGGTCTTGCCGTCGGCGCTGATGTGGATGGACACGACGCCTTCGGCGGCCACGCGAGCGGCAGCCTTGGTGGCCTTGTTGCCCAGCTTGACGCGCAGGATCTCCTCGGCACGGGCCATGTCGCCGGCGGCCTCGGTGAGCGCCTTCTTGCATTCCATCATCGGCGCGTCGGTCTTTTCGCGCAGTTCCTTGACCATGCCTGCGGTGATTTCAGCCATTTCCTTACTCCGTTATCTAAATGTGATGGTTCAATCCTTGCACCGGCCGCCACAACGTCATCGCGTCATAAAAAACACGACATCGCGACACCCTGCAAAGAACAGCCGGGACACAACAGCGCCGTTGGCACTGCCGCTCCCGGCTTGGTCTTCTTATGCATCCGCCGGCAACGCCGGCGGACCGAGCTGAATGACTTACTCGGCTGCAGTTTCTTCGACTTCAACGAACTCGTCTTCGCCAGCCAGTTGCTGCACGATTTCGTTGAGCGAATTGTTCTTGCCTTCCAGAACGGCATCGGCCACGCCACGGGCGTAGAGACGGATGGCGCGGCTGGAGTCGTCATTGCCCGGAATGACATAATCAACGCCTTCAGGCGAGTGGTTGGTATCAACCACGCCGATGACCGGGATACCCAGCTTGCCGGCTTCGGTCACGGCGATCTTGTGATAGCCGACGTCGACGACGAAGATGGCATCGGGCAGGCCGCCCATGTCCTTGATGCCGCCGATGGACTTCTGCAGCTTTTCGAGTTCGCGCGACAGGGTCAGCGCTTCCTTCTTGGACAGACGCTCGGTCGAGCCGTCTTCCATCATCTGCTCGATGTCCTTGAGGCGCTTGATCGAGGTCTTGACGGTCTTGAAGTTGGTCAGCATACCGCCGAGCCAACGCTCATCAACGTAGGGCATGCCAGCGCGCTGGGCTTCTTCGGCGATGATCTCGCGAGCCTGACGCTTGGTGCTGACAAACAGGATGGTGCCCTTCTTGGCGGCCAGCTTGCGGGCGAATGCCATCGCCTCGTTGTACTTGACCAGGGTCTTTTCCAGGTTGACGATGTGAATCTTGTTGCGATGGCCGAAAATGTATTGGGCCATCTTGGGGTTCCAGAAGCGGGTCTGGTGGCCGAAATGGACACCGGCTTCCAGCATTTGACGCATGGTTGCAGACATGTGAATCTCCGAACAGGGTTGTATCCGCCGCTCAGCCGTGCTGCCCTGCAAAGCCCACACCGTTTAGTGGTGCGGCTCACTGCAGGCCACCCTATCGGCGCCGAGCGTGTGAATTTTGCCCGGGACCATCCCGAGCAATCCCAAGATTATACGCTGAAACCGGCGCTGCAGACAAGACCGCATTGCGTTTTTCCGCCTTGTTGTCAGCGCCTTCGGCTCCCTTCCTCAAGCTGAAAAGCCCGGCCGGACGGGGTAGAATGGCAGATACCCTGCATTGCAATACCAATACAAAAATGAGCGTCGTCATCAAAACCCCCGAACAGATCGAGAAAATGCGAGTCGCCTGCCGGCTTGCCAGCGAAGTTCTTGATTACATTGATCCCTTCATCAAGCCCGGTGTGACCACCGCCGAGCTGGATCGCCTCTGCCACGAATACATGGTGAATGTGCAGGGCACGATTCCGGCCCCGCTCAACTATTGCCCACCCGGCTATACGCCTTATCCCAAGGCCATCTGCACCTCGGTTAATCATGTCGTTTGCCACGGCATTCCCAACGAGCGGCCGCTCAAGAAGGGCGACGTGGTCAATCTCGACATCACCGTGATCAAGGACGGCTGGCATGGCGACACCAGTCGCATGTTCATCGTCGGCGGCGAAACCACCATCCTGGCCAAGCGGCTGGCGCAGATCACTTTTGAATGCATGTGGCTGGGCATCGACAAGGTCCGCCCCGGCGCACGCCTCGGCGACATCGGCCATGTCATCCAGCAGCACGCTGAAAAAGCGGGCTTCTCCATCGTGCGCGAATTCTGCGGTCACGGCATCGGCCAGACTTTCCACGAGGAACCTCAGGTCGTCCACTACGGCCGGCCCGGTACCGGCATGGTGCTTGAACCCGGCATGATCTTCACCATCGAGCCCATGGTGAATGCTGGCCGCGCCGCGATTTCGGAGCTCTCCGACGGCTGGACCATCGTCACCAAGGACCGCAGCCTGTCGGCCCAATGGGAACATACGGTGGTCGTGACCGAGACTGGCGTCGAGGTGCTCACGATTTCAGCCGGCACCCCGCCCCGCCCGATTTTCCAGCAAGCCGCCTGATCACCCGGCCGGACCGAGGGCAGCCAGCATGACCCAGTCTGTCAGCGCCCCCGCCGGCCCTCCCGACCTGGTCAAACAGCTACGCACCGAGCTGCAATCGAAGCAGCAGGCACTGCGCGGGCAATACGAGAGCAGCGGCAATGCCCGCGCCATGCTGCATGGCCGGAGCCGCCTGGTAGACGGCGTCCTGCAGCAACTCTGGCGTGCCGCCGCCCTGCCGTCCGGCTATGCGCTCGTCGCCGTGGGCGGCTACGGCCGCGGCGAGCTTTATCCGAGTTCGGACGTCGACGTCCTGATACTCGCCCCCGATGACGCCACGCCCGAGAGCGATCCGGCCGTCGAGCACCTGGTCGGGCAGTTCTGGGACGTCGGCCTCGAAATCGGTCACAGCGTACGCACCGTCGCCGACTGCCTGCAGGAAGCCGCCGCCGACATCACCGTCCAGACCACGCTGCTCGAAGCACGCTTTCTTGCCGGCAGCCGCAAGCGCTTCAATCTTTTCAGCGCCGCCTACGCTGCCGCACTGAGTCCTGTCGACTTTTTCAAGGCCAAGCAGCTTGAGCAAGCCGAGCGCTACGCGCGCCACAACGACACGCCCTACAGTCTGGAACCCAATTGCAAGGAAAGCCCGGGCGGCCTGCGCGACCTGCATGTCATCCTGTGGACCGCGCGCGCCGCCGGCCTTGGCAGGACATGGGCCGAACTCAGGAAAAGCGGGCTGCTCGACGACGCCGAGATGCGCCTCCTGATGCGCGCAGAAACCTTTCTGCGCCATACGCGTATCCGCCTGCACTACCTTGCCCGGCGCCGCGAAGAAAAACTCATGTTCGACCATCAGGAAGCACTGGCGGCGGCCTTCAGACTGGAGCGCACGCCGTCGAAGCGCGCATCCGAAGTCGTCATGCAGCGCTATTACCAGAACGCCAAGCTGGTCATGCAGCTCAATCTGGTCGTGCTGCAGAACCTCGGCAGCCGCCTGCTGCCGAACCGCGACGACCTGCCGCGCCTGATCGACGAAAACTTCAGGATCACGCGCGAACTCATCGACGCGCCCGACCTGAGCATTTTCGAACGGGAGCCCGGCAGCCTGCTGCGCATTTTCCGTCACCTGCAGGATTACCCGGAGATCAAGGGCATTACGGCGCGGACGCTGGAAGCCCTGTGGCTGAATCGCCGCCGCATTGATGCGAAGTTCCGCCGCGACCCGGCCAACCGCGCGCTATTCATGGAGATATTCAAGCATGAACGACCGGTTGCGACGCTGCAGCGCATGAACCAGTTCGACATCCTCGGCCAGTACCTGCCGGCCTTCGGCAAGGTCGTCGGCCAGATGCAGCACGATCTCTTCCACGTCTACACCGTGGACCAGCACATCATGCAGGTCGTGCGCAACCTGCGCAACTTCGTGCTGCCGGAGTGCGCCCACGAATACCCGTTCTGCACCCGCCTGGCGTTGGCGTTCGAGGACTACTGGCTGCTTTACCTGGCTGCCCTCTTCCACGACATCGCCAAGGGTCGTGGCGGCGACCACTCCAGGCTGGGCATGAGCGACGCGCGTGTGTTCTGCCGCAATCACGGTCTGTCGAAGGCGGACACTCAGCTCATTGTCTTCCTTGTCGAACAGCATCTGACCATGTCGACAGTCGCCCAGAAACAGGATCTTGGCGACCCCGAGGTCATCGGCCACTTTGCCGGCATCGTCAAGGACGAGCGCCACCTGACCGCCCTTTATCTGCTGACCGTCTGCGATATTCGCGGCACCAGCCCGAAAGTGTGGAATGCCTGGAAAGGCAAGCTGCTGGAAGACCTTTACCGCGCCACGCTGCACTTGCTGCGCGGCGAAGCGGCGCCGATTTGCGGCACCCAGGAGCAGCGCCAGGAAGAGGCGCGCGAAATCATGCGCTACATGGGTTTGCGTCCCGATGTCGAGAAGGCGTTCTGGCAACAGCTCGACACCGTCTATTTTCTGCGCCACGACGCACAGGACATCGCCTTGCACGCCCGCGTGCTGCATAGCCGCTGGGACAGCGACAAGACCATCGCCGTCGCCCGCCTCAACCCGATCGGTGAAGGGCTGCAGGTCATGGTCTACACGCGCAACCAGTCCGAGCTTTTCGCCCGCCTGTGCGGCTTCTTCGCCCGCCTCGGCTACAGCATCGCCGACGCCAGGATCTACACCACCCGACATGGTTACGCGCTGGACAGTTTTGTCCTGCTGGACCCCAGCAATCAGTTGCCCTATCGCGACATGATCTCGCTGATCGAACACGATCTGGTCGAGCTGCTCGACGATCAGAAGACGGCCGCCACCCCGCCGCCCGGCTCGCGCATTTCCCGTCAGGTCAAACATTTCCCCGTCACCCCGGAGATCAGCATCCGCCCCGACGAGCGCGGCAATCACTACCTGATGTCAGTCATGGCGGCCGACCGCCCCGGCCTGCTCTACGCCATGAGCATGGTGCTGGCCCGACATAATGTTTCCGTCCATACCGCCAAGATCAATACGCTGGGCGAGCGCGTTGAAGACACCTTCCTTGTCAGCGGCAGCGAATTGAGCCAGCCCGCCACGCTGGTGAGAATCGAGCAGGAACTGCTCGCCGCCATCCAGCTTTAAACCGTTCGCGGGCCTCCATGAACCAGACTGAACGTTTCTACAAGATCGAGCAAATTCTGCACGACCGCCGCGTCGCCAGCTTTATTGAACTTCAAGAAGAGCTTGAAGTTTCGCGTGCAACCCTAAAGAGGGACTTGCAATTTTTGCGCGACCGCCTGAATGCACCCATCGTTTACGACCGCGAAGCCAACGGCTACCGCTTCGATGTGCCGGACCGCTATGCACCCCGCCATCAGCTGCCTGGTCTCTGGTTCAACGCTTCGGAAATTCACGCGCTGCTGATGATGCAGCAACTGCTGGAGGAGGTTCAGCCCGGCCTGCTCGGCCCCCACATCGCGCCGCTGCAGACACGTTTGCAAAGCCTGCTGGGCAGCGTCAGCGACGCCGGCCAGGCCGACGCGCCGGCAGAAATCGCCAAGCGGGTCCGCATTCTCCATGCTCAGAAACGCCGGGCCGAGTTGCGCCACTTCGAGTTGATCGCCTCAACCCTGCTCAAGCGCCGCCGTCTCAAGATTCGCCACTACAACCGCGGCCGCGACGAGGAAAGCGAGCGGGAAATCTCGCCGCAGCGCCTCGTGCACTATCGCGACAACTGGTATCTGGACGCCTGGTGTCATTTGCGGCAGGACTTGCGCAGTTTTGCGGTGGACGCGATCCGCAGCGCCGAAATACTCGATGTGCCGGCGGATGAGATCAAGGAAGACGAGCTGAAGCGGGTGCTGGCCGCCGGCTACGGAATTTTCTCGGGCAGCGAGACCGAATGGGCGACGCTCAAGTTCAAGCCCGAGCAGGCGCGCTGGGTCACGGAAGAGCAATGGCATCCTCAGCAGCGCACCGAGTTGCTGCAGGACGGCAGTCTGCTGCTGGAACTGCCCTATGCCAATCCGACCGAACTGATCATGGATATCCTGCGCTATGGCCCCGGCGTCGAAGTCGTGGCGCCGCCTCAGTTGCGAAGGCAGGTTCAAGACCATCTGAGAAGCGCATTGGCCGTTTATGCCGATGCCGAAGGAGATCGCTGATGTCACGCATTCTCGCCGCCTGCCTGGCCATGCTGCTGTCGGCCTGCTCCTATCTGCCGCCCAAGGGCATCGAGCCGGTCAGCCCCTTCGACCTGCAACGCTACCTGGGGCAATGGTACGAGATCGCCCGCCTCGACCATTCCTTCGAGCGCGGCCTGAGCGATATCGGCGCTACCTACAGCCTTAACGAAGACGGCAGTGTCAGGGTCCTCAATCGCGGCTATGACATCGAACGCGGCAAATGGAAAGACGCGGTGGGACGCGCGGTCTTTACCGGAGACACGAACACGGCGGCGCTCAAGGTCTCCTTCTTCGGTCCCTTCTACGGCGGCTATAACGTCATCGCCCTCGACCCCGACTACCGCTGGTCCATGGTCATGGGCCCCGACCGCAGCTATCTGTGGATACTCAGCCGCGACAAGCGGCTACCCGACAACATTCGGGACATGCTGTTGCAGAAGGCCCGCGCCGCCGGCGTCGATACCGACAAGCTGATCTGGGTCAGCCACACCCGCGAGCGCTGATCAATCGTCGCCGGCCACGCTGCCGTCGGGAAACAGTTCCTCGGTAAAACCGAACAGACGGAAATCGCGTATCCGCATCGGATAGAGGATGCCGTCGAGATGATCGCACTCGTGCTGGACGACGCGGGCGTGAAAGCCGCTCACCTCGCGTTCGATCCTGTTGCCGAAAGGGTCGAGGCCGCTATAGCGCAAGCGCGTGAAGCGCGGCACCACGCCGCGCATGCCGGGTACCGACAGGCAGCCTTCCCAGCCGTCTTCCTCGTCTTCGTCCAAAGGCTCGATGACGGGGTTGATCAGCACGGTATAAGGCACCTCCTCGACATCCGGATAGCGCGGATTCGCCGCAACGCCAAAGATCACCACGCGCAGATCCACGCCGATCTGAGGCGCGGCAAGGCCGGCGCCGTTGAGATGCGCCATGGTGTCTTCCATGTCGCGAATCAAGGCGTGCAGTTCGGGCGTATCGAAGCGCGCGACCGGACGGGAAATCCGCAACAGGCGCGGATCACCCATGCGCAGGACAGGACAAACGCTCATGGGGCGAGATTGGCGGCGTAATGTTCGAGCACGCGGCGCACGCGCGCCAGCCAGATGCGTTGCACCGCTTCGATATCCTCGAAATGGATGCCGCGCGCCGAGTCGCCTCGCCCCGCCGCCCAGTTGACCGACAGGCAGACCGCCGCGTAAGCCAGATCGGCCTCGCGGGCCAGCCCCGCCTCCGGCATGCCGGTCATGCCGACGATATCGGCGCCGTCGCGCTCAAGGCGATTAATCTCCGCAGCAGTTTCCAGGCGCGGGCCTTGCGTGGCCGCATAGACGGCGCCATTGACGACATTCTCACCGGCGGCATGAAAAATATCGATCAGGCTGCTGCGCAGCTCGCCGTCGTAAGGCTCGGTGAAGTCGCTATGCACCACATGGGCGTCCTGTCCGTCGTAGAAGGTCGAGATGCGGCCCCAGGTGTAATCGATGATCTGATGAGGCACGATCAGCGTGCCGGGTGGCATGTCGTTGCGAATGGCGCCGACCGAGGCGACGGAAATCACGCGCTCGGCGCGCGCGCCATGCTTGAGCGCCCAGATATTGGCGCGGTAATTGACCTTGTGGGGCGGAATTGTGTGTCCGTAACCATGGCGGGCCAGAAAAACCACGGGTTTACCGCCCAAGGTGCCGAAAGTCAGGGGGCCGGAAGGCTCGCCGAAGGGGGTGCGCACGATTTCGCGGCGCTTGATGTCGAGGTTTGCCAGTTGCGTCAGGCCGCTACCACCGATAATTGCCAGCATGGAGTGAATTTATGATTGCTAGTTGTTGATTTCATGAAAGTCTAACATGGGCGGGATAGGCTCCCGTGCTAGAATATGCGCCCTTCAGCGGTACCCCCATTGCACTGCAGCATCTAATTCGCCCCATCAGGGCTCACCGGATTCCCACCATGTCACGCGCTCTTCGCAACATCGCCATCATTGCCCACGTCGACCACGGCAAGACCACCCTCGTCGACCAACTCCTGCGCCAGTCAGGCACCTTCGCAGCTCACCAGCAAGTGGACGAGCGCGTCATGGACAGCAACGATCTGGAAAAGGAACGTGGCATCACGATTCTGGCCAAGAACACCGCCATTGATTACGAAGGCACCCACATCAACATCGTCGACACCCCGGGCCACGCCGACTTCGGCGGCGAAGTGGAGCGCGTCCTGGGTATGGTCGACGGCGTGCTGCTGCTGGTCGATGCCGTTGAAGGCCCGATGCCGCAAACTCGCTTCGTGACCAAGAAGGCACTGGCCCTCGGACTGCGCCCCATCGTCGTGATCAACAAGGTTGACCGTCCGGGCGCCCGTCCTGACTGGGTTGTGGACCAGACCTTTGACCTGTTCGACAAGCTCGGCGCCAACGACGAGCAGCTCGACTTCCCCATCATCTACGCATCCGGCCTGAACGGCTTCGCCAAGCTGAGTCTGACTGAAGAGTCGGACAATATGCGTCCGCTGTTCGACACTGTGCTGAAGCATGTGCCGACCCCGCCGGGCGACCCGGAAGCCCCGCTGCAAATGCAACTCGCTGCGCTGGACTACTCCACCTACACCGGCCGTCTTGGCGTCGGCAAGGTCATCAACGGTCGCATCAAGCCGGGCCAGGCTGTCGTCGTAATGAACCACGAAGAGCAAGTCGCCTCGGGCCGTATCAACCAGGTGCTCGGCTTCAAGGGCCTCGAGCGCGTGCCGGTTGACTCCGCCGAAGCCGGCGACATCATCATCATCTCCGGCCTCGACGACATCGGTATCGGCGTCACCATCTGCGACAAGGACAACCCCATCGGTCTGCCCGTCGTCGGCGTGGATGAGCCGACCCTGACCATGGACTTCATGGTGAACTCCTCGCCGCTGGCCGGTACCGAAGGCAAGTTCGTGACCTCGCGCCAGATCCGCGACCGCCTGACCAAGGAGCTGCTGACCAACGTCGCGCTGCGCGTTGAAGACACCGCCGACTCGGACATCTTCCGCGTCTCCGGTCGTGGCGAGCTGCACCTCACCATCCTGCTCGAAAACATGCGTCGCGAAGGCTTCGAAATCGCCGTCGCCAAGCCGCGTGTCGTGTACAAGGAAATCAACGGCGAGAAGTGCGAGCCGTACGAAAACCTGACCATCGACCTGGAAGATGCTCACCAGGGCGGCGTCATGGAAGAAATCGGTCGTCGCCGTGGCGAGCTGACCAATATGGAATCCGATGGTCGTGGCCGTACCCGTCTTGAGTACCACATCCCTGCCCGCGGTCTGATCGGTTTCCAATCCGACTTCATGACCATGACGCGCGGCACCGGCCTCATCAGCCACGTGTTCGACGACTACGCACCGGTCAAGGCCGACCTGCCGGGTCGTCACAACGGCGTGCTGATCTCGCAGGATAACGGCGAAGCTGTTGCCTACGCACTGTGGAATCTGGAAGATCGCGGCCGCATGTTCGTGTCCCCCGGCGACAAGCTGTACGAAGGCATGATCATCGGCATTCACAGCCGTGACAACGACCTCGTCGTGAACCCGATCAAGGGCAAGAAGCTCACCAACGTGCGCGCCTCGGGTACCGACGAAGCCGTGCGTCTGACCACCCCGATCAAGCTGACGCTGGAATCCGCTGTCGAGTTCATCGACGACGACGAACTGGTCGAAATCACCCCGGCCAGCATCCGCATTCGTAAGCGCCACCTGCTCGAGCACGAGCGCAAGCGTGCTGCCCGCGCCGAAGCCTGATCCGCTTCACCATAAAAAGGCCTCGCTCATTTTAATGAGCGAGGCCTTTTTCTTTGCCTATCTCCAGATAGAAATCGGGAAATGAAGTGGCGACGAGGAGCAGCGCCCTCCTCGCCATTTTTCGTCGCTATACGCCCTCTTCCGGTGCCGGCTCCGGATCATTCTGGATAGGCACGTCCGCATTCCGATGCGCCCAGCCGTAGACAACAGGCAGGACCAGCAGCGTCAGCAGCGTCGTGGTCACCATCCCGCCTACGATCACAAGCGCCAACGGACGCTGCGCTTGCGAACCGATCGCGTGCGACAAGGCTGCGGGCACAAGACCCAGGCCCGCCAAGGACGCCGTCATCAGGACCGGTCGCATACGCTGCTTGGCGCCTTGAATCACCGCCTCGCGCAAGGTGATATTGCTGCCGAGATGAAGCTTCTTGATATAGGAAATCAAGATCACGCCATCCTGGATCGCGATGCCGAACAGCGACAGGAAGCCGATGCCGGCGGAGATCGAAAGCTCTTCTCCGGACAGGAACAGCGCGGCAATGCCGCCTATGCAGGCAAAGGGCACGTTGAGTAGCACCAGGCCCGCATCCTTGGCTTTTCCTAGCGTGGTGTACAAGAGCAGGAAGATCGCCAGCAAGGTCAAAGGAACGATGATCGCGAGCTTGCGCTGCGCTTCCTTCATTTGATTAAACTGACCGTCCCACTTGATCCGGTAGCCGCGCGGCAGCTCGACTTGAGCATCGACCTTGTGCGCAGCCTCGGCGACCGCCGATCCCAAGTCGCGATTCCGTACGCCGAACTTGATGGCGATATAGCGCTGCGCAACTTCGCGATAGATAAAGAAAGCGCCATCCGCCGCTTCCACCTTGGCCACCATGGACAGCGGAATACGCTGCCCATCAGGCGTGTCGAGGAGCAGATTGCGTATCTTCTCCAGGGAGTCGCGATTGACCTCCGGCATGCGTACAGTGAGATCGAAACTGCGTTCGCCCTCAAGGACTGAAGTCGCCGCGTTGCCGCCAATAGCGAAGACGACGAGATTCTGAATATCGGATACGTTCAGCCCGTAGCGAGCTGCTGCGCCGCGATCGATAGCGATGTTGAGCGTCGGCTGACCGAGTTCACGGAAAATTCCGACATCTACCACGCCCTGAATGCCCTTGAGAATGTCCCGGACCTGAGTTGCTTTCTGTTCAAGCGCTTGCAAATCGTCGCCGAAGATCTTGACCGAGTTTTCGCCTTTGACCCCGGATATCGCTTCGGCAACGTTGTCTTGAATGTATTGGGAGAAGTTGTACTCGATGCCGGGGATACGGCGCAGCTCGGTTTCCAGCCTGTGGACCACATCGTCACGGGTTACGCCAGGCGGCCAATCTTCCGGATGCTTAAAGAAGGTCGCGAATTCGAGATTGAAAACCCCGGTCGAATCGGTGCCGTCGTCGGGACGACCGATCTGCACGGCCACGGTTTTGACTTCCGGCTGCTTGTAGATGTATTCGCGGATACGGCTAGCGACTTGGGAGGAATAAGAAAGGTCGGCGGTGTTTGGCAGCGTCACACGCACCCACAGATTGTTTTCGTCCAGGGTCGGCAAAAAGCTTGTGCCCAGGCTGGTGGCGATTGCCAGCGCCAACGCAAAGACTGCTGTGGCGGTGGCAAGCACCGTACGCGGCCGATCGACCAGCCAGTTCAACAAGGGTTCGTAGCGGTTCTGCATCCAAACCACAAACCTGGGAATGTGGTGGTCCATGTCGCCGCGGAACAGAAACGAACAGGACGCCGGAATAAAGGTCAGCGCAAACACGATGGAAGCAAACAGCGCCAGCCCCATCGTCATTGCCATCGGATGGAAAATCTTGCCTTCCACCCCACCCATGAAAAAGAGCGGCGAATAGGCCGTGATGATGATGCAGGTCGAGAAGATCATGGGACGCTGCACTTCCGAGGTGGCACTGACGATGGCCGGCCACAACTTCAGCTTTCCATCCTCGAGCTTGCTCATGATGTTCTCGATGACGATGACCGCCGCATCGACGATCAGGCCGAAGTCGATGGCGCCCAAGGAAATGAGATTGGCCGGCACGCCGAAGAAATGCATGCCGGTAAATGAAATGCACAAGGCCAGCGGAATAATGGCCGCAACGGCGATCGCTGCGCGCAGATTGCCAAGGAACAGATACAGCACTACCAGCACGAGCGCGATGCCCAGGAACAAAGTGTGCGCAACGGTATGCGTGGTGAGATCGAGCAGGCCCCCTCGATCGTAGAACGGCTCCAGCTTCATCCCTTCGGGCAAGAGGCCGCCCGAATTGATTTCGGCGATTCTATGTTTGACCCGATCAAGCATCTCGGTCGCATTGCCGCCCCGCCGCATGAGCACGATGCCTTCGACAGTTTCCTCCTGGTCATTGAACTGAACCTCACCGAGGCGCGGCGCATTCCCCAGCGTCACCTCGGCCACGTCGCCGACGTGGATGGGGACATTCTGGTTAACCGCAACAACGATATTGCGAATGTCGTCCAGAGTCTGAATCAGGCCGACGCCACGGACCACATAACGCTGCTCCCCGCTACGCACAGTGTCGCCACCAACATTGGCATTCGCATTCGTCAATGCCGTCACCAACTGATTCAGCGAAACTCCGTAGGACTGAAGCTTTTCCGGCAAGGGACGAACCTGATATTGCTTGACCATGCCGCCGAAGCCGGTCACGTCGGCGACGCCCGGAACGGTTTTCAGGAGCTTGTAGACATCCCAGTCCTGGTAGGACTTCAGCGTAATCAGATCATGGCGATCGCTCACCATTCGATAGCGCAGCACCTCGCCGAGCGCATCGGCATCCGGACTCAAATTCGGGGCCACGCCAGTAGGCAGATTGGCATTCCCCAAATACTGCTGCACATTGGTTCTCGCCTTGAAGGAATCGGCGCCTTCGCGAAATTGCAAGGTGACGACAGACAAACCGAACAGCGAGACCGAACGGAAAGACGTGATCTCCGGCACGCCGGCCATTGCCGTCTCAATGGGGATGGTCAGCTGCCGCTCGATTTCCAGCGTGCTGCGTCCGGGCCATTGGGTGATGACCTGGATATTCAGCGGCGAAATATTCGGGTAAGGCTCGATCGGAAGCTGCTTGAACGACCATATCCCAAGTATCAGGACGCCGACCGACAAGGCCAGGATGATGGCGCGACGATGCAGAACGCCATGGATAAATTCTGCGGCGAAACGGGTATTCATTGAGCGCTTACCAACTCAGCGGGAGCTCATGGCTTCGTTAAGCAGCGTGCTGCCCTCAACGACGACGCGCTCGTTACCCTGCAAGCCTTCGATCACCGATTTACGCGCGTCATCCAAAGAGATTGCCTTGACAGCTTGACGCCGGAACTGCTCCGGCCCCGTCTCCACAATCACGAATTGCGCCTGCCGGTAATTAACGACGGCGGCGTTCGGAACGACGACAGCCTCCTGCGTGCCTGCGAGCAGGCTGCCATTGACGAACAGTTCAGGGCGTAGAACCCCATTCGGGTTCGCGACCAGGCAACGTACCGGCAAGGTATGCGTCACCGGGTCTATCGTCGTGCCTATGTAATTCACCGTGCCGCTGAACTTCTGCCCGGGCAGCGCGGGGGCGGTCAGCTCCAGCGTTTGCCCGAGCTTCACCTTGGCATAGTCCTGCTCATAGATATTGCCCACGAACCAGACGCGGCTCACATCGGATACGGTCATGAAGTTGTCGCCGACGTTGAGAAACGCCCCGGGATCCATGTTGCGGGCGGTAACGACACCGTCGATGGATGCGCGCAAAGACATATAGGTGGACACCGCACCGGTCTTCTCGACACGGGCGATATCCTCATCGGCCGCGCCGAGTACGCGCAGTCGATTACGCGCAGCCTCCTCTGTCGACTTGGCATCCTCGAGCAAATCCTTTTGATTGGCGGAGGCAAAGGTGCGCACGGTATTACGCGCCAAGAGGAATTCATTTTGGGCCGCAATCCAATCGGGGCTATAGAGCTCGGCCAGCGGCTGCCCCTTGACGACCTTCGCGCCTTCAAAGACGAGAATTCGGTCCAGCCTTCCCGCTACACGGGACGAGACCAAGTGCAGATGTTCTGCATCAAATTTCAGCTTCCCGGTAATGGGCGTGGCATTCGGAACCTGTTCGCGAGAGACCGCCGCAACCGTGACGAAAGCGGGATCGAAACCGCCCACAGGCGCATCCAGCGTGTCGCCGTTGCTAGTCTTCCCCGTGCTTTGTGTTTTGTTGGCCGCAGGCGGGACTGCGCTTTTGCTGCCCCCGGTGGCTACCCACCAGCCGACGATGCCCCCCAGAGCAATACAAACAAGCGGCACCAAAAAACGTTGAAATGCTTTCATGGGAATGTCATCAATCAGTGAGTTTGCTGCCCACCGCAGCCTCCAGCGCCGCCCATGCCTGGGCAGCCTGGCTTTCCGCCTGCAGCAAGGAAAGCTCGGTGTTGCGCAGATTATTCTGGGCCAGCAGAAGATCGGCGAATGCCTGGGCATTGTTCGTCGCGTAGTTTTGCATGGCCAGACGCCACGCAACCTGGGCTTCAGGCAGTTGCCGCTCACGAATGAAGCCGACTTGCTTGCGCGCCTGCATCAGACCGTTGTAGGCCGAGGCAACACCAAGCAGCACTTGCTGCTTCAAGGACAAATCATTGGCGCGGTTGGCCAGCAAGCTGGCATTGGCCTGATCCTCGGCGCCGCGCTCTTTCTGCAGAAACCACGTCGGCATGATCACATCGAGCTCAAGGCCGTAATTCTTGCCTTGCCAACCCCATGGCGGGTTATCGCTGTAATGGGTAAAGATGACCTGAAAGTCGGGCAAGTATCCCTTGCGCGCGAGCTCGACTCCTTTTTCGGAGGCCGAGACCTGCGAGGCGGAAGCCTGCAAGGTAGGGCTCTTGCTCAAGGTCAGCTCGGTCAGCTTGTCCAAGCCCGGCACCGTCTGCGTTTGCCCAGTTAGATCCCCAACGATCTCCAATGGCTGGAAAGGCTGTCTACCGATCAAGGTATTCAAGGTCTGACGCGTCGTATCGCTCTGGCGCTGCAAGGCGAAGAGATCGTTCTGCGCACTACTTTGCGCAACCTGCGCGTTCAAATAATCGACATAGGCGGAAGCGTTGTTGGCGTAGCGAACCTTGCTGATGCGCTTGATCTGTTCCAGGCGCGACAGGTTGTCCTGGCTGATACGTTCCTGATGCTGGTAGGCCAGCAATTGATAGAAGGTATTCTTGATTTGCGCCTGCAATTGCTGCGAAGTAAACGTCACCTGCGCCCCGGCCACATCGGCCTGCGCCTCAGCAATCTCTCCGGCCAGTTGCTTCTTGCCGAACAACTGGAAAGGCTGCGTCAGAGTATAGCTGCTGCCTTGGGAGGCGCCCAATCGAAAGGGGCTGCCCGGAATCGGCGTCTGCACAATGCCGACCTGCGGATTGGACCAGGCCGTCACCTGCGGCACAACGGCCTTGGCCGCGCTATGCAACTGGCGCGCCTGTTCCAGCTGAGGGTTCGCCTCTTCCGCCAGCCGCAATAAATCGGGCAGTGTCAATGCGCCGGCGCATGCGGAGACCGAAGCAAGCAACAGACTAGCAGCCAGCGTTAAATGAATTTTGAGCGGATGCACAACTGGTATCTTGAATTATTGGGATTGCCGGAAGCAAAATTTTGTGCGGGCATATTGACCAGTCGCCCAATCCAAGGGACAGCGCAGCCGCTTTATGCAAAGCAGGCAAACCCGATGGAAAGCCCAAGCTTGTGGGCGCAAGCACTTATAGTTGCCGCGTTGAAACGCTGTTTCTGATTATGCGATGAGAACCTCACTCGAGGTCAGATGCAATCAGGCTCCCGAACTCAAATTTTGAAATGTCGATGTAAAACAGGTCCGCTCAGACGTACATGCATACATCCTGTTGGTGCCTTCGATTCTACAAAAAAAGCCTGACATCCGGCTTTCCCGGTTCTTGCTACAGTCTTACGCCGGCATATTTTTGAAGGCCCGCACTGAACATTCCGAGCCACGCTTAATGACTCTGGAAAGCATCAATAAAAAAAGCCTCGCTCATTTCCAAAGAGCGAGGCTTTTTTACTTCGACTGCGGCGCGCCGATCAACCGCTGATGAGCCGATGCCCGTACAGCGCGTTGATCATGTCGGCCTGGGTGAGCATGCCCACCAGTTTCTGGTCTTCGTCCACCACGGGAATATGACGCAAGCCATGCTCCGAAAGCAGAGGCACCAGATCGACAACAGCGCTGAGCTCGCGCGCCGTGTGCACCTTGGTCGTCATGATCTGCCCCACGACCTCCGGCTTGTCGTCGTGTATCTTGCCGCTGCGGCTCAACAGATGACGGAACTTGCCCTTGAAGCCGAGGTAGGTTTCCACGCCGGCATGCTCCATGAAGTCGATCGGCGTGACGATGCCGACCACACGCTGACCGCGGTCCAGAACGGGCAGCGCCTTGAGTTTGTGGGTATGCAAAATGCGCCAAGCCTCGTCCAGATGAGTGCCGAAATTGACGCTGACCACGTCGGTGCGCATGATGTCGCCGCAAGTCATTTCGCCGAAGCGGCGCTTGTAGGCCATCGCCTCGACCTTGATGAAGATTTGCTCCAGGTCCTCGCGGCTGATGTCGAGCAACTGGTTGTAGTTCTTCAGGACCGTGTCGATTTCATCTGCGGAAAAGCCGAGGCTGGTCTTGGCTGGTGGTTCACCCGCCTTGGGCGCCGGATGCGGCGCCACCAGTTGCGGCGAATGGGGGTAACGCCGACCGACAGCATTGTTGTAGAACACCGCCAGCGTCGCCAGGACGAGCGAGTTCAGCATCACCGGCACGAACACGAAGCTGTATCCGGCCGCAGACACGGCCGGTCCGCCCAACACCATGGTCAAGGCAACGGCGCCGCTGGGCGGATGAATGCAACGCAGAACGAACATCACGCCGATCGCCAGCGCAATGGCCAGAGCTGCAGCCAGCAAAGGGGCATGAAACAGTTTGGCGCAGGTTACGCCGATCAGGGCCGATACCAGATTGCCGCCGATAATCGACCAGGGCTGCGCCAAAGGGCTGGAGGGAACAGCGAACAGAAGCACCGCCGATGCACCCATGGGTGCGACCAGCCACGCCACCGCGCCCGCGTCGCCGATCAGCACATAGCTGATCGCTCCGGTGAGCGCAATGCCGAACAGGGCGCCTGCGCAACTGCGCATGCGCTCGAAACGGTCGGCCGTCGGTTGGTAGGGAAGGAAGCTGCGCAGCCATTCGCGGCTGAGGAGAGGTTCGGACATCGGTCCGTCCTCCTTTCGTATTAAGTTGCATTTAAGATGCAATATTAAACCAGAGCCGCCCCGTTTCCGGCATGGCTGGAGCGAATTTTTCCAGTCCATGCAATCGGCATGCGCGCCCGCGTGCTATTCCTTTACGGCATAGATTGCCGCCAGATTGCGCCAGGCGCCGCCGACATCCATGCCAAAACCGAACACATAGCGATTCGGCAGCGTCAGACCGACATAGTCGGCATACAGGGGTTTGGCGCGGCCGATATCCTTGTCGGCGAACACCGCCGTAATGCACTCGCTGGCGCCGGCATCGAGCAGATGCTGACGAATAGCCGCCAGCGTGATGCCCTCGTCAAGAATATCGTCCAGCAGCAGCACGGTGCGGCCGGCCACCGCAGTCCTGGGTTCAACCACCCACTTTAGCTGGCCGCCCGCCGTCGCATCGCCGTAACGGGTCGCATGAACGTAATCGAAATCGAGCGGAAAAGTCAGTTGCGGCAACAACTGGCCGGTAAACACGACGGCGCCGCCCATCACGGAAACGACCAAAGGATGGCGCCCCCGCATGGCGCCGTTCAGCTCGTCGGCGAGTCTCGATACGGCGTTTCTGACCTCCTCGGCCGAGCAGATCAGATCAGCCGAGGAAAGAGTGTGTTCTGCTTCTTGCGGTGTCATGCCATGCGACTAGCCAGCCAGGCGGAAAATTCGGCGCCGACTTCAGCGTGCTTGCGGCCGAGCTCAACCATCGCCTGCAGATAGCCGAGTTTGGAGCCGCAGTCGTAGCGCACGCCCTCGTAGCGATAGGCCAGCACCTGCTCTTCCCTGAGCAGCGCAGCAATGCCGTCGGTCAACTGGATTTCGCCGCCGGCGCCGGGTTTGGCGTTTTCCAGATAATGGAAAATGCGCGGCGTCAGCACATAGCGCCCTACCACCGCCAGCGTCGACGGCGCGTCCTCGGGCCTGGGTTTTTCGACGATGGCATTCATCGCCTCCAGCCGCTCGGCCAGCGGGCTCGTCGCGACGATGCCGTAGCTGCGCGTGTCCTCGCGCGGTACATCCTGCACGCCAAGCACCGAGCAGCGATAGTAGTCGTACTTCTCGACCATCTGCTTGGTCACCGGCACCTCGCCGTCGAGCAGATCGTCGGCCAGCAGCACGGCGAAAGGCTCGTCGCCGACTGCGGGCTTCGCACACAGCACCGCATGGCCGAGGCCGAGCGGCTCGGCCTGACGGATATAGATGCAATTCACATGGCTGGGCAGGATATTGCGCACAACGTCGAGCAGCGCCGTCTTCTGCTTGCGCTCAAGCTCGGCCTCCAGCTCGATGGCCTTGTCGAAGTGATCCTCGATGGCGCGCTTGCTGCGACCCGTGACGAAAATCAGGTCGGTCACGCCGGCGGCAATGGCCTCCTCCACCGCATACTGGATCAGCGGCTTGTCGACGACCGGCATCATTTCCTTGGGGCTGGCCTTGGTTGCCGGCAGAAAGCGCGTGCCCAGGCCGGCAACGGGGAATACGGCCTTACGAACGGATTTCATGGTTGAGCAATTCCCTTAGTTGATTTTCATCGATGACTGCAATACCCAATTCCTGCGCCTTGGCAAGCTTGCTGCCCGCCTCGGCGCCCGCGACCACATAGTTCGTCTTCTTCGATACCGAGCCGGCCACCTTGCCGCCCTGCATCTCGATCATCGCCTTGGCCTCGTCGCGGCCGAGACCCGGCAGCGTGCCGGTAAGGACAAAAGTCTGACCGTTCAAGGGCAAGGTATCACGCCTGAGCGGCTCGCCTTCAGCCCAGGCAACACCGGCCGCACGCAACTGCTCGATCACCTCCACATTATGCGGCTGATCGAGGAAGTGCCGGATCGACGCCGCCACAATCGGACCGACATCCGCCACCTCCTGCAAAGCTGCCTCGTCGGCCGCGATCAGCGCGTCGAGATTGCCGAAGTGATTGGCCAGATCGCGCGCGGTGGCCTCGCCGACATTACGTATGCCCAGCGCATAGATGAAGCGTGCCAGCGTCGTGTTACGACTGCGCGAAATCGCCTCCAGCAGATTGGCGGCAGACTTTTCGGCCATGCGCTCCAGATTCGCAACCGCCAGCACCCCCAGCCGGTAGATATCTGCGGGCGTGCGCAGGATCGCGTTGTCCACCATCTGATCGACCAGCTTTTCGCCCAGGCCTTCAATATCCATGGCCTTGCGCGAGGCAAAATGAATGATGGCCTGCTTGCGCTGCGCCGGGCAGAACAGGCCGCCGGTGCATCGCGCCACGGCTTCGCCCTCGGGCTTTTCGACTTCGGAGCCGCATACCGGACAATGCGTCGGCCGCGAATAAGGCGCATACAGGGGCTCGTTGCCGAACATGTCCTGCATCGGCCGCTTGTCGAGCACGACCGAGACAACCTCGGGAATCACATCGCCGGCGCGGCGCACGACGACCGTATCGCCGATGCGCACGTCTTTGCGGCGCGCTTCGTCCTCATTGTGCAGCGTCGCGTTCGTCACCGTCACGCCGCCTACGAAGACCGGCTTGAGCCGCGCCACCGGCGTGATGGCGCCCGTGCGCCCGACCTGTTCCTCGATGGCCTCGACCGCTGTCATGGCCTCCTCGGCCGGATATTTGTGCGCCACCGCCCAGCGCGGCTCGCGGGTGCGGAAGCCCAGGCGTTGCTGCAGCGCCAGCGAATTCACCTTGTAGACCACGCCGTCGATATCGAATGACAACTGATCGCGAATTTCGCGGATCCTCGCATGGAAGGCAATGAGCCCTTCGGACCCTTGCACGACATCGCGGTAGCTGCTCACCGGCAGCCCAAACGTTGCCAGCGCGTCGAGCACGCCGCTGTGCGTGGCCGGCATGGACCAGCCGCGCGTTTCGCCCAGCCCGTAGGCGAAGAAGGACAGCGGTCGCTGGGCAGCCAGCTTGGGATCGAGCTGGCGTATGCTGCCGGCCGCGCCGTTGCGCGGATTGACCAGCGGCGCCAATCCCTTCTCGCGCTGCCTCGCGTTGTAGCGTTCGAAATCCGGGCGGCTCATATAGGCCTCGCCGCGGACTTCGAGCACTTCCGGAAAGTCGCCGTTCAGCCTGAGCGGAATCTGGCGAATGGTGCGCACGTTCTGCGTCACTTCCTCGCCGGTTTCGCCATCGCCGCGCGTGGCTGCCTGAACCAGAATGCCGTTCTCATAACGCAGATTGATGGCCAGACCGTCGAATTTCAGCTCGGCGGCGTACTCAACCGGCGCGGCATCTTCGGCCAGATCGAGATCGCGGCGCACGCGCCCGTCGAAAGCCCGCGCACCGCTCGGCTCGGTATCGGTTTCGGTCTGGATCGACAGCATCGGCACGGCATGGCGCACCGAGGGAAACTGCGGCAGCGCTTCGCCGCCGACACGCAGGGTCGGCGAATCAGGCGTGCGCAGCTCGGGATGCTCGGCCTCGATGGCCTGCAACTCGCGGAACAGCTTGTCGTACTCGGCGTCCGGAATGCTCGGCGCATCGAGCACATAGTAGGCGTAGTTGTGGTGACCTAACTCATCCCGCAACCACGCAGCGCGCGCGGCAACATCCATCAGCAAAGCTCAAGACGGGGCGACGCCCCATGTGACACCCCATCGGCACAATGGGCACGGAAAGAATGAAAAACCACCGGCGCGTTCCTAGGAAAAAAGCCGCAAGGCGCGCACGCCGCCGGACGGTATGCCTGCAAGCGTCATCTGCTCATGTATCTCGTGAATTTTCCGGCGAATGCTGTCCACCATCGCATCGGAAATCGGCGCACGCTGGGCGTTGACCAGCGCGGCATCCAGCGTGGAAGCGAACTGGCGCGCGCTGCTCAGCATGCGTTCGAAGGCGAACCCGCCATCCTTCACATGCGGCACGTCGAGCAGGAAGGTCAGGCCGTGCGTGTGCAGGCTCTTCATGGTCTGCGCCGCAAAGGGCTCGCCCATATTGGTCAGCGCAAACATGAAATCACCGTTCTCGTCCTGCGCCCGGAACTCGCCGTTGCCGTTCAACTGCATGCCGGCGGCTTCGGCCATGCCGCGTATCTTGGTGCCCGCGAAGGCGCCGTTGCCGGCATCCAGCACATTGATGGCGAGCTGCAGATCGAGCTGCGCGCAAAAGTCGTCGAGCGCCCTCGCCTGCTCGCCCATGGCCGCCACATCCGGGAACAGCAGCGTGCCGTTGCGCAGGGACGCCAGCGCCTGCAGCGAGCTGCGCAGCGCTTCGAAATCGTTGACGCTGACGGCGCCGCGCCTGTCAACGAGTTGCAGGGCGAACCAGGCCTGCGCAAAGGCGCCGCTACCCGCTTCGGCCAGCGGCAGCCAGCGCCCGCCGCCTGCATCGACGAAGACGCGCAGATGCACGCGCTGATGCGCCTGCATGGCCGATTGCGCCTGACGCAACTCGTCGGCGGCGATGCCGTCGTTGAAATGCAGCCGCGCGATCAGATCGATGCTTTCGTCGCACCAGTCGGCCGGCGGCGCATTGCCGGTCATGGCAGGCGGCGCCTCCATCGCCACGGGCGCGGCATACGGCTCGGGAATGAACTCTGGTTCAGGCTGAGGCTCAGGCTCGATATACGGCTGCGGCGATTCAAGTACAGGTTCGCGCCGCTCATCCGCCAACGGTGCATAGACGGTTTCAGCGGCCGTCTCCATGGCGGGCTCGTTCGCCGTCGCGGCGAAAGGCTCGTATTCGTCGGCAGTCGCCAGCACATCGGCCTGCTCGCCGCGGAACACCTTTTCCGCGGCCTGCCGATACTTGCGCTCCTGCAGCTTGTTGTAGCCCCAGACGGCCGCGACGAAAGCCACGCCCAGACAAACCAGACTCAGGGTCAGATCGTTCATTGAAGTTCCTATCTCGTCAGGCTTACGCGGCGACCTGATCGTCGGCCAGACGCAGCGCTTCTTCCATGTCCACTTCGACCACGCGCGAGACGCCCTTTTCCTGCATGGTCACGCCGATCAACTGCGTCGCCATCTCCATGGCGATCTTGTTGTGGGAGATGAAGATAAATTGGGTTTGCGAGGACATCTTCCTGACCAGATTGGCGAAGCGCTCGGTATTGGAATCGTCGAGCGGCGCATCCACTTCGTCGAGCATGCAGAACGGCGCGGGATTGAGCTGGAACATCGCGAACACCAGCGCAATCGCGGTCAACGCCTTCTCCCCGCCCGAAAGCAGGTGAATGGTCGAGTTCTTCTTGCCCGGCGGTTGCGCCATGATCTGGATGCCGGCATCGAGAATCTCGTCGCCGGTCAGGATCAGCTTGGCTTCGCCGCCGCCGAACAGGCTGGGGAAAAGTTCGCCGAACTGACGATTGACGGTATCGTAGGTCATCTGCAATTGTTCGCGCGTCTCGCGGTCGATGCGACGGATCGCGTCTTCGAGCGTGTTGATCGCGTCGGCCAGGTCGGTCGATTGCTCGTCCAGGTAGTTCTTGCGCTCCTTGGCGCTGCCGAGCTCTTCGAGTGCGGCCAGATTGACCGAACCCAGCGCCTCGATTTCATTGCCGATACGCGTGATGTCCGACTGCAACTGGCTGTCGCGCAGATTCGGCGTCAGCAACGCGGCCAGCACCTGCTCATCCTCGGCCGTGACATTGGCCTCGAGCAGACGCTGACTGAACTGTTCTTCGTTGAGCTGCGCCGCCTGCTCCTTCATGCGCAGCTCGTTGATGCGCTCGCGCAGCGGCAGCACGCTTTGCTCAAGTTTCAGGCGCAGCTCGTCGAGGCCGCGCAGCTCGCCGGCGGCAGACTCCAGCGCATTGCGCTTGTCGGCCAGCGCATTTTCGTAATCGGTGCGCTTTTGCAGCGCAGTCTGCAAGGACTCGCCGAGCAAACCTTCGCTGATCGCGGCAATCTCGGTACGCGCCTGTTCGAGCTCGGCGACGATACGCTCCAACTGACGCACCGCAGTATCGGTGGCGCGTGCATTGTCTTCGAGCTTATTGGTGCACTCGCGCTCGGAGAATTGCGCTTCCTGCGCCTCGCGAGCCAACTGCTGCTCCAGCGCGCGCGCCTCGCGCAACTGCGTTTCGGCGCGGCGCAAGGCTTCGGCCGCCTCTTCGCCGCGCATGCGCAGCGTATCGAGCTGCTCGCGATACAGACCGAGCTGCTCGTCGGAGCGGCTCTGGCTGGCGCGTTCGTTTTCCTCGGCGCGCAGGATCTCGGCGAGATCGTGGTCGATCTGGCCGGCGCGCTCATCGTAACGCGCCTGCAACTGATTGAGCTTGAGCGATTCGACCTGCGCGGCATGCAGGCGCTGCTGCGCCTCCTGCGTGGAACGGCGGCCGTTGGAGAGCGCGGTCTGCGTGTCGTTCACGGCCTGCTCGGCCTCGTGCAGCGCTTCGCGCGCCAGCTCTTCGGCCTCGCCCAAGGCGCCCATCTGGCCGTTTAGCTCCTCGATCTCGCGCTGGCGCTCGATCACGCCGTGGGTGCGCGCATCGGGCGAATACAACACCAGTCCGTGGGTGCTGCCGATATGGCCGGCGCGATTGACGCTGATGCCGGGCATGCCGGCCTGCAGATCTTCGACGGCATTGACACCGCCCAGCCATTCGTCGAGCACCGCGTCCCACTGCGAGTCGCTGCATTTGACCTTGGCGCGCAGGGAGCCCGTGACGCTTGTCGCACCCGAACTGCCGGCATAGGCGAGCGCCAGCGTGGCTGGCGGCGGGGTTTCCAGCGCGGCGGCAATCTGGCTGACATGCGCATGGCGCGCCGACAGGCGCTCGCGCAGCACGGCTTCAACAGCGGTTTCCCAGCCGGCCTCGACCTGAATGGCCTGCCACAGCAGCGGCACCTCCTTGAGGTCGCGCTCCTCCAGCCACGGCCCCATCTCGCCGTTCTGCTGCACGCGCGCCTGCAACTGCTCCAGTGCGCTGCAACGCGCGCGCGCTTCGGTGAGCTGACGATGCGCCGCCTGCATGCGCTCGCGCGCCTGACGCACCTGCGCTTCGAGCTCGGGCAGGCGTTCCTGCAACTCGGCCATGCGCGCCTGCTCGGTCATCAGCAGTTCTTCGGCTTCGGCCGCGCGCTGCTGCGCGATCTCAAGCTGCATCGGGTCGGGCTGAGGCAGCGCAGCCTTCTCCTGCTCCAGGCGCTCGCGGCGCTGGGTCAGCGTATCCAGCGTGCGTCCGGCGTGGCTTTTCTCGGCATCGGCGAGCTTCAGCGCATGCTCGGCCTCGGAATAGGTGCGACGCGCATCGGTCAGTTGGCCGCCGGCGGTTTCGACGAACTCTTCCAGTTGCGGCATGCGCTCGGACGCCTCTTCGTGGCGCATCTTTGCGGCTTCGGCGCGAGCGCCGGCGTTTTCGCGCAGCGACGACCAGCGTTCGGCTTCGCGCGCCAGCTCGGCCTGCTGGCCGCGCCAATGGCCGTCCTCGGTCGTCAGTTGGGCAATACGGGTTTCCAGGCGCTGACGGTTGTCGCGCATATGGCTGATTTCGGATTCGAGACGTTCGACCTCGGACTTGGCCGAATACATCTCGGCCTGCGCCGCATGCAGCGCATCCGATGCCGAGAAATGCGCTTCGCGCGCATGTTCGACGCGGGCCTCGATCTCTCGCAACTGCGCCGTTTCGCCTTCGACGCGGGTGATGGCCTGTTCGACTTCGAGGTGCAGCTTCTCGGAATCGCGCCGCGCGTCCATGCGCTTCTTGTACCAGAGCAGATTCTGGCGCCCTGTCATCTGCGACTGCAGATCGCGGTACTGGCGCGCCACTTCGGCCTGGCCTTCGAGGCGCACGATCTGGTTGTCGAGCTCGCCGCGGATATCGTCGACGCGGGCGAGGTTTTCGCGCGCATCCTCAAGACGGTTTTCCGTCTCGCGGCGGCGCTCCTTGTACTTGGTCACACCGGCGGCTTCTTCGAGGAAGCCGCGCAGCTCGTCGGGCTTGGCCTCGACGATACGCGCGATCATGCCCTGGCCGATGATGGCGTAGGAACGCGGCCCCAGGCCGGTACCCAGAAACAGGTCGATGATGTCGCGGCGGCGGACGTTGAGGTTGTTGATGTAGTAATTCGAGTTGCCGTCACGATCGAGCACACGCCGCACCGTGATCTCGGCGTATTGCGACCACTGTCCGGCCGCCTTGCCGTCGGCGTTGTCAAAGAAGAGTTCGACGCTGCAACGGCTGACTTCCTTGCGCGTGCCCGAACCCTTGAAGATCACGTCCTGAATCGATTCGCCGCGCAGCTCCGATGCCTTGGACTCGCCAAGCACCCAGCGCGCCGCGTCGATGATGTTGGACTTGCCGCAACCGTTGGGGCCGACAATGCCGCCCAGATTGCCCGGGAACAGCACGGTGGTGGGATCGACGAAGGACTTGAAGCCGGAAAGTTTGAGTTTGGTTAGACGCACGGCAGTATCTGAGGTGGATGGTCTGGTCGTAACTGATCTGAACAAAAGGCTGCAAAACCGCTGCAGCCTTTCGCAAGCCGGCCCACCGGCTGGGGGCATAGGCACTGTGCATTATAATCCCATGCCATCAGCCGACAGTCCGAGCGGCTTCAGTTTTCCTGACAGGTTTTTTATGACAACCAAACGCCCCCCCAAGGTCGACGCCAAGACGCTGGAGACCTTCCCCAACCCAGCACCGCACCGGGATTACCAGATTCACATGGAAATCCCTGAATTTACATGCCTTTGCCCCAAGACCGGCCAACCTGACTTTGCCGTCCTGACCCTCGACTACATCGCCGACAAGCTCTGCGTCGAGTTGAAGAGCCTCAAGCTCTACACTTGGAGCTTCCGCGAGGAAGGTCATTTCCACGAGGACGTCACCAACCGCATCCTCGACGACCTGGTCAAGGCCACCAAGCCCCGCTACATGCGCCTGACCGCCAGGTTCTACGTGCGTGGCGGCATCTTCACCAATGTCGTGGCCGAGCACCGCAAGAAAGGCTGGAAACCGGAACCCCGCGTGGAGCTTGCCGAATTCGCGCAACAGTCGAACACACGCGGCTGATAAGCCCTTAACCGGCCTCGCCGGGCCAAAAAAATCCAGCTACGGCTGGATTTTTTGTTTCATTTATCGCCAAAACAGTAGCGATCAGAATAAATTTCGCTCCGAGTAAAGGTGTTTTGTGAAGAGGTGCCACTCGACACATCACCTTGTTATTGGGCATCATGAACCATTCAATTCATGCACCCGGACAAAAACCTCAGATTGCCTTGCCCTTTGTCGTCTACTTCACGTTAGGCACGGAATGGATACTGTTCTTCACTTTCTTTTTTGGGCAGTCATCGAGACCGTACTTTTTCGGCTTGGGCGTGTTGCTCTACGCGTTATTAGCATTGGCCGCGTTCGTTTAGAAAAGCCGACACCTTTCCAGGTTTTCATCGTTGCAGGGTTTGGTTTCCTGGTTGTGCTCGGTGTAGTTTTGGTAATTGCTTCGGTGGCCGTAGCCCATGTACCAATCTCTGCCTAACCCTTTGGTCAAGCGGGACCGTCTTCCGGCGTGCTGCCTCCAGCCGGCCCCTTACCTCCAACGTTAGCCATACCTATGCTGCATCGCGCCATCGTTTCAATCGGGCTTGCTCTGGTGTTGTTGATAGGAGCTTTTCTTTTGTTCGCTGCTTTGGTCTCCCTCTCCAGCGATACAAGCCGGCCCGAATGGTTAATTATTTCGGCCTATTCGATTTTTGCCTGGCCGTTACACCTTTTTTCTCGCCTCCTTCCGAACACCAGTTGCGTTGATGGTCACGAAATCTGTAGTTACGGCAGTGAGGTCTATCTTGCAACCGCAATCACGCTACCGTTGATCTACTCATCGGTTATCTACTGTGTTCTGAGCTGGAGGGAGCGTTGTGCTTCAAAACCCCTTGCCTAGCCCTTCGTATATGGACTCCCACGGTAAGTAAAGGGTTTGATCGTTTTGTGGGCATTGGGGCGTGCGTCTGCAGTCGCATCACCGCAAGGGTGCTGCCTTTGTATCCGGCATCAGTTTTGGGACACAATGCCCGCCAACGAAACCGTTTCTAATCAAACCGCTAAAACACCCTGCTTCGTTACGGCTTGAGCCTCCGCTTGCCGCGTCAATAGCCGATTCGCTTAGACGAAAAAAGGGCGATGCCATTGGCATCGCCCTTTTTTGCTCAGACATCGATCTGGGTCAGTTTTCCACGCTGCCGGCGGTCTTCTTGTTGTACATGTAGAGCGCGATCAGGGTACAGACCACGCCCGACATCACGTAGGCGCCCACGGCCACGGTGCCGAACTTGACTGCCAGCCCGAGGGCGACCAGCGGCGCGAAGGCGGCGCCGATCAACCAGCCGATGTCGGCGGTCAGGGCGGCGCCAGTGTAGCGATAACGGCGCGGGAAGCTGCCTGAGACCACACCGTGCGACTGGCCGTACGACAGGCCCAGCAGGATGAAGCCGATCAGGATGAAGGTGTTCTGCGAGCCCGCGCCACCCGTGAGCAGACTGGGTACGAAGAAGCTGAACACGCCGATCAGGATCGCCACTGCGCTCAGCGTTCTGACGCGGCCGATGCGGTCGGCAATGAAGCCGGACGCAAGAATCGCGATGATGGCCAGCAGCGCGCCCACCAGTTGCACGGTCAAGACCTGGTTGTCCGACTCCACCATGCCCAGGGGCACCCAGGACAGGGGGAAGACCGTTACCAGATGGAACAGCGCATAGGTGGCCAGCGACGAGAAGGCGCCGATCAGGATGTTGCCGCTTTGCGCGTTGATCAGTTCCTTGGCGTTGGTCGGCTCAAGCTCGCTTTTTTCCAGCATGCGGCTGAAGTCCTCGGCGACGACAAGGCGCAGGCGGGCGAACAGTGCGACGACGTTGATGGCAAAAGCCACGAAGAAGGGATAGCGCCATCCCCAGTCGACGAAGTCGCTCTTGGACAGGGTGCCGTTCAGATAGAGAAAGAGTCCGGCCGCCAGTATGAAGCCGACCGGTGCGCCGAGCTGCCCCAGCATGGCGTACCAGCCCCGCCGACTCGGCGGCGCGTTGATGGCCAATAACGAAGGCAGGCCGTCCCAGGTGCCGCCGACGGCGATGCCCTGCAAGGTGCGCAGGAGGACGAGCATGAAGATGGCCGTGCCGCCGGCGGTAGCGTAGTCGGGCAGGAAGCCCACGCTCACGGTCGCCGTGCCGAGCAGGAACAGCGCGGCGGTCAGCTTGCCGCTGCGCCCCCAGCGCCTTTGCAGGGACATGAACAGTGCGGTCCCCAGCGGTCGCGCCAGGAATGCCAGAGAAAAAATTACGAAACTCAACAGGATGCCGTCGATCGTGTCCTTGTGCGGAAAGAAGACGGTCGGGAAGACCAGCACCGACGCCAGGCCGAATACGAAAAAGTCGAAATACTCCGACGTTCGCCCGATCACCACGCCGACTGCAATTTCGCCGGGGGTGACATGAGAGTCGGCTTCCGGCGCGCGCCAGATGGCTTCGTCCATGCTATCGGGGTTGGAAAACGCTTGAGTCATGGTAACCATGGTTTCCCTCCTGTCTTATTGTGGGATTTCAGTTTGCATCTCGCCGGCTCTTCCTGAAATGAGAAACAGGCGTACTTATAGTCCCATAAATATTCAGAATATAAAAGTGCCGCGAATTTTTCTGGAGCGCCTACCCTTTGGGTTAGCATGCGCGCCGCTCAAAAGCAATAATCCGATTGGTCTAGCGCACTAGGACAAAATGTCTAGTTCCCGAACGCGAGCCAATCCCTTAGATTCCGAAAGTTCCCCAACATGTTCAACTTTCCAGCCATGCCCCGACTCAAGCTAATTACAATCCCGGGCCTGTTCTGCGCCCTTCTGCTTTCCGGCTGCAACATGGTGCTGCTGTCCCCTTCGGGCGACATCGCCGTGCAGCAAAAGGACATCATGCTCATCTCCGTATGGCTGATGCTCATCGTCATCGTGCCGGTGATGTTCCTGACCCTGCTGTTTGCATGGAAATACCGCTCGACGAATACCGAGGCCACCTACAGCCCCGAATGGCACCACTCCACCATTCTCGAACTGGTGATCTGGTCCGTGCCGCTGATAATCATCATCGCGCTGGGCGCCGTTACCTGGGTATCGACGCACTCGCTCGACCCCTATCGCCCGATCGAACGCATTTCCGAAGGCCGCAACATCCCGATGGATGCCAAGCCGCTGGTGATCGAGGTCGTCGCCATGGACTGGAAGTGGCTGTTCATCTACCCCGAGCAGAACATTGCCCTGGTCAACGAACTGGCGGCGCCGGTCGATCGTCCGATCGAGTTCCGCATCACCTCGACGACCATGATGAATTCGCTGTACATCCCCGCACTGGCCGGCCAGATCTACGCCATGCCGGGCATGCAGACCCAGTTGCACGCCGTCATCAACAAGGCCGGCGACTACGAAGGCTTTTCCGGCAACTACAGCGGCGCGGGCTTCTCGCACATGCGTTTCCGCTTTCACGGCGTGAGCGAAGCCGAATTCGCGCAGTGGGTTGAACAGAATCGCAAGGAAGGCAGCGACCTGACCCGCGAGGCTTACCTGAAGCTCGAGCAGCCGTCCGAACGCGAGCCGGTGCAGCGCTTCGCCAAGGTCGACGCCAATCTCTTCGACGCCGTCCTGAACCGTTGCGTCGAATCGAACCGCATGTGCATCAAGGACATGGTCGCCATCGACCGCAAGGGCGGCATGGGCGAGTCCGGCACGCACAACCTCGCCTCGAACGCCATGATCGGCCGCCGTATCGGCCTCGACCTCGCTTCGCAGAAGACCTATGTCGGCACTCTGTGCGCCCCCCAGGCGCAGGCCGATGCCAAGAGCAAGGTCCTCTGAGACTCGCGCGAATTCCAGCTTTATAACCTTGAGTAGATAATCGAGATGTCTGAACACTTCGACCTGAGCAAAATGATCTTCGGTCGGCTCTCCTGGGAAGCCATTCCCTATCATGAGCCCATCCTGATCTTCACCTTCATCGGCGTCATTCTCGGCGGCATCGTCGTCGTCGGCGCATTGAGCTATTTCAAGCTGTGGGGCCCGCTGTGGCGTAACTGGATCACCAGCATCGACCACAAGAAGATCGGCATCATGTACATGATCCTCGGTCTGGTCATGTTCGTGCGCGGCTTCGCCGACGCGCTCATGATGCGCGGCCAGCAAGCCCTGTCCTTCGGCGACAACATGGGCTACCTGCCGCCGCACCACTACGATCAGGTCTTCACCGCCCACGGCGTGATCATGATCTTCTTCTTCGCGATGCCCATCGTGACCGGCCTGATGAACTACATCGTGCCGCTGCAGATCGGCGCGCGCGACGTGTCCTTCCCCTTCCTCAACAACTTCAGCTTCTGGATGACCGCCTCGGGCGCCGCGCTGGTGATGGTGTCGCTGTTTGTCGGCGAATTCGCCAAGACCGGCTGGCTGGCCTACCCGCCGCTGTCCGGCATCATGCAGAGCCCGGACGTGGGGGTCGACTACTACATCTGGGCCCTGCAGATCGCGGGCGTCGGGACACTGCTGTCGGGGGTCAATCTGATCGTCACCATCATCAAGATGCGCGCACCCGGCATGACCATGATGAAGATGCCCGTCTTCACCTGGACCGCCCTCTGCACCAACATCCTGATCGTCGCCGCCTTCCCGATCCTTACCGCCGTGCTGGCCATGCTGTCGTGCGACCGTTACCTCGACACCAACTTCTTCACCAGCGATCTCGGCGGCTCCGCCATGCTGTACGTGAACCTGATCTGGATCTGGGGCCACCCCGAGGTGTACATCCTGGTGCTGCCGGTCTTCGGCATTTTCTCCGAAGTCGTCGCCACCTTCTGCAAGAAGCGCCTGTTCGGCTACACCTCGATGGTGTACGCGACCGTGGTCATCACCATCCTGTCGTACATCGTCTGGCTGCACCACTTCTTCACCATGGGTGCGGGCGCCAGCGTGAACTCCTTCTTCGGCATCTCGACGATGATCATCTCGATCCCGACCGGGGCCAAGCTGTTCAACTGGCTGTTCACCATGTACCACGGCCGTATCCGCTTCGAGCTGCCGATGGTCTGGACCGTGGGCTTCATGGTCACCTTCGTGATCGGCGGCATGACCGGCGTGATGCTGGCCGTGCCGGCAGCCGACTTTGTGCTGCACAACAGCCTGTTCCTGATCGCCCACTTCCATAACGTCATCATCGGCGGTGTGGTGTTCGGCGCCTTCGCCGCAATCAACTACTGGTTCCCCAAGGCCTTCGGCTTCAAGCTGGACTACAAGTGGGGCCTGGCCTCCTTCTGGTTCTGGTTCGTCGGCTTCTGGGTCGCCTTCACGCCGCTCTATGTGCTGGGCTTCATGGGCGTCACCCGCCGCATGAGCCACTTCGACGACCCTTCGCTGCAGATCTGGTTCCAGATCGCTGCCGTCGGCGGCCTGCTGGTTGCACTGGGCATTGCCTGCTTCTTCATCCAGATCGGCGTGAGCTTCATGAACCGCAAAAAGCTGGCCGACGTGACCGGCGATCCGTGGGACGGCCGCACGCTGGAGTGGTCGACCTCCTCGCCCCCGCCGGACTACAACTTCGCCTTCACGCCTGTCGTGCATGAGCAGGATGCCTGGTTCGACATGAAGAAGAACGGCTTCAAGCGCCCGACCGAAGGCTTCATCGCCATCCACATGCCGAAGAATACCGGCGCCGGCTTCATCCTGGCCATGATCAGCGCCGCCATCGGCTTCGCCCTGATCTGGCACATGTGGCTGCCCGTCATTGTCTGCTTCGCGGCGCTGATTGCAGCCGTCATCATCCATACCTTCAACTACAACCGCGACTATCACATCCCCGCCGATGAAGTCGTCGCTGTCGAAAACGAACGTACTCGCCTGCTCTCCAGCCATGTCTAATACGCACACCGCAACCGCCGCTGGCATCCGCACCAGCGAAAGCTACTACCTCAAGGAAGAGCACCATCCGGAGAACGGAACCATGCTCGGGTTCTGGATGTACCTGATGAGCGACTGCCTGTTGTTCGCCATGCTGTTCGCCGCCTACGGCGTGCTCGGCCGCCATTACGCGGCCGGCCCGTCCGGCGCCGACCTGTTCGACCTGAAGCTGGTCGCGGTGAACACGGCCTTCCTGCTGCTCTCGTCCATCACCTACGGCTTCGCCATGCTGGCGATGCACTCGAAGCGCCTCGGCAAGACACTGTTCTGGCTGGGCATCACCGGGATCTTCGGCCTCGCCTTCCTGAGCCTGGAAATCTACGAGTTCGTGCACCTGATCCACGAAGGCGCAGGCCCGCAGCGCAGCGCGTTCCTGACCTCCTTCTTCGCTCTGGTCGGCACGCACGGCCTGCACGTCACCTTCGGCACGATCTGGCTGGTCACGTTGATGTTCCAGCTCAAGAAGCACGGTCTGGTCCCCGAAAACAAGCGCCGCATGAACTGCCTGTCGCTGTTCTGGCACTTCCTCGACGTCGTCTGGATCGGCGTATTCACCTTTGTCTATCTGATGGGAACCCTCGTATGAGCAACCATAACCACGACGCCCACGCTCATCACGGCGATCACGATCACCACGAAGACGACACCCCCCACGGCAGCCTCTACGACTATGTCGTCGGTTTCGTCCTGTCCGTCATCCTGACCGCGATCCCGTTCTGGCTGGTCATGGGCAAGGTCATCGACGACAAGACTGTGCTGTCCCTGATCCTGCTCGGCATCGGCGCCGTCCAGATCGTGGTGCACATGGTGTACTTCCTGCACATGAGCCCGAAGTCGCAAGGCGGCTGGAACTTGATGGCGCTGATCTTCACGCTCGTACTGGTCGTCATCACCATGGCCGGCTCGATGTGGGTCATGTACCACCTGCACAGCAACATGATGCCCATGCCCGTCAACATGAACAGCATGCCCTGACGAAAGCCGCATCACTTGAGCCCGACTCCGCAGGACTCACAGCGCAACGGCTCGCCCAACGGCGGGCCGTTGTCGCTTGATGAACCCCGCCCTCCCCGCAAGCGCGGCTTTATCGTCGCCTGGTGCATCTTTGCGCTGATCGCCTTTGTCGGCTTCATCGCGCTCGGCAACTGGCAGGTCGAACGTCGCGTCTGGAAACTGGATCTCATCGAGCGCGCCGAAACGCGCTCGCAGGCGTCGCCGGTCGCATTGCCCGACCGTTCCGAATGGCCCCAGATCACGGCCCGCTCGCACGAATATCTGCACGTCAAGGCGGCAGGCCGCTTCCTGCATCAAGACGTCACCTTCGTCCAGGCCAACACCAATCTCGGCCCCGGCTTCTGGGCGCTGGTGCCGCTGCGACAAGCGGACGACACCCTGATCATCGTCAATCGCGGCTTCGTGGCGAAAAAGGAAAACTACCGGCCCATGCCTGATGGGAGCGTGGAGCTGACCGGCCTGCTGCGCATCAGCGAACCGGGCGGCGGCCGCCTGCGCAAGAACGAGCCGGAAAACGAACGCTGGTTCTCCCGCGATGTCGAGGCCATCGCCAAGGCCCGCCATTTGTCGACCGAACGGCTCGCGCCCTACTTCATCGATGTGGATTACAACCCGGCGACAGGCGCCGAGGAGCCCGTCGGCGGCCTTACCATCATCAGCTTCTACAACCATCATTTGGTTTATGCCCTGACCTGGTATACCCTTGCCCTGATGGTTGCGGGCGCGACGGCTTACCTCCTGCGAGAGGAACGCAAAAAACACAACTCCTGAGCGCGCCCAACCCCCACGGAGAAAAAAGTTGTTAAGCAGGATGAGGCCCAATACGGCGCGTTTCCTGCCCGACATCGGTTCGGGCCGCTACGCGAACATGCAGCAACTGATCCAGTTGCGCTGGCTCGCGGTGTTCGGCCAACTGGTCACGATATCCTTTTCGAATTTCGTGTTCATGATGGACCTGCCGCTGGCGCAGATGTTCGGCGTTATCGCGGCGCTGATCGGCTTCAATATCTTCAGCAGCCTGCACTGGCGCATTCAGCGCGAAGGCGACAACCGCGAGGTCAGCAATCGCGACCTCTTCCTGTCGCTCCTGATCGATGTCTGCGCGCTCACCGCCCTGCTCTATTTCAGCGGCGGCGCCGCCAACCCCTTCAGCTCCCTCTATCTGTTGCAGATCGTGCTCGGCGCGGCGATTCTCGACGCCAGCTCGCTGTGGGCGCTGATCGTCTTCAGCAGCACCTGCTTCTCAGGCCTTACGGTCACTTACCACCCGCTGGCCTTGCTGCACGGCAGCCTGCCCGACCGCTATCTGCTCGGCATGCTGCTCTGCTATGCGATCAACGCGGCGCTGCTCGGCCTCTTTGTCACCCACATCAACCGCAAGCAGCGCGAACGCGATGCCCGTCTGGCCGATATGCGCCAACGCGCCCTCGAGGAGGAGCACATCGTGCGCATGGGCCTGCTGGCTTCGGGCGCCGCGCACGAATTGAGCACGCCCTTGTCCACCATGGCAGTCATTCTCGGCGACTGGCAGCACATGCGGACACTCAAGAGCGATCCTGGCATCGCCGAGGATGTCGAGGAGATGCAACGCCAGGTCAGTCGCTGCAAGTCCATCGTCACCGGCATTCTTTTGTCAGCCGGCGAAACGCGCGGTGAAGCGCCGGAGGAAACCACGGTCTGCACCTTCCTGGACGAACTCGTCGAAGACTGGAAGGAAACACGCAAACCAGCCGGCTTCGTCTACGACAACCGCTTCGGCACGGATCTCCCGATCGTCTCCGACGAGGCGCTCAAGCAGACCATCTGCAACGTACTGGACAATGCCCTTGAAGCCTCGCCGCAATGGGTGAAACTCGGCGTTCTCCGCAGCCAGGAACAATTGATCCTGACCATCAGCGACAAGGGGCCTGGCTTTATCGAGGAAATGCTCCATCATGTCGGCAAGCCCTATCAGTCGTCCAAGGAAAATTCGGGCAGCGGCATCGGCCTGTTTCTAGTCGTCAACGTGATCCGCACCCTGGGCGGCGCGGTCGCGGCCCGCAATATCGAAAATGGCGGTGCCGTGGTAACGCTAAGCTTGCCCTTGAATGCATTGAAACTGAATAGACACAACGAGTCTGACAATGACCATAGCTTCACTCCCCACCATGGAAGCCAGCCTCCGCCTGTTGCTGATCGTTGAAGACGACGAGGCCTTTCACCGTACGCTAAGCCGCTCATTCGAGCGCCGCGGCTACGCCGTGCTGCATGCCAGCAGCCTGGAAAGCATGCAGGAGGTGCTGACCGCAGATACCCCCGACTATGCCGTAGTCGACCTCAAGCTGGCCGGCAAGGCTTCTGGTCTGGCCTGCGTCGAGGTGCTGCACAAGCACAACCCCGACATGCTGATCGTCGTGCTCACCGGTTACGCCAGCATTGCCACGGCGGTCGAGGCGATCAAGCTCGGCGCCTGTCAGTATCTGGTCAAGCCTTCGAATACCGACGACATTGAGGCCGCCTTCAACAAGGCTGGCGGCGACGCAGACATTGACGTCACACCGCGCGCCACCTCGATCAAGACGCTGGAATGGGAGCGTATCCACGAAACTCTCGCGGCCACCGGCTTCAATATCTCGGAAACCGCTCGTCGCCTCGGCATGCACCGCCGCACGCTGGCGCGCAAGCTGGAAAAGCAGCGCGTCAAATAGGAGCGTCCTCCGCAGCGGAGTCTTTCCTCCGGCAATCGAACGTGCCGACGGCAGGATCAGGCGTCTGCCTTCTGCCGAAGCACGGCATTGCCCTACCCAAAGCCGAATGCCGCATTGGGGAACGTAATTCGCGATCACCCCATCCAATGGGCAGAGACAGCCTGAAACTGTCTGTCGAGCCGCATGGCCCCCGCTGTCCGCAGGCGGCTGGCGTTGGCGGCATGCTGGTACACCAATGCGGCGTCGGGCAGGCCGGTAAAGCGGCCGTAGCTCCTTCGCTTTTGAAAATCACTGATCAAATGAGTCCATCCATGCTGCACGATCCCGTTCTCAAGGCCTTTCCCTCTCCGACTGCAATCCCCGTATCCGAGCGCATTCGCCAACGCCTTGCGGAGGCGGGGCAGCGCTTCCACGCCAACGACAATATTGCCGCCCACATCCGCGACGGCGAAATGGACGAGCTGCGCGTCGAGCTTGAGCAGCAGTTGCAGGGCGTGCTGCGCTCGCTGGTCATCGATACGCAGAGCGATCACAACACCGCCGAGACCGCAAAGCGGGTCGCCAAGATGTTCCTCAACGAGATATTTCGCGGCCGCTACGAGGCGGCGCCCACCGCCACGGCATTCCCGAACGTATCGCAACTCAACGAGCTGATGATCGTGGGCCCGCTCGCGGTGCGCAGCGCATGCTCGCACCACTTGTGTCCGATTCTAGGCAAAGTGTGGATCGGCGTGCTGCCGAATGCATCGTCCGACCTGATCGGTCTGTCCAAGTACGCGCGTCTGGTCGAATGGGTCATGAGCAGGCCCCAGATCCAGGAGGAGGCCGTCATCATGCTGGCTGACGAGCTGGAGCGCCGCATCAAGCCGGATGGCCTGGCCATTGTCATGGAAGCCAGCCACTTCTGCATGCACTGGCGCGGCGTCAAGGACGACGGGGCACTGATGCAGAATTCCGTCATGCGCGGCGCCTTCCTGAAGGATGCTACGTTGCGCGCCGAGTTCCTGAGTCTGCTCAGGCAGCGCGCCTGATCGCCCTGCCAGCACTCGATCGCCGAACCGCAGGAAGCCCCATGCTGAACACATCCGGCCAGACACCCGCCCCCCTTTCCCCGCAAACGCCAGAGGCCGAGCTTGTCGCGCGCGCGGCCAGCGGCGAGACGCCCGCGTTCGAGGCGATCATGCGGCGCCACAACCGGCTGCTGTTTCGCACGGCGCGCAGCATCCTGAAAAACGATTCCGAGGCCGAAGAAGCCCTGCAGGACGCCTACCTGCATGCGTGGCGCGGCCTGGAAGGATTTCGTTCGGACGCCAGGCTCTCAACCTGGCTGGTGCGCATCGTCGCCAACGAAGCGCTAGGACGCCTGAGGCGCAAGACCGCGCAGATCATTCCACTGGACGCCGCCATGAATTCCATCGACCCGGAAATCCAGGCATCGTTAACCGACGATCCCGCCCACAGCCCCGAAAGCCTCGCCATGCGAGCCCAGATACGCCTGCTGCTGGAAGCCCGTATCGATTTGCTGCCCGAGGCCTTCCGTACCGTGTTCATGCTGCGCGCGGTCGAGGAAATGAGTGTGGAAGAGGTTGCCGAGGCGCTGGATATTCCCGAGGCCACGGTACGCACCCGCTTCTTCCGCGCCCGCAGCCTGCTGCGCGAGGGACTCGCCAGCCAGGTCGATGTAGCGCTGCAGGATGCCTTCGCCTTCGACGGCATGCGCTGCGATCGTATCGTTGTCGGCGTGCTGGAAAAACTGCCGCCCCGCCAAGTCTAGCGCCGCCCTCGCATCTGTCCCGTACACAGCTCGAACAGATCAGGCTCAGGTTTTACTCGGCCAGAGACCAGGTACGAATTACCTCATGGCGGGAGAAGCCGATATGGCTTTTGACAAGGGAAAACTCCGCAGCCCGAAAGCCAAGTGGCTCGATGGAAAAGCGCGGCACGCGACGGTGCGCATCGTAGCCCAAGGTCATGTGCGGCTCATAATTGCGCACCGGAGAAAATCCGTGCTCCGCCATCGCAATAGCCAGCGCCGTACGCAGTTCGCGCACCCGATCCAGACCATCGCTTCCCAGCAGAACGAAGGGACCGCTTGGCGCGGCGAACGTCATGGCGGCGTCGAAGCATGCGTCGAATGCCGCTCGATGCACCGTATCAGCCGCGCGACAGGCGGCTTCCACGAGATGTGCAGCCGCATCGTGCCCCACCAGTTCGAGGGTAATGTGCAAGCGCTCGGCGCCAGTGCCTTTACCCATTACACCGCAGTCGGCCAGCAAGCGCTCGGCAAGACGCCTGATGCGCACAGCATCCTCGGCGGAGGGACGCAAGGCAAAGAACCAGGTATGCGATGGTTGCGTCGCCGGCTTTCGCGGCGGGTTCCGCCTTGGCGCAGATTCGGGCGCGTCCCCGAACAGATCCTGCTCAGGCACCCGCCCTATTCCCACTCAATCGTCGCCGGGGGCTTGCCCGAAATGTCGTAGACCACGCGGTTGATGCCGCGCACTTCGTTGATGATGCGGTTCGAGACCTTGCCGAGCAGGCTGTGCGGCAACTCGGACCAGTGCGCGGTCATGAAGTCGGTGGTCGATACCGAACGCAGGGCCACGACGTATTCGTAAGTGCGTCCGTCGCCCATGACGCCGACGCTCTTGACCGGCAGAAACACGGCAAAGGCCTGCGAAGTCTTCTCGTACCAGCCTGCGGCGCGCAATTCGTCGATGAAGATGGCATCGGCGCGACGCAGCAGATCGGCAAACTCCTGCTTCACTTCGCCGAGAATGCGCACGCCGAGGCCGGGGCCGGGGAAGGGATGGCGATAGACCATTTCGTGGGCCAGGCCGAGCGCCACGCCGAGCTCGCGCACTTCGTCCTTGAACAGTTCGCGCAGCGGTTCAAGCAGCTTGAGATTCAGCGTCTCGGGCAGACCGCCGACATTGTGGTGGCTCTTGATCGTGTGGGCCTTGCCGGTCTTGGCGCCGGCCGACTCGATCACGTCCGGATAGATGGTGCCCTGCGCCAGCCACTTGGCCTTGGGCAGCTTCTTGGCTTCGGCCTGGAAGACTTCGACGAATTCGCGACCGATGATTTTGCGCTTGGCCTCTGGATCGGACACGCCCTTCAAGTGGCCCATGAACTGTTCGGTCGCATCGACGTGGATGACCTTGACGCCGAGATTGCGCGAGAAGGTTTCCATGACCTGAGCGCCCTCATTCAAGCGCAGCAGGCCGTTATCGACGAAGACACAGGTCAGCTGGTCGCCGATGGCGCGATGGATCAGCGCCGCAGCGACAGAGGAGTCAACGCCGCCGGAGAGGCCAAGGATGACTTCATCCGAGCCCACTTGTTCGCGAATCTTCGCGACGGCTTCGTCGATGTAACCTGGCATGGTCCAGTCATTGCCGCAGCCGCAAATGTCATGCACGAAGCGCGCAATCATGTCGCGCCCCTTGGGCGTGTGCGTCACTTCGGGGTGGAATTGCACCGCGTAGAACTTGCGCTTTTCGTCGGCAATCGCGGCGATCGGCGTCGAGGGATTGCTGGCGATCACGTTGAAGCCCGGCGGCAATTGCGTGACCTTGTCGCCGTGGCTCATCCACACATCGATGCCCGGCTCGCCAGAGGCAGTCTTGCGGTCCTCGATCAGACGGAACAGCGGCGAATCGTTGTGCGTCACGATCTCGGCGTAGCCGAACTCGCGCTTGGACGAACTCTCCACCTTGCCGCCGAGCTGCTCGGCCATGGTCTGCATGCCGTAGCAAATGCCCAGGACCGGCACGCCGAGCTCGAACACCACTTGCGGCGCGCGCCAGTCCAGCGCCTCATACACAGAGTTCGGACCACCGGAAAGAATGATGCCGGCCGGTTTGAATTCACGGATGAACTCCGGCGTCACATCATAGGAATGCAGCTCGCAATAGACTTGCTGCTCGCGCACGCGGCGGGCGATCAGTTGCGTGACCTGGGAACCGAAATCGAGGATGAGTATTTTCTGGTGGGACATGATCGAATAATCAGTACGGCGCTAGAAATGAGAAAGGCGGCCGCAGCCGCCTTGCCGGAATGAGCGAGGCTCAATCCATGTGGTAGTTCGGGGCTTCCTTGGTAATGGTCACGTCATGCACATGCGACTCGCGGATGCCGGCCGAGGTGATCTCGACGAACTCCGCATTGGCGCGCATGTGATCAATGGTCGGTGAACCCACATAACCCATAGTGGCGCGCAAGCCGCCCATGAGCTGGTGAATCACCGCGCCGACCGGGCCCTTGTAGGCGACGCGACCTTCGATGCCTTCCGGGACCAGCTTGTCGGCATTGCTGCCGTCGGACTCCTGGAAGTAGCGATCGGAGGAACCGTCCTTCATCGCGCCAAGGCTGCCCATGCCGCGATAGGACTTGTACGAGCGGCCCTGGAACAGCACGGTTTCACCCGGCGCTTCTTCGGTACCGGCGAACAGGCCGCCGAGCATGACGGCATTGGCGCCGGCCGCGATGGCCTTGGAGATGTCGCCCGAGTAGCGAATGCCGCCGTCGGCGATCATTGGCACGCCGGTCTTGGCCAGCGCAGATGCCACGTTGTCGACTGCAGTGATCTGCGGCACGCCGACGCCGGCAACGATACGGGTGGTGCAGATGGAGCCGGGGCCGATACCGACCTTGACGCCGTCAGCGCCGTGATCAACGAGGGCCAGCGCAGCCGATGCCGTCGCAATATTTCCGCCGATGACCTGCACCTGCGGATAATTCTTCTTGACCCATTGCACGCGCTTCAGCACGCCTTCGGAATGTCCATGGGCGGTATCGACGACGATGACGTCGACACCAGCTTCGGCCAGCAACTCGACGCGCAGCTCGGTGCCCTCGCCCACACCGACAGCAGCGCCGACGCGGAGGCGGCCGGCGTCATCCTTGCTGGCAAGGGGGTGTTCGGTGGACTTCTGGATATCCTTGACGGTGATCAGCCCCTTGAGCTCGAAGGCGTCGTTGACGACCAGCACGCGTTCGAGACGGTGCTTGTGCATCAGCAGCTTGCCCTCTTCGGGATTGGTGCCTTCGCGCACAGTGACGAGGCGCTCGGCCGGCGTCATGATGGCGCTGACCGGCTGATCGAGGTTGGTCTCGAAGCGCAGATCGCGGTTGGTGACGATGCCGACGACCTTCTTGCCCTCGACGACAGGCAGGCCGGAGAAACCGTGAGTACGCGTGATCGCAATCACGTCGCGCACCAGCATGGTCGGCGGAATGGTGATCGGATCCTTGAGCACGCCGGACTCGAAGCGCTTGACCTTGGCAACCTCAGCGGCCTGCTCGGTCGGTGTGAGATTCTTGTGCACGATGCCGATGCCGCCTTCCTGGGCCAGTGCAATGGCCAGGCGAGCCTCGGTCACGGTATCCATGGCGGCGGATACCAGGGGGATGTTCAGGGTGATGTCGCGCGTCAGTTTTGTTGCAAGGCTGACATCGCGGGGAAGTACGCTCGAATGAGCGGGAATGAGGAGGACGTCATCGAAGGTGAGCGCCTTCTGAACCACACGCATCTTGTTTTCCTTTGCGGCAAAAACGCATTATACGCAGGTCAGCCACCTCTGGCAAACGCTTGCCAGGCTTGGATCAAGCGCCGGATTTCGGAGTTTTTCTGGCTTTCTTCTCGGCAACCCGCGCCTTGCGCATTTCCTTGGGGTCGGCAATCAGCGGGCGATAGATCTCCACACGGTCGCGGTCGCGCAAAACGGCATCCGGCTTGGCAGGCTTGCCATAGATGCCGAACTTCACGGTCGCCGCGTCCAATCCGTGCCTGCCCAGCAAACCGGACCCGTCCACTGCCTGCATCAGGGTGCTGCCGGGCGCCATGGCAAGACTCAGCAGCTCCTGCCGTTCGGGCAAGGCATAAATGACCTGGATATTGATATTTTCAGCCATAGACGCTCTGTGCCCGTTTGACGAAGGATTCGACGAAAGTATTGGCAATGTGGTTGAACACCGGCCCCAGCATGGCTTCCAGCACCTTGCTGGAAAACTCGTAGTGCAGGCGGAACTCGATCTTGCAGGCGGACTCACCCAGCGAAACAAAGCGCCAGTGTCCGTCCATCTGCGTAAACGGACCGTCCTTGAGGCGAATCTCCATGCGCTGCGGATATTGCTTGGCATTCTCCGTCGTGAAATGCGACCTCAGCCCATGGTAGTTGATGTGCACGGTTGCGACGGTCTTCGTCTCCGAGCGCTCGATCAGATCGGTGCCGCCGCACCAAGGCAAAAATTTTGCATAGTCCTCGACGTGATCGACGAGTTCGAACATCTGCGCGGCGGTACGCTCGATCAGGACCGACTTTTCGACAACAGCCATGGGTATTGGCGTATGGGCTCGTGGGGTAGAATTATGCGATTCTACCGCGCCACTGCAGCCTCCATGAGCATTGCTGAAAACAAGAAGGCCTTTCACGACTATTTCATCGAAGAGCGTTTCGAGGCCGGCCTCGTCCTCGAAGGATGGGAAGCCAAGGCGATTCGTGCCGGGCGTTCCAACCTCAAGGAATCCTATGTCGTGCTCAAGGACGGCGAAGTTTTTCTCATCGGCTGCCACATCAGCCCGCTGATCACCGCCTCGACCCATGTCCATCCCGACCCGACGCGCAGCCGCAAGCTCTTGCTGAACAAGAAGGAAATCAACAAGCTGATCGGCAGCGTCGAACGTGCCGGTTATGCCCTGGTGCCGCTGGACCTGCATTTCAAGCGCGGCCGCATCAAGCTGGACATCGGCCTGGCCAAGGGCAAGAAGCAGTATGACAAGCGCGAAACCGAGAAAAAAAGGGACTGGGACCGCGAAAAAGCCAGGCTGATGCGGAGTAAAGTGTAATTTATCCGCCGGGCGAGTTTTGTAGTTGGAAATGTGACTTGCGGTACCTGTCGGTTTGGGATATAAAACCCTCCTTTCTTAGATGGAATCTGGAAGCAATGGCTGAAGATCTGCTGCACAAGAAACAATTCCCCGCTTATGTCCCCAAGAAGGGCGAGGAATACATGAGCGCAAAGCAACTCGCCCATTTCCGCGCCATTCTGACCTCGCTGAAGGAAGAACTGAGCGAAGATATCGACCGCACGGTGCACACCATGCAGGACGAGGCCACCGTCTTTGCCGACCCGAACGATCGCGCCAGCCAGGAATCCGACATTGCGCTGGAACTGCGCAATCGCGACCGCGAACGCAAGCTCATCAAGAAGATCAACGAGTCTCTGGCCGCGATCGAATCCGGCGACTATGGTTATTGCGAAAGCTGCGGCGTCGAAATCGGCTTGAAGCGCCTCGAAGCCCGCCCGACCGCAACGCTTTGCATCGACTGCAAGGAGCTGGAAGAACGCAAGGAGAAACAGCAAGCGAAGTAAGCTTGCTGTTTCTTAGTGAAGGCTGATCGGCGCTGCCGGTTATGCCGGAACTAAACGCAATAAAAGGTCAGCCTAAGCTGGCCTTTTTCTTTTGGAAAGTCATGGTTTTCCAAAAGCAGGCGAAGGGATAAATCTCAGATAGCCGAGCAACAAAAAAGGACGCCGCAGCGTCCTTTTTTGTTGCCTTGAAAACCGCTTACTGCGCAGCGGATTCCGAAGCGGCCGGCGTACCCTCACCTTCGGAGACGGCCTTCATGGACAGACGCACGCGACCCTTGTCGTCGGTCTCGATGACCTTGACCTTCACGATTTGGCCTTCCTTCAGGTAGTCGGAAACGGCATTGACGCGCTCGTTGGCGATCTGGGAGATGTGCAGCAGACCATCCTTGCCCGGCAGCAGGCTGATGATGGCGCCGAAATCCAGGAGACGCAGCACCGGACCTTCATAGATCTTGCCGACTTCGACTTCAGCGGTGATGTCCTCGATACGCTTCTTGGCCACTTGCGCGGCATCGGCGTTGACCGAGGAAATGGTGATGCTGCCGTCGTCGGAGATGTCGATCACGCAACCGGTTTCTTCGGTCAGGGCACGAATCACTGCACCGCCCTTGCCGATCACGTCACGGATCTTTTCCGGGTTGATCTTCATGTGGATCATGCGCGGAGCAAAGGCCGACACTTCTTCACGAGCACCGGAGACGCTGCCTTGCATGATGCCGAGGATGTGGATACGGGCTTCCTTGGCCTGGGCCAGTGCAACCTGCATGATTTCCTTGGTGATGCCCTGGATCTTGATGTCCATCTGCAGCGCGGTGACGCCTGCATCGGTACCGGCGACCTTGAAGTCCATGTCGCCGAGGTGATCTTCGTCGCCGAGGATGTCGGTCAGCACGGCGAAACGCGGGCCTTCCTTGATCAGGCCCATGGCGATACCGGCCACGTGAGCCTTCAGGGGAACGCCGGCGTCCATCAGCGCCAGCGAAGCACCACAGACCGAAGCCATCGAGGACGAACCGTTCGATTCGGTGATTTCCGACACCACGCGCATGCTGTAGCCGAACTCTTCTGCGCTCGGCAGCACGGCGACGATGGCGCGCTTGGCGAGACGACCGTGGCCGATTTCGCGACGCTTCGGTGTACCAACACGGCCGGTTTCACCGGTCGAGTACGGCGGGAAGTTGTAGTGCAGCATGAAGCGATCGCGGTACTCGCCTTGCAGCGCGTCGATGATCTGTTCGTCGCGGTTGGTGCCCAGCGTCGACACGACGATGGCCTGGGTTTCGCCACGGGTGAACAAGGCCGAACCGTGGGTACGCGGCAGCACGCCGGTACGCACTTCGATCGGACGCACGGTGCGGGTGTCGCGACCGTCGATACGCGGCTGACCGCTCAGGATCTGGTTGCGCACAATCTTGGCTTCGAGGTCGAAGAGGTGGTTCTTGACGGTGTTCTCGTCCGGACCGCCTTCAACGCACAGCGCGGCAACGACCTTGCCCACGACATCCTTGGTAGCCTGGCTGCGAGCCTGCTTGCTGGTGATCTGGTAAGCAGCGCGCAGATCGGCTTCAGCCAGTTCCACGATCTTGGCGATCAGGACTTCGTCCTTGGCAGGCGGCTGCCAATCCCATTCCGGCTTGCCGGCGACTTCGACCAGTGCGTTGATCGCGTCGATGGCTGCGCGCATCTGCTCATGGCCGAACACGACAGCGCCGAGCATGACTTCTTCGGACAGTTGCTGGGCTTCGGATTCCACCATCAGCACGGCGGCGGCGGTACCGGCCACCACCAGATCCATCTGGCTTTCCTTCATCTGGCTGAAGGTCGGGCACAGCACATACTGGCCGTTGATGTAACCGACGCGGGCGGCGCCGATCGGGCCGGCGAAAGGAATACCCGAGATCGCGAGTGCTGCAGAGGCACCAATCATGGCCGGAATGTCCGGATCGATTTCCGGATTCGACGACATGACGGTACACACGATCTGCACTTCGTTGTAGAAGGCTTCCGGGAACAGCGGACGCAGCGGACGGTCGATCAGACGCGAGGTCAGAATTTCCTTTTCCGAAGGACGGCCTTCACGCTTGAAGAAGCCGCCGGGGATCTTGCCGGCAGCGTAGGTCTTTTCCATGTAATCCACGGTCAGCGGGAAGAAATCCTGACCCGGCTTGGCAGACTTGGCACCCACCACGGATGCGAGCACAACGGTGTCGTCCATATTGACGATGACAGCACCACCGGCTTGACGGGCGATCTCGCCGGTCTCCAGGGTGACGGTGTGGGCACCGTAGGCGAAACTCTTCTTGGTTGCAGTCAGCACAGTAAATCCTTTCAAACAATGAGCCATGGTCACATGGCTGTACTTCACATTAAGGCGCTGCCAATGCGGCGCCACTTTTCACAACGGTTACAGCAATTGCATAAATCAAACGACAAAGCCGGAACGACCACAAGGATCGTTCCGGCTTTTTCTTATCGGTGCCCGAACGTTCGGGCGCTCCGCATGACTGCCAATTCCGGCTGCTTACTTGCGTAAATTACTTACGCAGGCCCAGACGCTGGATCAGTTCGCGGTAGGAATCCGCATTCTTGCGCTTCAGGTAGTCCAGCAGCTTGCGACGGGTGCTCACCATGCGCAGCAGACCGCGGCGGGAGTGGTGATCCTTGCTGTGTTCCTTGAAGTGACCGGTCAGGTCGTTGATACGGGCGGTCAGCAGTGCGATTTGCACTTCGGAAGAACCGGTGTCGCCCTGCGCGCGCTGGAAGTCAGCGACGATCTTTGCCTTGTCGGCGGTTTGGATAGCCATTTTTATCTCACTCAAACACTGATTTAAAAATCCCGTACGGCCCCGGTTTGATAGAGCGCGTAAAGGCATTGCGAGGCCGGGATTATACAAGGACTTTCAAGCAAGGACAAGCCTTTGCGCACCCCGGAATCGGATTCTCCCGATCAGGCGGGCAATTGCGCTATTTCGCCGACGCCGGGCCAGTAATGGCGGACAAAAGCGGCTTGCGCCGCCGGATTTGCCGAACTCAGGAAACGATGTACCGGAGGGCTTCCATTTGCCGCCAGCTGATGGCTTTGCAATTGCCGCTGAAGCTGACGTGCAACCGGCATTCCCGTTTCCAGTATCCGGATGCTAGGCCCGGCCACCACCTCGATCAAAGGGCGCAGGAAGGGAAAGTGCGTGCATCCCAGCACCAGCGTGTCTGCCCCCGCATCCAGCAAAGGCTGAACGGAGGCCTCCACCAGCGCCCGCGTCGCCGGGCTGTCCAAGGCCCCCGCTTCGACCGCCTCGACCCAGCCGGGACAGGCGGATGTGACGACCTCGTGATATTCGGTATGGCGCTCGATCAGCGCCGCCAGGTGGGCGCTGCCCAGCGTCGCGGCCGTCGCCAGCACGCCGATGACGCCGCTTTTGGTATTGGCGGCGGCAGGTCGTATCGCCGGCTCGATGCCGATGATGGGCAGACTGAAGTTCTCGCGCAGCGTGGCGATGGTTGCCACCGTGGCCGAGTTGCAGGCTACGACGATGGCCTTGGCCCCCTGGGCCTGCAGCCAGGCGCTGATATGCATGGCGCGTGCGCGCAGGTATTCGACCGAGCGCGACCCGTACGGACAATGCGCGGTGTCAGCAACATAGAGCAGCGACTCGGACGGCATCAGTTCGACGATGGCGCGCACGACCGACAATCCGCCGAGGCCTGAATCGAATACGCCGATCGGAGCGCTGCTCATGAAAGGGTCACGCTGCGATGAGTCGCTTGGGCGCCAAACGGCCCTGGGCATCGAGCTGACAAAGGCCGATGAAACGGCCATCGGCGGCGTAGGTGCGGTAACGCGGCGCAGACACGCCGGCGACGCTTACCGGCTGCCCGTGCAGCAGACGATCACTGGCGGCAGCATCGAGACGCGCCTCGGGCAAATCACCAAGCAGGGATTCGGTCGCAGCCAGCAAAGCGTCGCGGTCGGCTGCGTTTTCCATCTGCTCCAGCGTCACCGCGCCCGCCAGCGTGATCGCGGCGATGCGCGTGCGGCGCAATGCGGTCAGATGCGCGCCGCAGCCGAGGCACTCGCCGATGTCTTCGGCCAGCGTGCGGATATAAGTGCCCTTGCTGCAATCGACGGCGATGCGCACTTCCTCGCCCTGCCAACCCAGCAATTCAATCTTGTGGATGACGACATTGCGTGCCTCGCGCTCCAGCTCGACGCCGGCGCGGGCATATTCATAGAGCGGCTTGCCGTCGCGCTTCAGCGCCGAATACATCGGGGGCACCTGGCTGATAGCGCCCGTGAACTTCGCCAATGCGGCGTCCAGCATGGCCTGCGTCACCGCAACCGGGCGGGTCTGCAGCACGTCTCCTTCGGCATCGGCCGTGGTCGTGGTCACGCCCAGCTTCAACGTCGCCTCGTAGGCTTTGTCGGCATCCAGCAGTTCGCTCGAAAACTTGGTCGCCTCGCCGAAGCACAAGGGCAGCAGGCCCGTCGCCATCGGGTCGAGCGTGCCGGTATGGCCGGCCTTCTCGGCATTGAGCAGGCGGCGGGCAATCTGCAGCGCCGTGTTGGAGCTCAGGCCTTGCGGCTTGTCGAGCAGCAGCACGCCGTCGACCTTGCGACGCGGAGCACGACGCGGTTTGCTCATTCTTCCTCGCCGGATTTTGCGTCGGAACGCACCGCCTCGTCGATCAAAGCGGACATGCGCGCGCCCTGCTCCACCGAGGCGTCATAGACGAAATGCAGTTGCGGCAGCGTGTGAATGCGCACGCGCTTGCCGAGCTCGCGGCGCAGAAAACCGGCGCCGCGCACCAGTCCTGCCTCGATCTCGGCGCGCTTGTCGGTTTCGAGCACCGTGAAGAAGACTTTGGCGTGGGCGTAATCCGGCGTGATCTCGACATCGTTGATGGTGACGAACTTGACGCGCGGATCCTTGAGCTCAAGGCGGATCAGCTCGGCCAGTTCGCGCTTGATCTGCTCGACGACGCGGCTGGAGCGTGAAAATTCCTTGGGCATATGAACTCCTGAGTGAGAACGGGCAGCCGATGCTTCAGCTGCCCGTTCGTATTACTGCATAAGACTGCTGAAACGCTTACAGCGTACGGGCTATTTCCTGAATTTCGAACACTTCGAGCTGGTCGCCCACCTCGATATCGTTGAAACCCTTGAGGTTGAGACCGCACTCGAAGCCTTCACGCACTTCCTTGGCATCGTCCTTGAAGCGCTTGAGCGATTCGAGTTCGCCGGTATGGATGACCACATTGTTGCGCAGTACGCGCACCGACGCACTCCGCTTGACCACGCCCGAGGTCACCATACAGCCGGCGATGGTACCGACGCGCGAGATCGTGAAGATCTGGCGAATTTCGACCGTACCGATGACGGCTTCCTTCTTCTCAGGGGCGAGCATGCCGGACAGCGCCTGCTTAACTTCATCCACGGCGTCGTAAATGATGTTGTAGTAGCGGATATCCACGCCGAAGCTCTCGGCCGCTTTACGGGCACCAGCGTCAGCACGCGTATTGAAACCGATGATGACGGCCTTGGAAGCCTGCGCCAGATTGACGTCGGACTCGGTGATGCCGCCCACGGCTGCGTGGATGACATTGACCTTGACCTCGTCGGTGGACAGCTTCTGCAACGACTGCACCAGCGCCTCCTGCGAACCCTGCACGTCAGCCTTGACGATCAGCGGCAGTTGCTTGGCCTCGGCCTGACCCATGTTCTCGAACATGTTTTCAAGCTTGGCGGCCTGAGCCTTGGCGAGTTTGACGTCGCGGAACTTGCCCTGGCGGAACAGTGCGATTTCGCGCGCCTTGCGTTCGTCGCCGAGCACAATGGCCTCGTCGCCGGCAGCCGGCACTTCAGTCATACCCTGAATCTCGACCGGGATCGAAGGACCAGCGGCGTCAATGGGCTTGCCGTTCTCGTCCAGCATGGCGCGCACGCGGCCGAACACGGCGCCGGCGAGCAGCGTGTCACCGCGCTTCAGCGTACCCGACTGCACCAGCACGGTTGCGACGGCGCCGCGGCCCTTGTCGAGGCGGGCCTCGATGACCAGACCCTTGGCCGGTGCATCCACGGGCGCTGTAAGCTCCAGCACTTCGGCTTGCAGCAGGATGTTTTCCAGCAGTTCGTCGATGCCGGTACCGACCTTGGCCGAGACGGGGATGAAGGGCGAATCGCCGCCGTACTCTTCCGGCACCACGCCTTCGGCAACCAGCTCCTGTTTGACGCGATCGGGGTTGGCATCCGGCTTGTCGATCTTGTTGATCGCCACCACCAGCGGAACGCCGGCGGCCTGCGCGTGGTGAATCGCTTCCTTGGTCTGCGGCATCACGCCATCGTCGGCAGCCACCACCAGCACGACAATGTCGGTCGCCTTGGCGCCGCGGGCACGCATGGCCGTAAAGGCCTCGTGACCCGGAGTGTCGAGGAAGGTGATCATGCCGCGCGGCGTATTCACATGGTAGGCGCCGATGTGCTGCGTAATGCCGCCGGCTTCGCCGCTGGCCACGCGGGCCTTGCGGATGTAGTCGAGCAGCGAGGTCTTGCCGTGGTCGACGTGACCCATGACGGTGACGACCGGCGCGCGCGGCAGCAGCTCGGCATCCTTGTGCTCGTCGTGCGCTTCGTCGAGGAAGGCATCGGGGTCATCGAGCTTGGCGGCAAATGCCTTGTGGCCCATTTCCTCGACCACGATCATCGCGGTTTCCTGGTCCAGCACCTGGTTGATGGTCACCATGGAGCCCATCTTCATCAGGGTCTTGATGACTTCGGCCGCCTTGACCGACATCTTGTGCGCCAGATCGGCGACGGTAATGGTTTCCGGAATATGCACATCGCGAATGATGGCTTCGGCCGGTTGCTGCGGTGCGGAATCCTGACCATGGCCGCGACCATGACGGCCGCCGCTGCGACCGCCGCTACGCCAGCCGCTGCCGGTGTCGCCGCCGCGCGTCTTGAGACCGCCGCGACGCTTGGCTGCATCGTCGCTCCAGGACGAACCCGGCTTCTTGGCGCCCGGCTTGTCGGTCTTGGCTTCGGGCTTGGCGTCCGCCGCCTTGGCCGGCTTGTGCAGTGTGCCGGTCGGCGCCGGTGCCGCAGCCGCCTTGCGGGCGGCCTCTTCGCGTTCGCGGGCAGCCTGCTCGCGCTCCACCTTGGCCTTTTTCTCGGCCGCCTGAATAGCAGCCAGCTCGGCGCCACGACGCGCTTCGGCCTCGCGGATCGCCTGCTGTTCGGCGTCGATCACCGAACGGCGGACCACGACGGGCTCCTTGCTCCTGGGCTTCTTGACGGGTTCGGCCTCAACGGGCGCAGCCACCACCGGGGCCGGTACCTCGACAGGTGCTTCGACCACAGGCGCTTCGACCACAGGCTCGATGACCGGCTCCGGCTCGGCGACGACAGGCGCGGGCGCCTCCACCACCGCCGGCGGCGGAATCTCGACGACCGGCGCCTCGATCACGGGCGCTTCGGCAACCGGAACTTCCACTACCGCTTCCGGCGCGTCAACGGCCTCGGGCGTATCGCGGCGCACCAGCACGCGCTTCTTGCGCACCTCCACCTGGATCGTGCGTGACTTGCCGCTCGAATCGGCAGCCTTGATCTCGCTGGTCTGCTTGCGCGTCAGCGTGATCTTGGACTTGGCCTCGGCTTCTCCGCCATGCGACTTGCGCAGATATTCGAGCAGGCGAGCCTTGTCGGTCTCGGTCAGCGTATCGTCTGCCGCCTGCTTGCTGACGCCGGCCTTCTGCAACTGCTCCAGCAGCGCGGACGACGGCATTTTCAGCTCGGTAGCAAATTGGGCAACACTCATTTGAGCCATGTATTAACTTCCCCCGGGCTTACGCCTCTCCCGTGAACCAGTGCGCGCGCGCCTTGGTAATCAGCGCCTTGGCGCGTTCTTCGTCTATGCCCGTCATTTCGGTCAGCTCGTCCACCGCCAGATCGGCGAGGTCGTCGCGATTCTTGATGCCGCCGCGCGCCAGCTTGGCGGCCAGGCTCTTGTCCATACCATCGAGATTGAGCATGGCTTCCTCGACGTCCTCAAGCTGCTCCTCGTCGCTGATCGCTTCGGTCAGCAGCACATTGCGGGCGCGGTCGCGCAGCTCGTTCACGGTCGCTTCGTCGAAGGCCTCGATTTCAAGCATTTCGGCGAGCGGCACATAAGCCACTTCTTCCAGCGTGGAGAAGCCTTCCTGGATCAGGATGTCGGCCACTTCTTCGTCCACATCCAGCTTCTCCATGAACACGGTACGAATCGCACCGGCTTCCACTTCCTGACGTTCGGCCGACTGCTCGACCGTCATCAGGTTGATCTGCCAGCCGGTCAGTTCCGACGCCAAACGCACGTTCTGGCCGCTGCGGCCGATGGCGATGGCGAGATTGGCTTCATCCACCACCACGTCCATGCTGTGCTTGTCTTCGTCGACCACGATGCTCGCCACTTCGGCCGGCGCCAGTGCGCCGATCACGAACTGCGCCGGCTCCGGCGACCACAGGATGATGTCCACGCGCTCGCCGGCCAATTCGTTGGTCACGGCGGTCACGCGCGAGCCGCGCATGCCGACGCAGGTGCCGATCGGATCGATGCGCTGATCGTTCGACTTGACGGCGATCTTGGCGCGGATGCCGGGATCGCGGGCGGCCGACTTGATTTCGAGCAGCTCATCCTCGATTTCCGGCACTTCAAGACGGAACAGTTCGATGATGAACTCGGGCGCGGTGCGCGACAGAATCAGTTGCGGGCCACGCGCCTGACGGTCGATCTTGTACAGATAGGCGCGCACGCGGTCGCCCGGACGCAGGTTTTCCTTCGGGATCATCTGGTCGCGCGGCAGCAGCGCTTCGATGCGGCCGGCTTCGATGATGGCGTTGCCGCGCTCCATGCGCTTGACGGTGCCGGTCACCAGCTTTTCCTTGCGCTCAAGGAAGTCGTTCAACACCTGCTCGCGCTCGGCGTCACGAATCTTCTGCAGGATCACCTGCTTGGCGGCTTGCGCGCCGATGCGGCCGAAATCAACGGGCTCAAGGCTTTCCTCGATGTAGTCGTCTACCTGCACGTCGGGCAGCTGATCGCGCGCATCGATGATGCCGATCTGATTCTCGTCGTTTTCAACTTCAGCATCCGGCAGCACATGCCAGCGGCGATAAGCATCGTAGTCGCCGGTTTCGCGATCGATTTCAACGCGGATATCGGCGTCGTCGTTAATGCGCTTCTTGGTCGCCGAGGCGAGCGCCATTTCGAGTGCAATGAAGACCACTTCCTTCTGCACATTCTTTTCACGGGCCAGTGCATCAACCAGCAACAGCAGTTCGCGACTCATTCAGTATCCCTCCGAATTTCTTCTATTCGCTAATTTCAAAACTTGGGCACCAGACGCGCCTTGTCCAGTTCTTCAAGGGCTACAACCAATTCGCCCTTTTCGGTATCCAGACAAACACGGCCATCACGAACCCCCAACAGGGTTCCGGTGAAATTTCTTTGGTTCTCGACTGCCACGCGCAGGCGGATATTTACCTGCTGCCCGGCAAAGCGCTCGAAATCGCTCAATTTCTTGAGCGGCCGATCAAGGCCCGGCGACGAGACTTCCAGACGATCGAAATCGATGTTTTCGACGGTAAATACACGCGACAACTGGTTGCTGACATTGGCGCAGTCGTCGATATTCACGCCTTCCGGCTTGTCGATAAACACCGTGAGCAGACGTGCGCGCGGACTCGTCTCGAAGTCCACGAGTTCATAGCCCATCCCGGCCACCGTCTGTTCAATCAATTCAACCAGTTGCATGAAAATTCCGTACGTACTGCGCAATTTCGTGCGCACAAAATAAAAAATGGGCTTGATGCCCATTTTTTATTGATTCTGAGGCCATGGTCCGGGTGGTCTCGGAACCATGCGGCATTGGCAAGCGACAATACCGTGGAAAGTGCAGGATTATAGCAGAGCCGCCCCCTGTTTCACAATCCAAATTCGCGGTCTCAGCCTTATTCCGCTAAGAGGCCGTCGGGGGCAAGGGAGATTTATTCAGTCTGCCCTTGGGCTTCCGGCTTCTTGCGCGGACCGAAACGACGTCGACGATTGCGCGACTTGTTACCGGCCGCTTTGGTGTCCGCACCGCCTTCCGGCGCGGCGGCCTGAGCCGGTGCGGCAGCGCCTTCGCCGCCACCCGCGCCCTCGACCTGCGGACGAGGCCGCTGCGGGCGACGTTTCTTGTTGCCCTGCCCGGCTGCACCTTGGCCACCTTGGCCACCGGGGCCGCGATTGCCTTGCGACTGACCGCCCTGGGCTTTACGCTGCCCCTGCCCCTGCCCCTGACGCGGCGGCTTGTTGCGCTCGCCACGGCCCTGGGCATTATTGCCGCCATTGCCACGCTGGCGATCGCCGGCACCGCCGATCAGGTTGCCGTTGATATCGCCTTCTTCGTGCTCGTCGTCGCTGGTTTCCAGCGGCATGAGCTCATCCTCGTCAAACTCGTGGGGCTCCGGCTCAGGCAGGCTGCGCGCCCAAGCCATCAGCTCTTCGAGCTCCTTCGGTTCAAGGTCGCGGCACTGCCCGCGCTTCAAGCGCGGCGGCAGGCTGATCGGACCGTAGCGCACGCGCATCAGGCGGCTCACGGTCAAGCCAATGGCTTCGAACATGCGCCGCACCTCGCGATTGCGGCCCTCGTTGAGGGTCACGTGATACCAGTGATTGCTGCCCTCGCCGCCCTTGTCGACGAGGCTGTTGAACTTGGCCGGGCCATCTTCGAGCATGACGCCGTCGAGCAATTGCTGTTTCTGCTCGTCGGTCAGCTCGCCGAGAATGCGCACGGCATATTCGCGCTCCAGCTCATAGCGCGGATGCATCATGCGATTGGCCAGATCGCCGTTATTGGTGACCACCAGCAGACCGCAGGAATTGAAGTCGAGACGGCCAACCGTGATCCAGCGGCCGGCCTTCAAGCGCGGCAGCTTGTCGAAGACACTGGGACGACCTTCCGGATCGTCGCGCGAAACGATTTCGCCTTCCGGCTTGTGATAGATCAGCACGCGCGGCAGACGGCCCTGCGCAAAGCGCAGCTGAATCAATTTGCCGTTGACGCGAATCTTGTCCTCTGGCCCGATACGCTGGCCGACGTGGGCCGGCATGCCATTGACGCTGACGCGGCCGGCGACGATCCAGTCCTCCAACTCGCGACGCGAGCCCAGACCGGCATCCGCCAGGGCCTTGTGCAGTTTCGGTTCGGGGTCGGTGACAAGCAGATTGCGGCCACCGCCGCCCTGCCCACCTTGCTTGTTGAAACGTCCGGCGCCGCGGCGGCCGGTTGGAACGCCCGACGGCTGACTGCCGGCGGCGCGGAATGGGGTGTTCTTATTGCTGCTGTTGCGACGCGGATTCGGCAAGATCCATCATCCCTTCAATATCGGTTTGCGTTTGCGGCTCGGTTTCGGCAGAGTCCGCTGTCGGCTCGGCCTTGGCCTGGACTGGAGGCGCGGCATCGACAAGGTCCATCATTCCTTCGATTTCAGTGAGCGGCGGTAGCTCCGCCAGACTGCGAAGGCCCAAGTCATCGAGGAAGGAACGCGTGGTTGCATAGAGGGCCGGACGTCCCGGCGCATCGCGATGCCCCACGGTGTCGATCCAGCCGCGCCCTTCCAGGGTTTTCAATATGTTCGGTGATACGGCGACGCCACGAATATCTTCGATGTCGCCACGGGTTACCGGCTGACGGTAGGCGATGATCGCCAGGGTTTCCATGACGGCACGCGAATATTTCGGTGCTTTCTCGGTTTTGAGCCGATCGATGTAGGCCTGATACTCAGGCTTGGTCTGGAAACGCCATCCGGTCGCCAACTGTACCAGTTCTACGCCCCTTTGTGACCAATCGCGGCGCAAATCGTCGAGCAGGGTGCGCCAGGTCTCGTCGTCGAACTGTTCGTCGAAGAGCTTTTTCAGGTCGGCCAGCGTCATCGGTTCGCTGGTGGCGAGCAGCGCGGCTTCGAGCACGCGCTTGTAGTCGTCAGGCTTGTACAGTTGCAGCATGGGAGTCGATTTCCGGCAGCCTTACATAGATAGGCGCGAGCGCCTCGTTCTGTGTGATCTCGATCAGCGACTCGCGTGCCAATTCCAGCACGGCGAGGAAGCTGACCACCAGTTGCGGGGCGCCTGCGCTCACGTCGAACAAACTCTCAAACACCACGTAGCCCTTGCCCGAGAGCTTGCGCAGAATCCCGGTCATGTATTCGCGCACGGACAGCTCTTCGCGCTTGATCTTGTGGTGCTGCGTGACCTTGGCCTGCTTCATCAAGGCCAGCCAGGCTACCTGCAGATCGTGCAAGTTGACGTCCGGCTGCGCCTCGATCACCTCTTCCGTGACCCAGACCGAAATCCACTCATAGTCGCGCCCCGCCTGCGGCAGCTCGTCGATCTTGGCAGCGGCGGCCTTCATCTTTTCATACTCGACCAGCCGGCGCACCAGCTCGGCGCGCGGATCCTCGACCTCGCCCTCCTCGTTCTTGGGCAAACGGGGCAGCAGCATTCTCGACTTGATCTCGATCAGCATCGCCGCCATCAGCAGATACTCGGCGGCCAGTTCGAGATTGCGCTTGCGCATGGCCTCGACGTACTCCAGATACTGCTTGGTCAGCGGCGCCATCGGAATGTCGAGCACATTCACATTGGCCTTGCGGATCAGGTAAAGCAGCAGGTCGAGGGGACCTTCGAAGGATTCGAGAATGACCTCAAGCGCATCCGGCGGAATGTACAGATCCCTGGGCATCGCCTCCATGCGCTCGCCATAGACCTTGACGAGATGCTGCTCGATTACGGCATCGGCGGCAATCGCAGCTTCGGCCTGCTCAACAGGCGTCGCCGGCGGCTCGGGTGGGTCGATATCCGGGATGACGGTTTCCATGGACATGGTGGTGCTCCGCTCAGGAGTAATGCAGCCCCATGGCCTCACGCACGTCGCGCATGGTTTCCTGCGCCAGCTTGCGGGCTTTTTCACAGCCGTCGGCGACGATATTGCGCACCAGCGACGGATCTTCCTCGTACATGCGGGCGCGCTCGCGCATCGGCTCCTGCTCCTTCAGCACGGCGTCGATCACGGGCTGCTTGCATTCGATGCAGCCAATGCCGGCGCTGCGGCAGCCCTGCTGCACCCAGGCTTTCACTTCGTCGTTCGAATACACCTGATGCAGTTGCCACACCGGGCACTTGTCCGGATCACCCGGGTCGGTGCGCCGTACGCGCTGCGGATCGGTCTGCATGGTGCGGATCTTCTTGCTGATCGACTCCGGGTCCTCGCGCAGGAAAATCGTGTTGTTGTAGGACTTGGACATCTTCTGCCCATCCAGGCCCGGCATCTTGGAGGCCTCGGTCAGCAACGCATTCGGCTCGGTGAGGATCATCTTGCTGCCGCCCTCAAGGTAGCCGAAGAGGCGCTCACGGTCGGCATGCGACAGGCTTTGCGCCTCGTCGATCAGGGCATGGCCGCGCTCGATCGCATCCTGGTCGCCCTTCTCCTGGTAACGATTGCGCAGCTCCTCGTAGAGCTTGGCGCGCTTGCCGCCGAGCTTCTTGACCGCTTCCTTCGCCTTGTCCTCGAAGCCGGGTTCGCGGCCATAGAGATGGTTGAAGCGGCGCGCCAGTTCGCGCGTGAATTCGATATGCGGAATCTGGTCTTCGCCGACCGGCACCTTGTCGGCACGGTAGATCAGAATGTCCGCGCTCATCAGCAGCGGATAGCCGAGAAAGCCGTAGGTAGTCAGATCCTTATGGCTCAATTTTTCGATTTGATCTTTATACGTCGGCACGCGCTCCAGCCAGCCCAGCGGCGTCATCATCGACATCAGCAGATGCAGCTCGGCATGTTCCGGCACCTTGGACTGAATGAAAATCGTCGCCTGGGTCGGATCGACGCCGGCAGCCAGCCAGTCGACGATCATGTCCCAGGTGTTCTGCTCGATACCGGCCGTATCGTCATAGCCGGTCGTCAATGCATGCCAGTCGGCAGCAAAAAAGAGGCAGGGATGCTCGTGCTGCAGCTTGACCCAGTTTTTAAGCACCCCGTGGTAGTGGCCGAGATGCAGGCGCCCGGTCGGGCGCATGCCGGAGAGAACGCGTTCTTCGTACATTAATTGTTAGAGATTGAGTAACGATTGAATCAGGGCCAGAAATGCCTGCATTAACGGTGAGAGTATCGCACCCAACAGACCCGTAAACATCAGTCCGAGCAGAATGACGAAACCATAACGCTCGATTTGGGCAAAACGCCACGCCAGCCGGTGAGGCAGCAGACTCACCATGATGCGCCCGCCGTCCAGCGGCGGTAAAGGCAACAAATTCAATAACATGAGACTGGCATTGATCAGAATGCCGGCCTGCCCCATGGCCTGCGACGCCGCCCCGTACAGGCCCGCAGGATGGCTCGCCCCATATTTATACAGCAGCGCCCAGCCAACCAGCATCGCCAGATTCGCCGCCGGTCCGGCCGCCGCCACCCACAGCATGTCGCGCTTGGGGTGGCGCAGGCGCGAGAAATCCACAGGCACCGGCTTGGCCCAGCCGAACAGGAAACCACCGCCGAGCATGCTCGACATCAGCAGGATCAGGCCCGGAACCAGGATGGTTCCAACCGGATCGATGTGCCGCAAGGGGTTGAGGCTGATGCGCCCCATTTGCCAGGCCGTCGGATCGCCAAAATGCCGGGCCACATAACCGTGCGCCGCTTCATGCAGGGTGATCGCGAAGACCACGGGCAAGGCATAAATTGCCAAAGCCTGAATCAGATTATCCATTAGCCGGGATTATACCTGCATGCCGCCCTCCGCTCGGGCCCGGCGATAACTCAGGAGGCATGGCGCGCTAGGTAATCCGCCAGGGCAACCGCCTGATTGTGCGTCTCATCCTTGGCCCCGTACACCAGCGTCACCTTGCCCCGCCGCGCATGCTGGAGCAGAAGCGCCATCGGCTCCGCCGCATGATCCAGCTCCGCAAAATAACGTTTGCGAAACTCCGTCCACTTGGCCGGATCGTGCCCGAACCACTTGCGCAGCTCGGTACTCGGCGCAATCTCCTTGAGCCAGAGATCGACCCGCGCCTCGTCCTTGCTCACCCCGCGCGGCCACAGGCGGTCGACCAGCACGCGGAAACCGTCGCCGGCTTCAGGCGCTGCATAAGCCCGCTTCAAGTGGATATTCATGTGACGCCTCCTTTCCTTGCAGTTGGCTCCGACATTGTGAGCGCTCTTTGCTATCCGGAGTCAATATTTCGGGCGGATTTCGTCTCCATATTAGTCGTCGCTTCCGAGCAAAAAAACGGCCCTCCGCAGAGGGCCGTTTTGCGTGGCTGAGCGCCTTGTCCGGCGCCCGCTGGCGAATGATCAAACCACGCCCTGCGCCAGCATGGCGTCAGCCACCTTGACGAAGCCGGCGATGTTGGCGCCGGTCGCGTAGCTGATACTGCCGTCCTCACGCCGCCCATAGTGGAGACATGCCCCGTGTATGCCCTGCATGATCTGCAGCAGGCGGGCATCGACTTCCTCGCGCGGCCACGACATGCGCACGGCATTCTGGCTCATCTCCAGGCCCGAGGTGGCGACGCCGCCGGCGTTGCTGGCCTTGCCCGGCGCATACAGCACGCGTGCATTTTCAAAAGCGCGCACGGCTTCGTTGGTCGAGGGCATATTGGCGCCTTCGGCCACGCAGATCACGCCGTTGGCGATCAGGGTCGCGGCGTCCTTGGCGTCCAGCTCGTTTTGCGTGGCGCACGGCAGAGCGACGTCGACCTTGACCTTCCACGGCCGCTCGCCGGCCAGGAATTGGGTGCCGGTACGTGCGGCATAGTCGCTAACGCGGCCATACAGATGGTTCTTCACTTCCATCAGGACGGCGAGCTTTTCGGGCGTGAAGCCTGCTTCATCCACGACGGTGCCGCTGGAATCGGACACGGTCACGACCTTGGCACCGAGCGCCATGGCTTTTTCAACCGCATACTGGGCGACGTTGCCGGAGCCGGACACGCTGACGCGCAAGCCGTCGAAGGAACGACCGCTTTGCTTGAGCATGGCGTCCGCGAAATAGACCGTGCCGTAGCCGGTGGCTTCCGGCCGGATCAGGGAGCCGCCGAAGCTCAGGCCCTTGCCGGTGAACACGCAGTCGGCGCGGTTGGAAAGCTTCTTCATCATGCCGGCCATGTAGCCGACCTCGCGCGCACCGACGCCGATGTCGCCGGCCGGCACATCGGTATCGGCACCGACATGGCGGAACAGTTCCGTCATGAAGGCCTGGCAAAAGCGCATGATCTCGCCCGGGCTCTTGCCCTTGGGGTCGAAGTCCGAACCGCCCTTGCCGCCGCCCATGGGCAGCGTGGTCAGGGCATTCTTGAAGGTCTGTTCGAAAGCCAGGAACTTCAGCACCGACAACGTAACCGACGGGTGAAAGCGTATGCCGCCCTTGTAAGGGCCGATCGCCATATTGTGCTGAATGCGGTAGCCGCGATTGACGCGAACCTGGCCCTGATCGTCCACCCAGGAGACGCGGAAGATCAGCACCCGTTCGGGCTCGATCAGACGATCAAGCAAACCCTGCTCGGCATACTTCGGATTTTTTTCGATGAAAGGCCACAGGCTTTCAACTACCTCGGTAACTGCCTGCAAATACTCCGACTGGCCGGGGTTACGGTCGGCAACTGCATGCTGCAGAAACTCGCCGACCGATGCATATTTCGTCATTTCCACTCCAGGAAGAAATTTGGTGAAAATGCATTATGCCCAAAAAATGCACCATTCAGGTGCATAAATCCCCGAAAACGCGGGCTGGCTGAATTAAAAGCCGAACGGCGCCAGGGGGCCTTTCCCTGCGCGTACCAATTCGGGCGGGCCATCGGCGAGATTGATCACTGTCGTCATCTCAGCGCCGCAACGGCCGGCATCAATGACGAGATCGATCTGATGATCGAGGCGCTCGCGAATCTCTTCGGCATCGGTCAGCGGGAATTCGTCGCCGGGCAGAATCAGCGTCGAGCTCAGAAGCGGTTCGTCCAGCTCAGCGAGCAAGGCAAGAACAACCGGATGATCCGGCACGCGCAGACCTATGGTCTTGCGTTTCGGGTGCAGCACGCGCCGCGGCAACTCCTTGGTGCCTTCGAGAATGAAGGTATAGCTGCCGGGCGTCGCGGCCTTGAGCAGGCGATATTGCGCATTGTCGACGCGGGCGTAGTTGGCGATTTCCGAAAGATCGCGGCATAGCAGCGTGAAGTGATGACGCTCATCCACGCCGCGGATGCGACGGATGCGGTCCAGCAGTTTCGCGTCGCCGGTCTGGCCGCACAGGGCGTAGGCAGAATCGGTCGGCAATGCGACCAGCCCGCCGTCACGAATCATCTCCGCCGCCTGCTCGATGAGGCGCGGCTGGGGGTTGTCGGGATGGATGGAAAAGAGCAAGGCCATGATGGAGTGTCGTTCCGCAGCGGAGCGAGATGAACTAGATCAGTTCGCTCCAGACGGGCGTGAGGTCGCGCGGCAGGTCCGGCAGCTTGCCGAGGTCGGTCCAGCTCTCTCCGGGTGCATGAAAATCCGATGCACGCGAAGCCAGCAGGTTGAAACGGCGCGCATAGTCGGCGAAGATTTCAACCTTGTCCGGGTTATGCGAGCTCGACAGCACTTCGATGCCGCGCCCGCCGCAGCTTTTGAACTCGGTCAGAAAGGCTTCCATCTCCCGGGGTTCCAGCCAGTAGCGGCCCGGATGGGCAACCACGGCCATGCCGCCGGCGCCGGTGATCCATTGCACGGCCTGCTCCAGCGTCGCCCATTGATGCGGCACATAGCCGGGTTTGCCGCGGCGCAGATAATCGGAAAAAATCGATTTCACGTCCTTGCCCAGGCCGCGCTCGACCAGATAGCGCGCAAAATGGGAACGGCTGATCAAGGCCGGATTGCGCGCATGGCGCATCGCACCTTCGTAGGCGCCGTCGATGCCCTCGCGGGCAAGTTGTTCGCCGATTTCCATGGCGCGCGCGTCGCGACCGCCGCGCACGGCTTCCAGACCTTCGCTGAGTGCCGTGTTGTAGACGTCGATGTTGAGGCCGACGATATGTATGGTCTGATCGTCGCCCCAGGTGACGGAAACCTCGACCCCGTTTACAAACTGCATGCCCAGCTCGGTGGCGACGTCGCGCGCTTCGGAAACGCCCGCCGTTTCATCGTGGTCGGTCAGGGTGACAAGCTCGACGCCATGTGCGTGCGCACGACGCATCACATCCGACGGGCTGAGCAGCCCGTCCGAGTAATACGAGTGGCAATGCAGATCTGCGTTCATTTCACTTCGCGCGGAAAAATTCGTCGATCAAGGCCGCCACTTCTGCCGGATATTCATGATGCATATTGTGGCCGCAATCTTTCAATACTACCTCACGCAACTCGCGGAAGCAGGCCTTGCGCGCAGCATATTCTTCTTCGTTGCCATCAAAGCGTTTCATGACGAAGGAGTCGCGCGCCGCCAGCCACAACACCGGCGCCGTCACTTCGCGCCAACAGGCCTTGGCTTCGTCGAGCCGATAGCGGAAAGGGCTGCGCCAGCGGTGGCAGGGGTCGATCGCCATTTCAATGCGCCCGCCGTCGGGCCCCGGGCGCCGTTGCCCGAGATGCCTGGCCATGTAGTCGGCTCGTTCAGCCGTGAGACGCGGGTTGTCCTTGCGCAGACGCGCGGCCAGCTCCGCGAAATCGGCGTAGTCGCGGAAACGCGTGGCCTCCTTGACCTCGTCCAGCCACTCGCCGTAGTGCCGGGCGGCGTCGCCCGGACCGCTGTCCGGCAGGCCGAAGCCTTCCAGCGTGGCAATGCGATTGAAGCGCTGCGGCCGCACGCCGGCATGGATGCACAACACATTCCCGCCCAGACTGTGGCCGATAACGTCGGCGGGATGATCGGGCGAGTAATGATCAAGCACGCCTTCGAGGTCGGCCAGATACTCGGGATACCAATAGGGGCCGCCGTTCCACTGCGACAGGCCGAAGCCGCGCCAGTCGGGGGCGATCACCTGCCAGTTGCCTTTCAGTTCGTCCACGACGAACTGAAAGGTCGCGCTGACATCGCCCCAGCCGTGAAGCATGAACAGCCTGGGCGCATCCGCGTCGCCCCAGATGCGGACATGGATGCGCCGCTTGTTCTCGACGCCGCCGACTTCGATGAATTCACTGCGATAAGGCTTCATGAGGGAGATTTTACCTCCCATGTCACCCGGCTTATCACGGCAGCCTTCGCGCAGGCATTCGTGGTTTTTGAATGCGACTGAGGCAAAATAACCGTCTTTCCAGAACGCTCACGGAGCTTGCCTCATGAATCTGCCCACCGATCTCAAATACGCCCCCACGCATGAATGGTCGCGCCGCGAGGCCGACGGCACGCTGACGGTCGGCATTACCGATCACGCGCAATCCACGCTCGGCGACATCGTGTTTCTGCAACTGCCCGACGTCGGGCGTAGCGTAAAGGCCGGCGAGGAAGTCGCCTCGATCGAATCGGTCAAGGCCGCATCGGGCATTCATGCGCCGGTGACCGGTAGTATCGTCGCCGTCAATCAGGCCGCCGTCGATGCGCCCGAAAGCATCAACGACGATGCCTATGCCACGTGGATGTTCCGCATTCAACCAGACACTCCGGCAGACTACGACAGTCTGCTTGACGCGGCGGGCTACGAGGCTGTGGCTGAATAAACGTACCCGCCGACGCCGACTGTCGGTCATTGGCGACAAGTTTTTTTATTTCAAAACATCAGCTTAAGCTATGCGCTCGTGCGCCTGTCGCACACAGCCGACAAGTTACTTCATATGCCATCGGCAATTTCATGATTTAAAATAACTATTTTTCTGGCACGGAGCTTGCGGATAGAACGGGGATTTTCACCCCCTGAAGGAGTCTCCTCATGCTCAAGTCCTCGTCCCCGTTCGGCAAGCGGGAAGAAAACGTGCCTCACTCGATTCTGAATTCCGCTGCCACGCAACAGCCCACTGCACGCCCTGCGGCCCAGGCAGCGCCAGCCCCGCAGGCTGCAGCGGACACGGGCGCGGGCAACCGCCTGATCGTCGGGCCGGACGTCCGCCTCAAGGGCGCGGAAATTCTCGATTGCGATACGCTGGTCGTCGAAGGCCACGTCGAGGCGACCATGGACAGCCGCATCATCCGCATCGCCGAAAAGGGCGAATTCAACGGCAAGGTCGGCATCGACATCGCCGAAATTCGCGGCACATTTACCGGCGAACTCAACGTCCGCGATCAACTGATCATCCATTCGACCGGCAAGGTGAACGGCACGGTGCGCTACGGCAAAGTACTGATCGAAGAAGGCGGACAGCTCTGCGGCGACATCCAGATGATGAACAAGAGCGACGCAAAGCCGGCCCTGCAGGCGCCCCGTATTGCCCAGTCCTGATCACTCATCACAACCTTGCGAGGCGGCCTTAGGGGTCGTCCTCCTTCCAAAATGCGAAAACATCTGCTTCCGCTGGCCGGCGCGCTGGCATTGCTGATCACTCCCCTTTGCCATGCCGACGGCGCCTCCATCAGCATCGGCCAACCGGGCTTCTACGGGCGTCTGGACATTGGCGGCTACCCGCCACCCCAACTGATCTATTCGCAGCCGGTGCTGGTGCAGGGTGCCCCCTACGGCGGGCCGCCCATGTATGTGTATGCGCCGCCGAAACACGTTCGTCACTGGGATAGATACTGCCGGCAATACGGCGCCTGCGGGATGCCCGTGTATTTCGTCCAGGAGCGCTGGTACCGCGAAGTGTATGCGCCACGCTACCGATATGATGGCGGACGTCATCGTCACCATGATGACGACGACGATGATTGAGTTCAGTCGCAAGTATTGCAATTGCTTACACTGAAAGCGTAATCACGGCCGCTGGTCGTGCGTTGAAAAGAGCATCCACCCGGAGGGCTCGCCATGAAACGCCTGTTTACGCTTTTAGCTGCCCTGCTCTGCCTGTCCCCCGCCGTTCATGCGCAAGGCATGGGGCAGCCGGGTTTTTACGGACGCATAGAAATCGGCACGGCGCAGCAACCGCCGCTGCTGATCTCCGACGCCATCATGGGCAATCCCGGCGTGTATACGGGCCAACCGGTGTACATGCATGTTCCGCGGGCGCATGCCTACGCCTGGAGCCGTTATTGCCATCTGTATGGCGCCTGCGACTGGATGGTGTATTTCGTCGATAACGACTGGTACGACACCGTGTATGTGCCGGGCTTCCGCAGCGGCATCTTCACTTATGCCCCGGCGCCGGTGTACGTCGCGCCGCCGGTCTACTATCCACGCCCTTATTACGGACCGCCGCCGCGTTACTATCATCCGCCACCGCCTCCGAATGTGCGGCCGCCACCCTACCCCGGCGCCCCACAGTGGCAAGCGCCGCCGCCTGCAGACATGAATCGCTACGAGCGACCACCGAGGCATGAACGGCCTCCGATACAGCGGCCGCCTCCCTAAGCCATGGACCAAGGTGAGAATGCCGTCAAAGCCAGATGTAGGAGATAAACAGGCCTGCATGCAGACGATGTCCCCAGCACGAAGCCGTAGCCCCTGAATGGGCGGCGCACTTCGCCTTTCTACTCGCTGTTGCGCACGAGGTTGCGGCCGCCCTGCTTGGCCGCGTACAGACCGTGATCGGCACGGCTGAGCAGGCTGTCGGCCGTGTCGCCGTCGCGCAATACCGCAATGCCGATGCTGCAGCTCAGGAATATCCTGTCTTTTCCGTAGATGACCGGCGTCTCTGCAACGTGCTGACGGATCTTCTCCGCCACCAGCGTCGCCGCATTCAGATCGGTGCGCTTCAACACGACGAGAAACTCCTCTCCACCCCAGCGGCCGACCATATCGCTGTCGCGCAACTGCGTGCGGATGGCCTCCGCCATGCGCTTGAGCACAGCGTCGCCGGCGAGGTGGCCGTGCGCATCGTTGATATCCTTGAACCGGTCCAGATCCAGCAATAGCAGAGCAAGCCCCATCCCGGTGCGTCTATGCTCGGCCATATCCCGCTGCAGCATCATGTCGAGCGCCAGGCGATTGGCCAGCCCGGTCAATTTATCGCTCAAGGCCACCGCTTCCAACTTGTCCTGGTAACGCTTGGTCGCAACGCTGACGAGGAACAGCACCAGCCCCGTCACCGCAACGCTGATCAGCAGATTCAGATAAAGCGTGCGGCGTATGCCGCTCAGCGCCTCATCCTCGCGCTTTTCGACGAACAGGTACCAATGCAGCTCGGGGATGTAGCGAACGTTGAGCAGATGGTTGGTGCCCTCGCTCCGGTATTCGAACGTACCGCCTTCCGTATCGCGCAGGATGTCCGGCGCCAGCGCCTTGAGGCCATCCATTTCACCGATATTGTTGCCGGCCCTGTGGTCGCCGGCGAACACCATCATTCGCCCCTGTTTGTCGACGAAATAAATCGTGCGGTGATAACGGCTTTGATATTCGTCGATCAGGCCGCGTACCGAGTCCACCGCCAGCCCGACGCCGGTCGCCCCGAGGAAATTGCCCTTGAAATCGAGCACCCGGTAATTGACGAAGATCGTCAACTCATCGCGATTCGCCATGTCGGGATCGACATTGATCTCGTAAGGCGTATCCATGGCGCGCACGCGGTAGTACCAGACATCCCGCACCTCGTCCTTGCGCACCTGCTTCAGCAAGCCGTCCGCCTGATAGTAGTTGTCGGTCTGGTCGGAAACCAGGAAAGCCGTATGGGCACCATAGCGCTGTCTGACTTCCATCAGATAGCGGGAAATCTTGCTCAGGTCCTTTTCTCCGGACAACATCCAGTCGCGCAGAAAGGTATCGCCAGCCATCATTGACGATACAAAAATCGGCCTGACCAGATCCTTCTGGATTTCAGAATAAATATTGTCCGAGGTGAGCGGCAGTTCGCTGCCAATAATTGCTTCGCGAATCAGATTCCTTGCTGCCACATAATTTACGAGTGCCGTCACCATGAAACCGAGGCATAGAAGCACCGTCACCATGGAAACAAGTTGCCGCCTCCCCAACGCCATAGCCTTCCTTTTTCTTCAATTTTTGTCGGGCGTCATTATCCAGCGAAACTGCCTCCGATTCAAAAACCCGCTCGACGCCGACTCAGGTAAGCTTGCGCCCCATTAGCAACCCGGCATCTCAACAGATTCACACCATGGCTCAATATGTAATGTCCATGCTCCGCGTGAGCAAAATCGTCCCGCCCAAGCGCCAGATCATCAAGGATATTTCCCTGTCCTTCTTCCCCGGCGCCAAGATCGGCCTGCTCGGCCTGAACGGCTCGGGCAAATCCACCGTACTCAGGATCATGGCCGGCGCCGACAAGGAATACGATGGCGAGGTCCAGCATCTGGCCGGCGTGAAGATCGGCTACTTGCCGCAGGAACCCGAACTCGATCCGGCCAAGACCGTGCGCGAGGAAGTCGAATCCGGCATGGGCGAAGTCATGGAAGCCCAAGCCAAGCTGGAAGCCGTCTATGCGGCCTACGCCGAAGAGGACGCCGACTTCGACAAGCTGGCCGAAGAACAGGCGCGTCTTGAAGCCATTATCGCGACCTCCGGTTCCGACACCGAGCGCCAGCTCGAGATCGCCGCCGACGCGCTACGCCTGCCGCCCTGGGACGCCAAGATCGAACATCTGTCCGGCGGCGAGAAGCGCCGTGTGGCCTTGTGCAAGCTGCTCTTGTCCAACCCCGACATGCTGCTGCTCGACGAACCGACCAACCACCTCGATGCCGAATCGGTCGAGTGGCTGGAACAGTTCCTGACGCGCTTCCCCGGCACCGTGGTCGCCGTCACCCATGACCGCTACTTCCTCGACAACGCCGCCGAGTGGATCCTCGAACTCGACCGCGGCCACGGCATCCCGTGGAAGGGCAACTACTCCAGCTGGCTGGAGCAGAAGGAAGCGCGCCTGGAGACAGAAGCCAAGCAGGAACAGGCGCGCATGAAGGCAATGAAGACCGAACTTGAGTGGGCACGCCAGAACCCCAAGGCGCGCCAGGCCAAGAGCAAGGCGCGTCTGTCCCGTTTCGAGGAAATGAGCTCCTACGAATATCAGAAGCGCAACGAAACGCAGGAAATCTTCATCCCGGTCGGAGAGCGCCTCGGCGACAAGGTCATTGAATTCAACGGCGTCTCCAAGGCTTTCGGCGATCGCCTGCTGATCGACAATCTCTCCTTCACCATACCGCCCGGAGCCATCGTCGGCGTCATCGGCCCCAACGGCGCCGGTAAATCGACGCTGTTCCGCATGATCATGGGCAAGGAGCAGCCCGACAGCGGCGAGATCGTCGTCGGCCCGACCGTCAAGCTCGCCGCCGTGGATCAAAGCCGCGAAGGCCTCGACAATTCGAAGACGGTGTTCGATGCCGTCGCCGAAGGCGCCGACATCCTGACCGTCGGCAAGTTTGAAATGCCTTCACGCGCCTATCTGGGCCGCTTCAACTTCAAGGGCGGCGATCAGGGCAAGCTCGTCGGCTCCCTTTCCGGCGGCGAACGCGGCCGTCTGCATCTGGCCAAGACGCTGATCTCGGGTGGCAATGTGCTGCTGCTCGACGAGCCGTCCAACGACCTCGACGTGGAAACCCTGCGCGCGCTCGAAGACGCCCTGCTCGAATTCCCCGGTTGCGTGCTGGTGACCTCCCACGACCGCTGGTTCCTCGACCGCATCGCCACCCACATCCTGGCGGCGGAAGGCGATTCACAATGGACCTTCTTCAACGGGAACTATCATGAGTATGAAGAGGATAAAAAGAAGCGGCTGGGCGAAGAAGGTGCCAAGCCCAAACGCATACGCTACAAGCCGATCAGCCGCTAACCCTTGAGGATCGGAGCCGCCATGCTCGGAAAAATGCTTCCTGCCCTGTTGTTGCCGCTGCTGACCGGCTGTTCGACGCTGCTCGGCCCCCCGGTAATCCCGGGCGTGACGACTCAGGCCGAAATCGTTGCAAGAAAGGGCCCGCCTGCGTTACACGTCGAGGAAGCAAAGCAGGTAACGCGGCTCTTCTGGCCGACAGGCCCCAACGGTACATCCACCATCCGCGCCCGTTTTGACGGGCAGCAACGCCTGATCAGCTATGAGGAAGTGCTGGATATGCAGCACTTCTCCAAGATACAGCCCGGCATGAGCATGGATGATGTACTGCGCGAAATCGGCCCGCCCTTCGCACCGTGGACGATTTACTTCAAAGCGCGTGATGAACTGGTCTGGGAGTGGCGCTATTGCGACTCATGGAATGCCGCCGCGCGCTTCAACGTTCTGTTTGATGGAACCAGCAAACTGGTTCGCTCCACCATGAGTCTTACCGAAGCCCAACGCTTCTACGGTCGACTTAGCCCGCCCTGCGGGCAAACCTATCTCAATGTCAGCCCCGCGCCAGGCTTGTCGAAATAAGCAATAAAAAACCCGCCGATGGCGGGTTTTTTATCGGGGCTCTGGGGCCGTAGCGGCAAATCAGTGCTGGGTACGCAGCGCAGCGGTCAGCGAGGACTGGGCCGGCTCCGGGAACTCGAAACGGACCAGCGTATTGCGAATCGCGGTGTCGTCTGCATTATGGTTCTCGAAACGGATGCCGAGTGAGCGGCCGTTGCTGGCCAGCGTGGTGAAGGCGTAGCGCCAGCGGCGTGCCTCAGCCATGCGCTCGCGCAACTCCAGTTCGTTGCTGATGACAATGCCCAGACGCTTCAGCGAACTCAGAAATTCGTCGAACGATTCAGTGCCAAACCTGCCCATTGCAATCTCCGAAAACGACGGCTTGAGATTAAATCTGCCGTCCTTGGAGCAATTAACGCCGCACTCCCTGACCCGGTTGACAGAAAAATACAAAAAATCCGCATTTCCCTGCGTGCGACAATCACGCCCTCACGAATCCGGCCCTGCCCCGCCAACTTTGCATGCTGACCGACGCCCTGACAGCAGCTCTCAATGCCAGAGAGCCGCTTATAAATCAATTACATAATGAATCAACTGACGCATATCGCCTGTTCCATGGCAGCGTTGAGGGTGCATCCGGACTAACCGTGGATCGCTACGGCAACCTGATTCTGGCTCAGAGCTTTCACCGCGCCTTGAGCCCCGCGGAGCGGGAAAAAGTCGAACGCTTCTATGCAAAACACTTGCCCGGGCTGGACTTCATCTACAACGACCGCAGCGAAGCCAACTCCCGCGTCAACAATCCCTTGCCGGCCGGTTTGCTGGAAAAAGCCCAGCAGGCGCGCGTCGCTACCGAACTCGGCGCCAAGTACCTGATCCAGGCTCGCCATGCCGGGCAGGACCCCTGGTTGTTTCTCGACGCCCGGGCCGCACGTCGGCGTGTCATGGCGGAAGCTGCCGGCAAATCGGTGCTGAATCTCTTTGCCTACACCTGCGGCACGGGTCTGGTCGCAGGCCTGGCGGGCGCCAGCCATGTCGTCAATGTGGATTTCGCTGAATCCAGCCTCGCCGTCGGCAAGGAGAATGCACGTCTCAACGAATTGCAGCTCCGACCTCGTTTCGTCAAAAGCGATGCTTTCGCGGCCATGCGTCAATACGCCGGCCTGGGGCAGCCCGAGCGCGTTCGCGGTAAACCCATGCCGCCCTTCCCCAAGCTGGAGCCGAAGCAGTTCGATATCGTCTATCTAGACCCGCCGCGCTATGCCAAGAGCGCATTCGGCGTCGTCGATCTGATCAACGACTATCCGGGCGTCTTCAAGCCGGCGCTGCTCTGCACCGCCGCAGGTGGCACGCTGATCTGCTGCAATAACGTCGCCCAGGTTGAGCGCGAAATCTGGCTGGATCAACTGGAGCGCAGCGCCCGCAAGGCCGGACGCCCGATCCGCGAGATCGAGTGGATCACACCGGAAGCCGACTTCCCCAGCCCGGACGGAAAACCGCCACTCAAGATCGCCCTGCTGAGAGTTTAAAAACTCAGGTTTGAAAAGAAAAATCAGGCCGGCATCAAGAGGCGATCAGGCAAAACGGTCGCCAACCGGCGCCTTGGCATACCAGGCGAGCAGCTTTTCCGCAGAGCCCTTCTCTCGCCAGGGCGCAAAATCTTCAGCGGCAATGGGGCGATATGGCCCATGTTTGACCTCGAAAATAATGCCGCCCGCATCCAGCGACAACACCGCATGCCAGACACCTGCGGGGGTTTCGACGACCTGGCTGTCCTCGCCAAGCACCGTGCGTCGGGTCACTGTGCCGTTGTCGTCGAAGTGGAGGACGATGAAGCGTCCGCGCAGCGGCGTGAGCAGCTCCCAGGTATGGCGGTGCCGGTGCGGCTGCACCTCCGTATCCGGCTCCATCGCTATCGCCAAGCGCTGGATGGGATCGTCCAGGGTCTCATGGACATTGAGGTTGGCGCGACGGCGCGGTGACTGCATGGCTGAGGCAGCCAGCGTGTCCAGGTCTTGTTGCGTGATCTGCTTCATGCGTTCTCCGTAAAAAACCGCGTCCGCAATTCTTCCAGCCCAAGCGTCGCCAGGATCGCGTGCAGACGCTCGGCCGCACGGTGCGAGGGTTTTTGCGTGCGGCTGGCGATGATCAGCTCGTTTTTCATCGAGTGCTCCCAGCCGACCAGCTCGGTCACATTGAGCTGATAGCCATGGGCTTCGAGTTGCAGGCAACGCAGCACATTGGTGACGTGGCTGCCGAACTCGCGGGTGTGAATGGGATGGCGCCAGATTTCGGCGAGCGGATTGGACAGCGCCTGCCCCTTGTGCTTTCTCAGCGCAGCGGCCACCTCGGCCTGGCAGCAGGGCACCAGCACGATGTGCCGCGCCTGCTTGGCCAGCGCGAAACTAATAGCGTCGTCGGTCGCCGTATTGCAGGCATGCAGCGCCGTTACGACATCGACCTCGGCCGGCAGGGCCGGCGACGCGATCGAATCGGCCACGCTCAGATTGACGAAGGACATGCCGTTGAAGCCGAGCCGGGCGGCGAGCGCGGTCGAGCTTTGCACCAGATCTTCACGCGTCTCGATGCCGTAGATATGGCCGTTTTTACCGTCGCCTCGCGCGTTGTCCTTGAAGAACAGATCGTAGAGGATGAAGCCCAGATAGGACTTGCCGGCGCCGTGGTCAACCAGGGTCAGCTCCGGTTTGCGGCTAAGCACTTCCGTCAACAAGGGCTCGATGAAGCGAAACAGGTGATAGACCTGCTTCAGCTTGCGGCGGCTGTCCTGATTGAGCTTGCCGTCGCGCGTGAGGATATGCAGTTCCTTGAGCAGCTCGACGGACTGGCCCGGACGGACATCGTACTTTTCGCTGGCATTGACAGGCACGCCGTTGCTTTCGTTTGCGTTATTCATCAGTAGTGCGGCGGAACCTCGTCGCGCAGGCTGCGCTGTTCGCCCGGGAGGGAGTCGTTGAACTGCTGGCGCAGCATGCGCAACTGCTCCTGCAGCAGATCGAGCTGCTGTTGCTGCCGGAAGACCGTCGTGTTCAGCGTATCCAGCAAATCTTCCGCATACGCGAGCTTGATCTGCAGCTCGCCCAGCTCGCCTTCCAGCCGGGCTTCGAGCACATCGATGCGGCGCTCAGCTTCCATGGGCGACTACCCTGATCGAAACGTCGCCGCAGCGCACCACCTGCCCGGCACGTATCTTTGCCGTCTTGCGGCCTTCGGGCCGGCCGTCGACCTGGATCATGCCTTCAGCCACCATCTGCTTACCGCGCCCGCCGCTGTCGGCGATTCCGGCCAGCTTGAGCAGATTGCACAACTCGACGTACTCGCCGCGCAATTCGAATTCGAGAGACTGCATCAGAAAGCGCTTCCGAAAATGGCAAAGGCAATCGTCACGATACCCAGCACGAGATTGATCACGACCAGACGGCGGATGCCGTTCATGGCCATGGCGGCGACCACCCAGTCGCCGGCCTTGACCGCACGACCGAGGCGGCGATAGCCGGCACCGTAGATGTGGCCGAAGATCAGCATCATGGCGATGCCTCCCGCCAGCATCCAGTGCCAGCCGCGCGGCACGTCCGCAAAGCCGATGTGCGCCATCATGACCAAGCCGCTCGCCAGAATCACCGCAATGGCAATCGCCACATAGCGGAAGAAGCGGCCTAACGCCGCATGCAGCAAGGACAGCCGCTGCTGCGGCTCCAGCACCTGTGTGACGGCAGGGCGCAGGCAGCAGAGCGCAAAGAACATGCCGCCGATCCAGATGGCGACGGCAATGAGGTGCAGGAAGAGCAGGAAAAGATGCAGACTCATGGAGACGGCTCCGACAGAAGAAATCAATTCGCGGTAAAGTCGAATTATCGCAGCTCATTGAAACATTCTGCCGTCATGGAACAAATTGCCCGCATGCCCGCACTCTTCGTCGGCCACGGTTCGCCGATGAATGCCATCGAAGAAAACGACTGGAGCCGCGCCTGGCGCGGCCTTGGCGCGGCCCTGCCGCGACCGCGCGCGATACTCGTCGTTTCGGCGCACTGGATGACCCCGGGGGTCGGCGTGACCGCGATGGCGCGACCGGAAACCATACACGACTTCGGCGGCTTTCCGGATGCGCTGTTCGCCATGCAGTACCCGGCGCCTGGCAGCCCCGAACTGGCGCGGCGCGTGCAGACGCTGCTGGCGCCGCAGGAGGTCAGTCTGGATCAGAGCTGGGGCCTCGATCATGGCGCCTGGTCCATCCTCGTGCACCTGTTTCCAGCGGCCGATATTCCGGTGCTGCAACTGAGCCTGGACCTCTCGCAGCCGCCCGCCTTCCATTACGCGCTCGGGCAGCGCCTGCGGCCCTTGCGCGACGAAGGCGTGCTGGTGCTGGCCAGCGGCAACGTGGTTCACAATCTGCGCCTGATTCAGTGGCAGAGCGGTCATGCAGCGCCCGAGTGGGCGGCGCGTGTCGAAAAGCGCGTAATGGAATGCCTGCAGACACGCGACCATCACGCGCTGCTCGACTACCCGAACCTCGACCCGCAGGCCATGCTGGCCATTCCTACACCGGAACACTATCTGCCGCTGCTCTACATCGCCGCCCTGCAGGACGAGGATGAAACGGTCAGCTTTCCGGTGCAGGGCATTGATCTTGGCACCATCAGCATGCTCAGCGCATGCATCGGCTGAGGCGCTAGCGCCGGGCGCGCGCCAGCGCCGTCATGGCGATGGCATCGCTCATGAATTCGATGAAGTCGGCCTTGAAGCCCTGATAGTCGGCCGCCAACTCCTCAATGCCGCCCGGCAAGGTGCCGGGGCGGGACAGGCGGTGGCGGGCAATGCGGTCCAGCGCTGCGCCTGTGCCGGCAACCGTGCGATAACTGGTCAACCAGTCGTCCTTGCGCATCCATATCCGGACCTGGCCGAGCCGCTCCGGCAGCAGCCCCGCATTCGCGTCGAGCAGATCGTAGATGCCGAGGCTGTACTGGCTGAGCGCCAGCGAGGAATAGATTTCCCAATGTGACGCCAGCAGGTGATCGTAGAACATGTCGACCATGACACCCGCATAACGGCGGCGCTCGGGGCTGACCCGGGCGCGGCTGCGCCGAAACGCCGGATGCGTATCGGCGTAGCTGTCGATGCGTCGATGCAAGGCGACGCCGGCGGCGAGGTCAGGCGGCAAACCGCAGGGCAGCGGCCCCTTGACGAAGTCGCCCAGCAGTCCGCCGAGGCGGTCACTGTCCGCGTCTCCGGCGAGGTAGGCATGCGCTAGGTAGTTCATGGCGACAAGTTTACAATCCACGCCGTCAAAGATCACCCAGGAATTTCGCCATGCCCGTCTATGCAGTGGGAAACAGGACGCCCCGGATTTCCGCGTCATCGTGGATCGCCCCCAATGCCACGGTCATCGGCTCGGCCGTACTGGGCGATGGCAGCAGCGTCTGGTGGAACAGCGTCATCCGGGCCGATGACGAGGCGATTTCGATCGGCGCCAACTGCAACGTTCAGGACGGTTCGGTGCTGCATGCCGATCCCGGCGTGCCCCTGACGCTAGGCGACGATGTGACGGTCGGTCACATGGCCATGCTGCATGGCTGCACCATAGGCGAAGGCAGCCTGATCGGCATCAAGGCGGTGATTCTCAACCGTGCCGTCATCGGCAAGGGCTGCCTGATTGGCGCCAATACCCTGATTCCCGAGGGAAAGGTCATCCCCGACTATTCACTCGTCGTGGGGTCGCCGGGGCGGATCGTGCGCACCCTGAACGAGGACGAAGCCGCACGCCTGCGCGCCACGGCCGGACATTACGTTGAAGCCTGGCAAAGCTACCGCGACGGATTGCAACGCCTGGACTGACGGCCTCGCCACTCGCCGCCGACAAACGGCAGCCCCCTTTCCTGTTTCAAATCGTTAGAATCCCAAAAAATACCTCGGGGGATTCATGTTCGCCAAATTGCCACGCTCCGCAAAGCCGGGACTGTTCGCTCTCCTTGTCGCCATCTGCCTGCAAGGCCACGCGGAAAGCGCCAACAATGTCTACGCGCAGGTCAGCCGCAGTGTCGGCATCGTGCTTGTCAGCACCTTCGAAGGTCAGCTTGTCGGCTCCGGCAGCGCGGTTACCGTCGGACCGCAGACCATGGTTACCAATCATCATGTGCTGCTGCCCGGGCATCGCTACCAGATTTACATGGGCGGCAGCATTCTCGATGCAGATGCCGGCATCTGCGACAACACGCAGGATCTCTGCCTGGTTTCCGTCCCCAAGCTCGAAGCCCGCGCGGTCGAATTTGCCGACGCCGACAAGTTCAGCGTCGGCGATGCGGTATACGCCATCGGCGCGCCCAATGAAATCGGCAATATCGTCGGCGTGTCCCAGGCCACCAGGCAAAAGAGCTATTCTCCGCCGCAGCTCAGCCTGAGCAACGGCTTGATCACGGCGCTGCGTCCGGTCGAGGACGGCAAGATCATTCAGACCAACGCCGCCATTTCCCCGGGCTCCAGCGGCGGCGGCCTGTTCGACAGCAGCGGACGGCTCGTCGGCATCACCACCTTTGCCATGCGCAGCGGTCAGGGGCTGAACATGGCCCTGCCGGTGAACTGGGTCGCCCGTCTGGGCGTCACCGGCTCGCCGCGCACCACCGACACCACCGCCCAGACGCCGATGCCGGCGCCTATGGCGGTCGAACGCATGGCACCGCCGCCGACCGTGGCCGAACCCGAGCCGATGACGCGCGAAACCGAAGTCAAGCCGACCCCGGCGACGCCCAGCGCACCGCAGGATAAAACCGGTGCCTGGAGCGGCGGCGTGCCCTCCTACGTCTGGATTGCCGTGCCTATCATGCTGCTGCTCATCTGGCTGATGCGGGGCCGTCGCAAAGACGACTATGACGACGCTGTCGACTTTGTGCCCGCCGGACCGCCGCCGGCGCTGCAGCCCTTCATGAGCGCCGCCGAAAAGGAGCTCGACCAGAATAGCCCCGATCTCAACTTGTGGAATCTGGTCATTGCGGACTGCAAGGGGAACATGGACGCCGCGCGACGGTCATATGTCGAGCGTCGCGCTGCCCGCCTGCTGTCCGAGGAAAAGGACAGGCAATGGGCTGCCGCCGCGCGCCAATCCCAAACGCCCTGAAAGGATACTCATGCGTTACGCACTGGCAAGCTGCCTGCTCCTCTCCGGCACCCCGCTCCTGGCGCAAACGATGCCTGCCCCGGGCAGCGGCACCCTGATCGAGCTCTCCGCCGAAGCCAGCCGCCCGACCGCGAACGACTTATTCCGCGCCACGGTCTTTGCCGAAGCCGCCAACCCGAACTCGGCCGCGCTGGCACGTCAGGTCAATCAACAGATCGCCGCCGCGCTCGCCGTTGCAAAGGACTATTCGTCCGTCAAGACGCGCACCGGCGCCAGCTATACCTATCCGGTCTACGGCAAGACTGATCGCAGCATCGAAACCTGGCGCATGCGCAGCGAAATCCAGCTCGAATCGCGCGATGCGCCGGCCATTGCAGAGCTTCTGGGCAAGCTGCAATCGTCGCTTGGCGTCAGCCAGATCAACGCCGCACCGGCGCCGGAAACCGTGCAGAAGGCGGAAGCCGACGCCACGGTTGGCGCGATTCAGGCCTTCCGCGAGCGCGCCGGCCTGATTGCCGGCGCGCTGGGCAAGAAGTACAGGATTCGGGAAATGAACGTGGGCAGCAACAATCGCGGCCCGGTCTACCCCATGTTTCGCGGCAAGGCGATGATGGCCGCGGAAGCTGCGCCCATGCCCGTCGAAGGCGGCGAAAGCCAGATTCAGGTCAATATTGCCGGGAAGATCGAGCTGACCGACTAGGACTTGTTTCGCCAATTGCGATGGCCGCCGCCGGCGCAGTTCTGATATAATGGGAATTATTCTTATTTGAAGCAACAAACTCGCTTCAAACGACGGATTCCCCTTGAATCAAGCCACTTCGCCCATCCTGCTGGCCCCCTGTCTCAGCCTTTGCGATCTCGATCGCAACGTGCCGGCTCGCATTTCGCGCATCGCCGCGCCCGAAACCGAAGCGCAGCAGCATCTCGTGCTGCGCCTGATCGAAATCGGCTTCCTGCCCGGCGAAACCGTACGCGTCGTGGCGCACGGCCATCCCGGCCGCGAACCCATTGCGGTCCGCCTCGGCCACACGACCTTCGCCCTGCGCCGCCATGAGGCGGCCTTCATCCAGGTGGAGGTCGAATCATGAGCCACGATACGGCGCTGCATGTCGCCCTGCTCGGCAACCCGAACTGCGGCAAGACTGCGCTCTTCAATCTGCTCACCGGCAGCCGGCAGAAAGTCGCCAACTACGCCGGCGTCACCGTGGAGCGCAAGGAAGGCCACTTCGTCACGACCGGCGGTCGCAGCGTGCGCCTGCTCGATCTGCCCGGCGCCTACAGTCTCAACGCGCTTTCCGCCGATGAGGAAATCACGCGCGACGTCGTCACCGGCGCCCGAGAGGACGAAGCCCGCCCCGACCTGCTGGTCTGCGTTACGGATGCCACCAACCTCAAGCTGAATCTGCGTCTGGTACTGGAAGCGAAGCAGCTCAATCTGCCCATGCTGCTGGCGCTCAACATGAGCGATGCGGCGCGGCGCCAGGGCATCGTCATCGACACCGAAGCTCTCTCGCGCGAACTCGGCATGCCGGTGGTAGAGACCATTGCCATTCAGAACCATGGCGCCGAAGCGCTGCTGGCCGAGCTGGACATTTATCGGCGCAGCGCCGAAAAGGCAGCCTCCTCGTGGCGCCCGGCCGATATCAATACGGTAATGGCGACGCAGCAGGAGGTGCGCCGCATTCTGGCGCGGGCTGTCACCCTGCCTAGGATGGACAACCGCCTCGATGATCGCATCGACAATATCGTCATGCATCCGGTATGGGGCATGCTGGTGCTGGCGGTAACCCTGTTCCTCATGTTCCAGGCGGTGTTCAGTTGGGCTGAAGCCCCGATGGATGCCATCAGCGCACTCATGGACGGCTTTGCCGGCCTCGTCAAGGAGCACATGCCCGAAGGCATGCTGCAGAGCCTGATCACCGACGGCATCATCGCTGGCGCCGGCGGCGTACTGGTCTTCCTGCCGCAGATCCTGATTCTGTTCTTCTTTATCCTCGCGCTTGAGGACTCGGGCTATCTGCCTCGCGCAGCCTTCCTGCTCGATCGCGTCATGAGCACCGTCGGCTTGTCCGGCCGCTCCTTCATCCCGCTGCTGTCGAGCTTCGCCTGCGCGATTCCCGGCATCATGGCAACGCGCACCATCGGCGACTGGCGCGACCGCCTCGTCACCATCATGATCGCGCCGCTGATGACGTGTTCCGCGCGCCTGCCCATCTACGCGCTGCTGATCGCCGCCTTCGTTCCGCAAAAGACTGTCGCCGGTATCTTCAATCTGCAAGGACTGGTGCTGTTCAGCCTTTACGTCGCCGGCATCCTCTCGGCCATGGCGGTTGCCTGGACGCTCAAGCACTTTCGCGGCAATACCGCGCCGACGCTGCTGCTGATGGAACTGCCTTCCTACCGCCTGCCCAGCCTGCGCAATCTGGCGCTCGGCCTCCAGGAACGCGCCAGTATCTTCATCCGCCGCGTCGGCACCATCATCCTCGCGTTGATGATCATCCTGTGGTTTCTGTCCAGCGTTCCGGGCGCGCCTGCCGACGCCACCGGCCCGGCCATTCAGTACAGCTACGCCGGCAAGATCGGACAGGCGCTGGAAACGGTCTTCGCCCCCATCGGTTTCAACTGGCAGATCTCGATTGCGCTGGTGCCCGGCATGGCCGCGCGCGAAGTCGCCATCGGTGCGCTCGGCACCGTCTATGCGCTGTCGGCGCACGGCGATGACGTCGCCGGCGCCCTTGAACCGCTGATCGCGCAAAGCTGGTCGCTGGCCACCGCGCTGTCCCTGCTGGCCTGGTATGTGTTCGCGCCGCAATGCCTGTCCACGCTGGCCGCCGTCAAGCGCGAAACCAATTCCTGGCGCTATCCCCTGATCATGGCCGGCTATCTGTTTGCGCTGGCGTATATCGCTTCCTTCATCACCTACCGTGTCGCCGTCGCCCTGGGCTGGGGCTAGCAAAGGAGTTGAACATGGATACGCAAACCCTCATCGTCGCCGTCATCGTCGGCCTGGCCACGGCCTATGCGCTGTGGCGCTTCCTGCCGGCCGCGCCGAAGCGCGCGCTGAGCCGCTTGTTCTCCAGCGCAGGACGCGCGCTCGGCATGTCCGAAGTGCGCGCGCAGCAACTGGAGCGCAAGCTGGAGAGCGGCGGCGCGTGCGGCAGTTGCGATAGTTGCAAGGCCTGCGCGACGCCGGCGGAACGCAGCGGCCAGCCGCTGCGCTTGCAAAAGTAGCCCTCCCCCGAACAAGTAAAAAGCCCGCGAACGCGGGCTTTTTACTTGTTGCGGATTGAGTCCCTCAGGGCTGGTTTTTTTGCGGCACCTGCACGAACACCTCGCCCGGCTTGATCAAGCCCAGTTCGTAGCGCGCACGCTCTTCGATGGCGTCGTAACCGTTCTTCAGATCGCGGACTTCAGCGTCGAGGCCGGCATTGCGCAACTCCAGTTTCTGATTTACCTCCTGCTGCGCTTCAAGCTGCTGGTCCATGGACCAGACCCGGAGCCACCCGCCTTTGCCGAGCCACAGCGGATACTGCAGGACGGCGATCAGGCCGAGCAATATCCACGTAGGCCATCTCCTCATGCAACCTCCGGTTGCATGAGGAGATGGCCGTTGGCCACGAGTCGACTACCCATCCCACAGCCCCTTCCCCGGCGGTCCCACAGGGATTCCCTCCGGTCAAAGGGGTGACTATGGTTCGCGGCTACGCCGCTCCACACGTTTCTTGCACCGGAGCACACGCGAACCACGTCACCGTCTTACTTGCGGATGTTGTAGAAGGCGTCGAGGCCCGGGTAGATGACGGTATCGCCCAGATCTTCCTCGATGCGCAGCAGCTGGTTGTACTTGGAAATGCGATCGGAACGCGACAGCGAACCGGTCTTGATCTGCATGGCGTTGAGGCCCACGGCGATGTCGGCGATCGTCGAGTCCTCGGTCTCGCCAGAGCGGTGGGAGATCACGTTGGTGTAGCCGGCGCGCTTGGCCATTTCCACCGCAGCGAAAGTCTCGGTCAGGGTGCCGATCTGGTTGATCTTGATGAGGATGGAGTTGGCAATGCCCTTGCTGATGCCTTCCTTGAGGATGCGCGGGTTGGTGACGAACAGGTCGTCGCCGACGATCTGCACGTTCTTGCCCAGCTTGTCGGTCAGGAGTTTCCAGCCGTCCCAGTCGCCTTCGGCCATACCGTCTTCGATGCTGATGATCGGGTACTTGCTGACCAGGTTGCCCAGATAATCAGCGAAGCCGGCGCTGTTGAGCTCCAGCTTCTCGGAGGCGAGGATGTACTTGCCGTCCTTGTAGAACTCGGAGCTGGCGCAGTCGAGGCCCAGCACCACGTCCTGGCCCGGCGTGTAGCCGGCGGTCTCGATGGCCTTGAGGATCAGCTCGATGGCTTCATCGTTGCCCGAAACGTTCGGGGCAAAGCCGCCTTCGTCGCCGACGGTGGTCGGGTAGCCCTTCTTGTCGACCAGCTTCTTCAGGTGCTGGAAGACTTCGGCACCGCAACGCAGCGCATCGCGGAAGCTCTTCACGCCGACCGGCAGGATCATGAATTCCTGGATGTCGAGGCTGTTGTTGGCGTGTGCGCCGCCGTTGATGACGTTCATCATCGGCACCGGCATGGCCATGGAACCGCTGCCGCCGAAGTAGCGATACAGCGGCAGGCCGGACTCTTCGGCGGCGGCCTTGGCCACGGCCATGGACACGGCCAGGGTGGCGTTGGCACCAAGTCGCGACTTGTTGTCGCTGCCGTCGAGCTCGATCAGGGTACGGTCGATAAAGGCCTGGTCTTCGGCATCGAGGCCGATGATGGCTTCAGAGATTTCAGTATTGACGTTCTCGACGGCGCGCAGGACGCCCTTGCCGAGGAAACGACTGCTGTCGCCGTCGCGCAGCTCGATGGCTTCGCGCGAGCCGGTGGAGGCGCCGGACGGCACGGCAGCGCGGCCGAGCACGCCGGACTCAAGCAGAACGTCGGCTTCTACGGTGGGGTTGCCGCGCGAATCCAGAATCTCGCGGGCGACGACATCAACAATTGCACTCATGGCTATGTCCTAGTTTTCAACTTATCCAAATGATCGTACAGCAAGGCGACCGCCCCGAAGCCGGGGAAAACCGCCCGCCTAGTCCGCTAAATCAAGTAAAAGCAGAGGTGCAAGCGCCTTACTTGGCGGCGCCCTTATGCTTCAGTGCCGCTCGCACGAAAGCGGTAAACAGCGGGTGGCCGTTGCGCGGCGTCGAGGTGAACTCCGGGTGGAACTGGCAGGCCATGAACCACGGGTGATCGGGAATCTCGATCATCTCGCACAGCTCCTTGCCCTCCGACGACTTGCCCGAAATGCGCAAGCCGGCCTGTTCCAGCTTCGGCAGGTAGGTGTTATTCACTTCATAGCGATGGCGGTGACGCTCAGTGATCACGTCGCTGCCATAAACTTCGCGCGCCAGCGAACCCTCGGCCAGCGTGCACTTCTGTCCGCCCAGGCGCATGGTGCCGCCAATGTCGGAATTCTCGCTGCGCTGCTCGACCTTGCCTTCACGGTCCAGCCATTCGGTGATCAGCGCGATCACCGGGTGCGGGGTCTGCTCATTGAGCTCGGTACTGTGGGCACCTTCGAGACCGGCCACATTGCGGGCGTATTCGATCACAGCAAGCTGCATGCCCAGACAGATGCCCAGATACGGCACCTTGTTTTCACGCGCATAGCGGATCGCCGCGATCTTGCCTTCGGTGCCGCGACGGCCGAAACCGCCCGGGACCAGAATGGCGTCCATGGGTTTGAGCACATCGACGCCGTTCTTCTCGATCTCTTCCGAGTCGATGTAATGGATCTTGACCTTGCTTTCGGTATGAATGCCGGCGTGGGTCAAGGCCTCGGTCAGCGACTTGTAGGATTCGGTCAGGTCGACGTACTTGCCGACGAAGGCGATGTTCACCACGGCCTTGGGATGCTCAAGCGCATGCACGAGCTTGTTCCAGACCGACAGATCAGCCGCCTTGGCCAGGATATTCAGCTTGTGGCAGACGATGCCGTCCAGCATCTGGTCGTGCAGCATGCCAGGAATCTTGTAAATCGAATCGGAGTCGAGGCAGGGAATCACGGCCTCGGGCTGCACATTCGTAAACAATGCGATCTTGCGGCGTTCCTCTTCGGGAATCGGGCGATCGGCGCGACACAGCAGGATGTCGGGCTGGATGCCGATCTCGCGCAATTCCTTGACCGAATGCTGCGTAGGCTTGGTCTTGAGTTCGCCGGCGGTCGGGATGTAGGGCAGCAGCGTCAGATGGATGAAGCAGGCGTTGTCGCGGCCCTCTTCAATGCCCATCTGGCGTATGGCTTCCAGGAAAGGCAGCGACTCGATGTCGCCAACCGTGCCGCCAACTTCGACGATGGCCACTTCGGCGCCCTCGGCCCCGGCCTTGACGTTGGCCTTGATCTGGTCGGTGATGTGCGGAATGACCTGGACGGTCTTGCCCAGATATTCGCCGCGGCGCTCCTTCTTGATCACGGCCTCATAAACCTGGCCGGTCGTGAAGTTGTTGCGCTTGCTCATCTTGGTGTGAGTGAAGCGCTCGTAGTGGCCCAGGTCGAGGTCGGTCTCGGCGCCGTCTTCGGTCACGAAGACTTCGCCGTGCTGGAACGGGGACATCGTTCCGGGATCGACGTTGATGTAGGGATCGAGCTTGAGGTGGGTGATACGGAGGCCGCGGGATTCCAGAATGGCTCCCAGCGACGCGGCGGCGATGCCCTTGCCCAGAGAGGACACGACACCACCTGTGACGAAGACGTATTTGGTCATGACGAAGCAGGTGCGGGAAAGCCAAATGATACCGAAAATAGCCCCTCGCCTCAATCACCAGAGGCGAGAAACATGCACGTGAAACGCATCACGGCGATGCACGACGCGCAAGATCAGGCGACGTTCGGAAGCGCAGGCAGGGGCGACAATCCGTGGCGGTGCCGCATTGCAGGCGCCGCAGGTTTGCCAGTGACTCGTGGTTTCGGCGAGGAGTGAATGGCAAGCAGCCCTGCCCTCGCACCGCCCCTCTCCCTGAAAGAGAGGGGGTATTCCTCACTGCCTGTCAGAACAGGGCACTGCCCAGATACCAACTGACGGCGGAAATCGCCGCACTGGCCGGAATGGTCAGGACCCAGGCCCAGACGATGCTGCCTGTCACGCCCCAACGCACCTTGCTCGGACCGCGCGCAGCGCCGACGCCGACGATGGCGCCGGTGATGGTGTGCGTAGTGGACACTGGGACACCAAGCCCGCTAGCGACGAACAGCGACACTGCGCCGCTCATTTCCGCACAGGCGCCGCCGACCGGGCGCAGCTTGGTAATCTTCTGGCCCATGGTCTTGACGATGCGCCAGCCACCGAACAGCGTGCCCATGCCCATGGCCAGATAGCACATGACGATGACCCAGACGGGCGGCATGGCGTCGCTTTGCGACACATAGCCGGTAGCGATCAGCAGCAGCCAGATGATGCCGATGGTTTTCTGCGCGTCATTGCCACCGTGGCCGAGGCTGTACATGGAGCAGGACACGAGCTGGATGCGCCGGAACCATCGGTCCACCTTGCGCGGCGTCATGCCGTTGCAAAGCCAGGAAATAATGACCCAGAAGATGCCGCCGAGAATGAAGCCCATGGCCGGAGCGATGAAGATGAAGACCACGGTCTTGGCGATACCGGCCCACATCAGCGGATCGAGGCCGGCCTTGGCGATGCCCGCACCGACCAGGCCGCCGATCAGGGCGTGCGATGAACTCGACGGAATGCCGTAGTACCAGGTGATGATGTTCCAGGCGATGGCACCGACCAGGGCGCCGAAGATCAGATGCGGATCGACGATGGAAGGATCGACAATGCCCTTGCCTACCGTGGTCGCGACCTTGAGATGAAAGATGAAGATGGCGACGACATTGAAGAAGGCGGCCAGCGCGACGGCCTGCTGCGGCTTCAATACGCCGGTGGAAACAACCGTGGCAATGGCATTGGCGGCATCGTGAAAGCCGTTCATGAAATCGAATACCAGTGCCAGCAGCACCAGCAGGACCACGATCCCGAGGCCGAGACTTACAGCATCCATTCAGGGCGCTCCGCTCAGGAATTCTCGAGGACAATGCCTTCGAGAATGTTGGCCACATCCTCGCAGCGATCCGTCACCAGCTCCAGCAGTTCGTACAACTCCTTGAGCTTCAGCACCTGGCGCACATCCGATTCTTCGCGGAACAGTCTGGCGATGCCCTGGCGCATGGAACGGTCAGCGTCGGTTTCGAGCTGATCGACTTCCTTGCACAGTTTGAGAATGGCCGGCGCATTGTCCATATTGTTGAGCAGCACCACGGCGGAACGCACGCGCTCGCAGCAGGACACGCTGAGGTCGGCAATATGACGCGCCTCCTGGGTCAGCTTGCGCACGTCGTAGAGATAGATGGCTTCGGCGACATCCTGAATCAGGTCGAGGATGTCGTCCATGCCCGAGATCAACTGGTGGATCTCGTCGCGGTCGAGCGGCGTATTGAAGGTCTTGTGCAGTTGCGCAATCGTTTCATGCGTGATGGTATCCGCCGCCGATTCGATTTCGTCGATGGCTGCGGAATGCGCGCTCATCGTCTTGGGGTCGTTTTCGAGGGAATTGACCAGCGCCGCGAGCTCCCGTCCACCTTTGACGATCAGCTCGGCATGGGCGTTGAACAACTCGAAAAAACTGCCTTCCTGCGGCAGAAAACGGGAAAAAAGCATGTGGTTCCCTCAGATTTATATTGCTGTTTTATTACGAAGCGCGCAGTCTACCAGCATTCGAGGGTCCATTTCGACTCCGGAAACAGCATTCAGGCGGCTGTTATACTCGCCGGCCCCAACTGTATTCCGCCTATGAAACGCACCCGCTCTTCGCGTCACGCACGCCTTACCCCCCGTATCGAAACCCTGGTTCAACTGGCAGAGGCCTATGCGCGCTCCTGTTCGCGGCTGGAAGACGCCTGGTGGGAACGGGAACTGGGAGCGCTGATCGGCGACCTCCTCGACGAGCATAACGAGGAGGGCCTGAACGCCGCGCTGGACCACCTCCACAGCAACAGCAGCCGCGCCTACGACATGCTGGCCGACATGATAGAGGCGCAGTGCGAGTGCCTGTCGATCGCCGGTCCCGGCGCGACCTTCAGCGTGCAATTGATCGCCCTGCCCGTGCTGGCCTGGTCGCGCTTCAACATTCCCTCGGGAACGATCCCGGCGCCCTTGCTCGACACCCTGCGCGTGCAGTTGCAGGCGCATGTGCTGGCCGCCGATGCGCGCGTGGCGCTGGCCAACTTTCTATTCAGCCCCGACCATCTGCCCCAGGGTTTCTGCCCAACGGCAGAACTCACCCGCGAACTCGGCGAGGCGGCGATCCATCATCGCAGCGTATCCATAGACCCGGCCCTGTTGCCGGAATCGATGAAGTTCCTGTCCGACAGCCGCTATCTGCTCGGTGCCGTCGTCGTTCCGCAAGGCCAGCCCTTGTTCCGCTGGCAGGAAAAGGACGGCAAGCGCGAAAACGCCGAGCGCAACTGGCTGAGTCAGGGCGGCAATGCGATGCAACCGCTCCTGACCGGCTGCGCCAGCGAGCTCCTGCTGCCGCAGGCCTACTTCAGCGCCTGCCGCGATACCGACCGCGCCTCGCGCCCCTTCTCGCTGCAGGCATCGATCGAGTTTCTAAAGACCACGCTGGACATTCCGGCGGCGGGCTTGCGCGCAGTCATCGCGCCCTTCTACGAGGAAGATCTGGTCGAGTATCGCGTCGGATTCACCCAGACTGCGGATCGGCAGGTCATCTACGGCCTGGTCTGGCCGCTGCTCGAAGCCGAGGATGAAAACAGCGACGTTCCGGCGCAGATCGAAACGCTGCTCAAGCAGCACGGCATCGAACAGGTCGTACAGCTCGACCATCGCTTTCCGGTCGAGTTTTGCGACGACTGTGGCACCCCGCTCTACCCAAGCCCGGACGGCGAGATCGTGCATGCGGAAATGCCGGAAGAGGAAGCGGACGCATTACCCAAGCACCTGCACTGACCTTGCAAAAGCAGGCCGCCAAGTCACCAGGACCTGGCCAGTAAAACGAAAGTGGTTTGCGTTTCCTGGTGAAGCTTTGTGTTCTTGGCGGCTGGGTGGCCCGCGGTTGATTTTGGCTTTATCCGACCCGATACGGCGCCGGATCGATTGCCGGCGATTTGCCGCTGACCAGATCGGCCAGCAACTGCCCCGAACCGCAGGACATGGTCCAGCCCAGTGTGCCATGGCCGCTGTCCACGAACAGATTGTCGTAGCGGCTCTTGCCGACATACGGCACGTTGCCGGGCGTGGCCGGACGCAGCCCGGCCCAGAACTCGGGCACCTCATCGCTGGTGGCCAGCGGAAACAGCGCTTGCGTGCGCTTGACGATGGCCTCGCAGCGCACCGGGTTCAGATCCGTGTTGTAGCCGTTGAACTCCGCCGTGCCGGCGATGCGCAGACGATTACCCAGGCGCGAAAACACCAGCTTGTGGCCGTCGTCGGTGATACTGACCACCGGCGCCACCGCGCCTTCACTCAAGGTCAGCGTGGCCGAATAGCCTTTGCCCGGATAAATCGGCAGATTGACGCCGAGCGGATGCAACAGCAGCGGCGTGTAGCTGCCGCAGGCGACCACGTAGGCATCGGCCTGCACTACCGTGCCATCCTGCATGCGCACCCCGCTGATGCGGCCGGCTTCGGCTTGCAGTGCGGCCACGGATTCGCCATAGCGATAGACAACGCCATGGTCTGCGCACTTCTGCGCCAATACCTGAGTAAATTTGCGCGCATCGCCGGACTCGTCTTCGGCGGTATAGGTGCCGCCGACCAGCTTGACGTTCGAGTGACGCAGGGCCGGCTCGATCTGCATGCATTCCTCGACCGACTTCACCACCCGGTCGCAGCCGTATTCGCGCATCAACGCGGCCGAGGGGATGGCCTGCGCGAAATCCTGTTCGTCGGTATACACATGCAGGATGCCGCGTTCCAGATGATCGTACTCGAGGTCGAGCTCGCGGCGCAGTTGCTGCAGGCAGCCGCGGCTATGCAGGGCCAGCCCGAGAATGGCGACGATGTTGGCGCGCGTGCGCGCCGGCGTGCATTCGCGCAGGAAGCGCAAGCCCCAGGACCACTGCGCCGGATCGGCGCGCAGACGCCACAGCAAGGGCGATGCTTCATGGCCTATCCATTTCAGCACCTGCGGCAGGACGCCGGGATGCGCCCAGGGTTCGGCATGGCAGACCGAGATCTGGCCGCCGTTGGCGAAACTGGTTTCGAGTCCGGCCTCGGGCTGACGTTCGATGACCGTCACCTCGTGGCCGGCAGCGCTCAGATACCATGCGGCCGTCGTTCCGACCACGCCTGCACCCAGCACGATTACCCGCATTTCCAGACTCGCCCTCGTCAATGATTGGGCTTATTATAACGGGCGCCCTTCCCGAGGGCAGAAAGACAAAACGAGGGCAGCATGAGTAAAGTTGATGACGAAGCGCTGAAGCAGCGACTCACCCCGATGCAGTATTACGTCACGCAATTCGCCGGCACCGAATCGCCGTTCACCGGCGAATACTGGGACAACAAGGCCGCCGGCACCTACAAGTGCATCTGCTGCGGCACACCGCTGTTCGAATCGCTGACCAAATATGACTCCGGCTGCGGCTGGCCGAGCTTTTTCGCGCCCATCGGCAAGGAGCTGATCGCCGAAATCCGCGATACGAGTCACGGCATGATCCGCACCGAAGTGCGCTGCATGAATTGCGACGCGCATCTCGGCCACATCTTCGAAGACGGCCCGCAGCCGACCGGCGAGCGCTACTGCATCAACTCGGCTTCACTCGCTTTTGACAAGAAATAAGCCATGAAACTGCTATTCGATCTGCTGCCGGTCATTCTTTTCTTCATTGCCTACAAGCTTGCCGACATCTATGTCGCCACGGCGGTTGTCATCGTCGCGACCTGCGCCCAGATCGCCTTCGTCTGGTTCAAGCACCGCAAGGTAGACAAGATGCTCTGGGTCAGCCTGGGGCTGGTCGTGGTCTTCGGCGGCGCCACGCTGATCCTGCACGACGAAAACTTCATCAAGCTGAAACTGACCATCTTCTACTGGCTGTTCGCGGCCATCCTGCTGGGCGCCAGCGCATTCATGGGCAAGAATCTGATCCGCTCGCTGCTGACGGCCCAGACCGAGCTCAACATGCCTGATCGCGTCTGGCGCATGCTCAATCTCATGTGGATCGTCTTCTTCGCTTTCATGGGCGGCCTCAATCTTTTCATCGCCAGAAACTACTCGACCGATACCTGGGTGAATTTCAAGCTCTTCGGCAGCTTCGGCCTGATGATCGTTTTCCTGGTTGCACAAGGCTTCATCATCGCCAAGTACGTCAAGGAAGAGTGAACGAAAATTCGCCGATCCACTGCACGAACCGATCTGCACGGAAAAATCGTTCCCTGCAGGAAACACCAACTCGCCCAATTACGGGCCATATCAAGCACAAGGAAATCAGATGCTCTACGCCATCATGGGTGAAGACGTTCCCGGCAGTCTCGAACGGCGCCTCTCGGTTCGCCCCGCCCACCTTGCCCGCCTGGAAGCGCTCAAGAACGAAGGCCGGCTTCTCGTCGCCGGCCCCTTCCCGGCCATCGACTCCAGCGACCCGGGTCCGGCCGGCTTCAGCGGCAGCCTGATCGTCGCCGAATTCGCCTCGCTGGCCGAGGCACAGGCCTGGGCCGATGCTGACCCCTATGTCGGCGCCGGTGTCTATGCCAGGGCCGTGGTCAAGCCCTTCAAGAAAGTGCTGCCCTGAGCGCCATGAAAATCTCGGACCAGATGCGCGCGCTGCTGCAAACGCTCCAGCCGCAGCAGATCGACATCATCGACGACAGCGCCCTGCACGCCGGCCATGCTGGCGCGCGCGAAGGCGGCCATTACCGGCTCGCCATCGTTTCGGCGCAATTCGCCGGCAAGAAAACCATGGAACGGCACCGCATGGTGCATGCAGCGCTCGCCTCGCTGATGCTGAACGGCATTCACGCGCTCAGCATCACGGCAAAAACGCCTGAGGAAAACTGACGCTCAGGATGCCTCTGCGGCTGGCGCATCCTGCTCCAGCCACAGGCATTTGCCCTTGCTTTCCTTGTTGATCTCCAGCAGCAGCTTGCCGTGCGCGGCAAGCTCGTCTTCGCTCGCCTTCAGCACGCGCAGTATGGGACGCGTGCCCGCGCTGAATTCGAAGGCGGCGTTCGCAACGGGCGCGTCCAGGTCCATCAGCAGGCTGTCCTGACCGCGCGTCAGCCAGAGATAGACTTCGGCCAGCAACTGGGCGTCGAGCAAGGCGCCGTGGAAGGTGCGGCCCGAATTGTCGATGCTGTATTCGCTGCACAGCGCATCGAGCGAGTTCTTCTTGCCCGGGCGCATTTCGCGCGCGAGCTTGAGCGTATCAAGGACGCCAGAGCAGACTTCTTCCAGCGGCGGCAGGCCGGCCAGCGACAACTCATTATTGAGGAAGCCCACGTCGAAGCCGGCGTTATGAATGACCAGTTCGGCGCCGCGAATGAATTCGATGAAGTCCTTCGCCACGTCGTTGAAGCGCGGCTTGTCGGCGAGGAATTCGCTGGAAATGCCGTGCACCGCCTGCGCGCCCGGATCGATTTCGCGATCGGGATTCAGGTACTGGTGAAAGGTTTTCTGCGTCAACTTGCGTCCGACCAGTTCGACGCAGCCGATTTCAATCACACGGTCGCCCAGGCGGTAATCCAGGCCGGTGGTTTCCGTGTCCAGCATGATCTGGCGCTCAGCCATAGTGTTTCCTCTGAAGCCGTTCACCCTGAGTCTGTCGAAGGGTGAATACAATAAAGACTCTCTCTCCGTACCGGGCTTCGACAAACTCAGCCCGAACGGTGTTTGCACACTACCTTCGATGCTGTTCGACGCCGCGCCGCGCCAAGGCATCGGCGCGCTCGTTCTCGATGTGGCCGTTGTGGCCCCTGACCCAGTGCCACTTCAACTGGTGACGCGCACATTCGGCGTCCAGCGCCTGCCACAGATCGACATTCTTGACCGGCTCCCTGCCGGCCGTCTTCCAGCCACGCGCCTTCCAGCCCTTGATCCACTCGTTCATGCCCTTCATGACATATTGCGAGTCGGTGTAGATCTCGGCCTGGACCGGCCGCTTGAGCGCGCGCAGGCCTTCGATCACGGCCGTCAGCTCCATGCGGTTGTTGGTGGTCGCGGCTTCTCCGCCGAACAACTCCTTCTCGTGCGGGCCCATCCTCAGGATCACGCCCCAGCCGCCGGGGCCCGGGTTTCCGCTGCAGGCGCCGTCGGTATACAGCTCGATCTTTTCGCTCGTCATTGCTCTGTTGTTCTTTGTGTTTTCGTTTGTCTCTGTATCACCGGCGAAAGCGCTTTCGCTGCGGCGCTTTTATCCTTCCAGGCCGGCATGATGAGGCGCATGCCCTGCACCCGCTTGATCGCCTGCAGCATATACACGCCGCCGGCAAACGGCCACCAGCGGTCGCCGGCGGGTTCCATGAAGCGCCAGCGATGCAGCCATTTTTCCTGGTGCAGCGGCGGCGCATAGCAACCGAAGCAACCCATGTGCGTTTCCAGATTCAGCAGCTTGCACCAGTCCCTGAGTCGCGGCACGCTGATATAGCGTCCGCGCCAGGGCGCATCGACGGGACGGCGCGCCAGGCGGCGCTTGCCGCCCCAGAGGCTGAAGGGATTGAAGCCGGTAATGAGCACGCTGCCTTCGGGCACCAGAATGCGTTCGACCTCGCGCAGCACCTGATGCGGATTGTCCGAGAATTCGAGCACATGCGGCAACACCACGAGATCGATGCTGGCCGTCGCGAACGGCAGCTCAAAGGCGGCGGCGCGCACCTGCACCGGGCCCTCCTCGTCGCAATAAAAGCGGAAGGGCATGCGGTTGGCGCGCAGCAGATCGAGCTGCGGCAGGCCGATCTGCACGGCATTGAAGCCGAAGATATCCGCCACCAGTTGGTCGTGGCGCGCCTCGACCCAGCGCCGCACATAGCGCCCCTGTTCGCTCTCCAGCCAGTCGATGAAACCTGTATTTGCCATCCGTACGGCCCGGAACCGGGGCCTTAAGTAGTAAAATCGAAAGCTATGGAAATCACAGCCCTGCCTGCTTTCAGCGACAACTATATCTGGGCGCTTCGTCATCGCGACAGCCCCTCGGATTGCGTCGCCATCGTCGATCCGGGCGAAGCCGCGCCGGTGCTCGACTACCTGCAGCGTACCGGCAGCCGCCTTTGCGCCATCCTGATCACGCATCGCCATGCCGACCATATCGGCGGCGTGAGCGAACTGCTGCGTCATGCCGAAGTGCCGGTCTACGGTCCCGCCGCAGAACAGGACAAGATTACCATGCTGACCCACGCGCTGCGCGAGGGCGACAGCGTCTCGATACCGGAGCTCGGCGTCGAGTTTTCGGTACTCGATGTCGGCGGACACACGCTGGGCCATATCGCCTACCTCGGCGACATCGACGGCCAGCCGGCGCTGTTCTGCGGCGATACGCTGTTTGCCGGCGGTTGCGGCCGCCTTTTCGAAGGCACGCCGCAGCAGATGTTCAACTCGCTCGGCAAGCTGGCCATCCTGCCGGCCGACACCCGCGTTTATTGCGCCCACGAATACACCCAGTCCAATCTGAAATTCGCGCTGGCCGTCGAACCCGGCAACGCCGCGCTGCAGGCGCGCGTGCAGGCAGTCGCCCGTCTGCGCGCGGAGCAGCAGCCGACCGTGCCTTCATTGCTGGGCGCTGAGCTGGCCACCAATCCCTTCCTGCGCTGGCATTCGCCGGAAGTGATCGCCGCGGCGCGCAAGTTCAGCGGCAATGCGACCCTGCAGGATCCGGTCGGCGTGTTCGCCGCGATCCGCGAATGGAAGAACGTCTTTTGAAGCGTCCGCAAGCACATCCCGATACATTTTGCGCATTGACCCTGTCTGCGGTCGATGACTAAGATGCGCACTGCCCTAGCCAACACCGGCGCCCGCACGCAAATTGCCTGCGCCACCAGCCGCTTCCGCCCGATGCCCCGTTTCCATCCGACAGCCCTCCTGCAACTGGCGCTGGCCATGCTGCTGTGCGGCCTTTCCAGCCTCGCCAGGGCGGACATGCAGCTCAGCAATGAACTGGCCGCTCCGCCGCGCGAAAGCGTGACCGCTCCGCTGGACGCATCGAACCCCTTGCTGCCGCTGACGCTGCGCGAGGACGAGCCGCGCATCAAGTCCATCGATCTGACCCGCCCGCAAACCGACCTGCTGCAGCGCCTGCGCAACGGCTTCGCCATGTCCGACCTGGACAGCCCGCTGGTGGCCGACCGGCAGGCCTGGTACCTCAACAACCCCGCTTACATCAAGCGCGTGCTCGAACGCAGCAAGCGCTATCTCTACTACATCGTGTCCGAGCTCGAAGACCGTGGCATGCCCACCGAGCTGGCGCTGCTGCCCATCGTCGAGAGCGCCTACAACCCGATGGCCGCCTCACCGGCGCGCGCGCTTGGCATGTGGCAGTTCATCCCCTCGACCGGCAAGAACTATCGCCTCGAACAAAACTGGTGGATGGACCAGCGCCGCGACATCGTCGCCTCGACCAAGGCCGCACTCGACTACCTGCAGTACATCTACGAAATGCACGGCGACTGGCATCTGGCGCTGGCTTCCTACAACTGGGGCGAAGGCGCCGTTGCGCGCGCCATCGCCAAGAACCAGGCCAAGGGATTGCCGACCGACTACCAGAGCCTGTCCATGCCCGAGGAAACGCGCTACTACGTGCCCAAGCTGCAGGCGATCAAGAACATCATTGCCCAGCCCGAGCTCTACGGCCTCAAGCTGGACCCGATTCCGAACCGCCCCTACTTCGGCACGGTCGACATCCCGGCCGACATGGACATCGCACTGGCGGCCAAGCTCGCCGAAACGCCGCTTGAGGAATTCATTGCGCTCAACCCGGCCTATCAGCGTCCGGTCATGCCGGGCAGCACCAGCAAGCTGCCCATCATCGTGCCGGCTGACAAGGTGCAGACCTTCCTCGACAACCTCGGCTCGCACGAAGCGCAGGACAAGCCGCTGACCGCCTGGAAAACCTACACGCTGAAGAAGGGCGACAAGCTTGACGCAGTCGCCAAGCAGTACGACATCAGCACCGCCTATCTGAAGCAGTTGAACGGCATCGGCACGCGCACCAAGGTCGGTCCCGGCATGAGACTGCTGGTGCCCGGCAAAAATGCCCCGCTGCCCGCTCAGTTCGCCGCGCTCGACGCCAAGCTGCCGGATGCGCCCGCCGCCCCGACCGAGAAATCGGTCTGCAGCAAGGACAAGAAGGGACACAATATCTGCAGAACCGCCAAAGCCTCGCCCCAGACAGGTGCCAAAGGCAAATCTGCACCGGCGCCTGCCAAAGGCAAGACGTCTGCAAAGCCGGCCGGGAAGTCGGCGCCTGCCGCCAAGACCGCACCCAAGTCGGCAGCCAAGGCCCCGGCCAAAGCCGCCGCCCCCAAAGCCGACAAGAAAAAGCACTAGCCCGCGGTAACTAGGCGGCGCCGCGCATACGCGTGAAGGCCGCCGCCAGCAGCGTTTGCGTATAGGCATGCTGCGGGTGTCCGAGCACCTGCTCGGCATTGCCCATCTCGACGATCCTGCCCTTGTACATGACCGCCACGTCGTCGGCCAGATAGTCGACGACGGCCATGTTGTGGGTAATGAAGAGGTAAGCGAGACCCAGCGTCTGCTGCAGGTCGTGCAGCAGATTGACGATCTGCGCCTGCACTGAAACATCGAGCGCGCTGGTCGGCTCGTCGCAGATCAACAGTTTCGGACTTACGGCCAGCGCCCGCGCAATCGCAATGCGCTGGCGCTGACCGCCGGAAAATTCGTGCGGATAGCGTGTCGCCATGTCGGCGCGCAGGCCCACCTGCTCGAGGAGTTCGGCAATGCGCTCCGGCACGCCTTCGCGCTGGCCGAGCGCACGCATGCCTTCGGCAATGATGGCGCCAATGCGCATGCGCGGATTCAACGAGGCGAAGGGATCCTGGAACACCATCTGCGCCTGCGCGCGCAAGGGCTGCAGTTCGCTGCCGGCCAGGCCGGTCAGTTCGACGCCGCCGAGCTGCACGCTGCCGGCCGTCGGCTGCACCAGTTGCAGAATGGCCTTGCCCGCCGTGGTCTTGCCGCAGCCGGACTCGCCGACCAGCGCCAGTGTGCGGCCGGCCTGCAGGCTGAAGGAGATGCCGTCGACCGCGGGCACATGCCCGACGGTACGCTGCAGCAAGCCCTTGCGAATCGGGAAATGCACCTTCAGGTCGCGTACCTCAAGCAGCGGCGATGCCGGCGGCGGCGTTTCGTGCGCGGCCGTTGCAGGCGGCGCTGTGTTCTCCGCTTGCCGCATGTCCATGCGCGCCGGATCATAAAGATGGCATCGCACCTGCTGCCCCGCCGGCTGCGCATGCCAGCCCGGCGCTATCGCGGCGCAATCGGCGAAGGCCTCGCTGCAGCGCGGTGCGAAACGGCAGCCGACGTGCTGCGTATCCAGCGGCGGCACGCGGCCCGGAATCGTGGACAGACGCTGGCCGCGGCCGGCGCGCTCCGGCAGGGCGGCGAACAGCTTTTTCGAATAGGGATGCGCCGGGCTGCTGAAGAACTGTTCGCGCGGCGCCACTTCGACGAGCTGGCCCGCATACATGACGCCGACATGATCGGCCATGCGCTCGACCACGCCGAGGTCGTGGGTGATCAGCAGCATGCCCATATTGCGCTCGCGCTGGAGCTGCTTCAGCCTATCCAGCACCTGGGACTGGATGGTGACATCGAGCGCCGTGGTCGGCTCGTCGGCGATCAGCAATTCCGGCTCGCCGGCCAGCGTCATGGCGATCATGGCGCGCTGCTTCATGCCGCCGGAAAGCTGGAAGGGATATTCGTCGAGGCAGCGCCCGGCATCGGGTATGCCGACGGCATCCAGCAGCTCACGCGCACGCCGGCGGGCCGGCTCGCCGCGCAGGCCGAGATGCAGATCCAGCACCTCCTCGATCTGGCGGCCTATGCTCATGACCGGATTGAGGCTGGTGCCCGGCTCCTGGAAGATCATGCCGATGCCGCCGCCGCGCATGCGGCGCATCTCGGCTTCGGTCAGCGCCATGAGTTGCCGCGCAGCGCCGTCGGCGGCAGCGTACTCGACCTTGCCGCCGATCAAACGCGCCGCCGGCGGCAGCAGACGCATGACGGCCAGCGCGGTCATCGACTTGCCGCAGCCCGATTCACCGAGCAGCGCAAAGGTTTCGCCGGGCTTGATCTCGAACGAGACGTCGTCGACCGGACGGCCCGCGCCGATCTGCACCGACAGGTTTCTGACGCTGAGCAAATTACTCATGTCGCACGCCCCCCATCCCCCTCGCCGAGCGAGGGGGCGGCCAGGGTTCGCCACTGTGCGGCGCCCCGAATCACGACGCCCTCCCGCGCGGATCGAAGGCGTCGCGCACCACGTCCGCGAACAGATTGGCGGCCAGCACCAGCACGAACATGAAGCAGAAGGCGGCTACCAGCGACCACCAGACCATGGGTTCGCGCGCCAGCTCCATGCGCGCCATATTGATCATGGTGCCGAAGCTGATGGTGGTCGGATCGACGCCGATGCCGACATAGGACAGCACCGCCTCGGCCAGCACCAGACCGGAGAAATCCATGACGACGGAAATCATCACGATGTGCATGACATTGGGCAGGATATGGCGGGCCATGATGCTGAAGCCGGAGACGCCGAACGCCTGCGCCGCCTGCACGTATTCGAGCTCGCGCAGCTTGAGCGTCTCGGCGCGCAGGAGCCGGCACAGGCCGGTCCAGCTGGTGACGCCCATGATCACGCACAGCGACAGCAGACGCGCGTCGGCGCGCTCGGCGGCGGTGGAGAACCACTCGGGATGGGTATCGATGACGACCTGCATCATGAGGATGGAGGCGGCGATCAGCAGCACGCCGGGAATCGAGTTCAGCACCGTGTAGAGATACTGGATCGCATCGTCGATCCAGCCGCCCCGGTAGCCGGCGACGATGCCGAGCAGCAGCGCCGCTGGCAGCATGGACAAGGTCGTCAGCGTGCCGATCAGCAAGGCCGTGCGTACGCTCTTCAAGGTCAGATAAAGCACGTCCTGGCCGACCTTGTCGGTGCCCAGCACATGGTAGTAGGGCATCAGCGCCGCCAGTATGCCGCTGCCGATCAAGATCAGGGTCAAGGTCCAGAGCAAGGCATTCCAGGCAAACCAGTCCGCCCGCGGCCGCAGATAGCGGCGGGCGACAAGAGCCAGCAGCAATCCCGCCGCGAGGCCGCCGACAGCGCCGCCGGCAACACGCTTGAAGACATCGGCATCGCGATCGCCGGCATCCCCAAGATGGCGGCCGCCGAACTTCAGGCGCGGGAAATCCCGGCCCTGCCCGTCGCTGCGACTTTCCTTGGCGAACAGGTGCGTAGCCAGCGGCGCGGAATAGGTTTTCTCGGTCTGCGTCTTCTGCTTCGCCAGCAGCGCATCCAGCGCCGACAAGACCTCGATGCCGAATTGCGCCTGGGCCTCCGCTACGCCAGGCGCCTGCGGCAGTCGTTCGCGGTAATGCAGCGAATCGAGGAAGGCGATGGCGACAAAGCACAGCAACACGGCGGCGCCCGCGACGCCGACCCGGCTGCGGCCCACATCGCGCCAGGCGGCGGCGAGCTGCGGATTGCGCCGTGCCCACCAGATACCGCCGAGGCAGGCGGCCAGCAAGAGAAAGAACAGCGCGTCGGACCAGAGCAGGACGAATTTCATGACTGCCCGCCTAGCTCAGCCGGATCCGCGGATCGACAAGGGTGTATGAAATATCGGTCAGCCACAGACCGACGATGTAGAGCACCGAGCCGATGAAGACCATGGCGCGCACGACGGCGAAGTCCTGCGCGCCGATGGCGTCGATGGTGTAGCTGCCCAGCCCCGGAATGCCGAAGAAGGATTCGATCAACAGGCTGCCGAGGAAGAGCGAAGGAATCAGCACGACCACGCCGGTCAGGATCGGAATCATGGCGTTCTTGAGCACGTGGCGGAACAGCACCGCCAGCTCGGACAGGCCCTTGGCGCGGGCCGTGCGCACATAGTCGCGATTGCATTCCTCGAGGAAGATGGTGCGATACCAGCGCGCCGCGCCGCCCAGGCCGCCGACCACGCTGATAATCACCGGCAGAATCAGGAACCGCGCCGCATCCAGCCCCGCCCCGAGGCCGGAAATCGGCACCAGATGCCAGACCTTGCTGACCAGCCACTGGCCGCCGATGATGTAGAACAGGCTGGAAATCGACATCATCGCGACGCACAACACGACGCCGGCGAAATCGAGATAGGTGCCGCGGAAAAACACCAGCAGCAAGGCAAAGGTCACTGCCGCCCACAAGCCGAGAATGAACACCGGCACCGCAATCGCCAGCGAAGGCCCCATGCGCGTCCGGATCTCGGTCATGATGTCGCGGCCGTCTTCCGAGGTGCCGAAATCGAAGACGAACATGGACAGCGACTTGTCGACGAAGATGGTGTCTGTCGCCTTGGCCAGCCCCTGGGCTTCGGCGTTCCACAGCAAGGGCTTGTCGTAGCCGCGCTCGGCCTTCCACTTGGCGATGGCCTCGGGCGTCACCCGTTTGGCGCCGAGCTGCATGCGCGCCATGTCGTCCGGCGTATTGACGACGAAGAAAAGGCCGAAGGTGATGAGGTTCACCCCGACCAGAATGGGGATTGCGTACAGGAAGCGCCGGATCAGGTACGTCAGCATGGCGGCCAGTGTAACGCGGCCGGCGGCCCCGATGTCGCCGGGAATAAGCGGGAATTAAACGCGAAATCGGAACTCTGGCGTCGTCGCATGCAACAGTCATGAAACCGCACCGCGGGTATCATGTGGCCTCGACGATACCTGCGGGGCCGCCTTGTTCGCCACCTTTTCCCATCACGCCTCCCTCGCCACCCCGCTCTTCCTGCTGGTGCTGGTCGGCTACGCCCTGATGCGCTTCGGCAAGTGGCCGAGCGAAGTGGCCGACGCCCTGACACGCTTTGTCTTCAATGTCGCCATGCCGGCGCTGCTCTTCAACCTGATGAGCGACTTCTCCAAGTTGCCGCCGGTGGATGCGCGGCTGCTGATCGCCTTCTTCGGCGGCTGCCTGGTCACTTTCGTGATCGGTCGCCTGATGGCCTGGAAATGCTTCGGCCTCGACGGCGTCGGCCAATCGGTGTTCGCGCTCGGCGGCATCTTCTCCAACAACGTCCTGCTCGGCATCCCGCTCGCCAAGCTCACGCTCGGCGACGACTCCCTGCCCGCCGCGGCGCTGGTCATCGCCTTCAATGCGCTGACCTTGTGGACCATGGTCACCATCTCGGTCGAATGGGCGCGCCACGGCTCGTTCTCGGCCAAGGGCTTCGGCAAGACCACCATCAACGTGCTGAAGAACCCCCTGGTGTCGGCCATCCTTCTGGGCGTGGCCTTCGGCATGACGGGCCTGACGCTGCCGCATCTGGTCAAGGAACCGCTGAACCTGATCAGCGCCTCCACCATGCCGATGGCGCTGATCGCGCTGGGCATGGGCCTGGCCGAATACGGCATCAAGCAGGGCTGGCAGATCAGCGCTGGCATCACCTTCGTCAAGCTGGTGGTGCAGCCCCTGGTCGTGTGGGGCATCGCCGTGCTGATCGGCCTGCCGACGCTGGAAACCCGAACCGTGGTGCTACTCGCCTCGATCTCCACCGGCATCAACGTCTACCTGATGTCGCGCCAGTTCAAGAGCATTGAAGGCCCGGTTGCCTCGGCGCTGGTGCTGACCACGGTGGCGGCGGCGCTGACCGTACCGCTGCTGCTGACCTTGACCGAGTAAGGAACACCCATGCTGCTTCTGCGTACCGCCGCCATTCGCCGCCTCGAAGCGCGCCACATCCCCACGGCGCAACCGCCGCTGATGGACCAGGCCGGGCTCGCCGCCGCCGACTTTGCCGGCGAGATCGTCGATGAGGAAAATGCCCGCATCCTGGTGCTCGCCGGTCCCGGCAACAACGGCGGAGACGCCTTCGTTTGCGCCGAACACCTCAAGGCGCGCGGCCACACCGTCACCTTGTGCAGCACCGCGCCGACGCAGCCCTTGCCGACCGAAGCAGCGGTAGCGCGGCAGGCCTGGCTGGATGCCGGCGGCAAGATTCTCGCGACCCTGCCGGACACGCTCGACTTCGCACTGATTATCGACGGCCTCTTCGGCGTCGGATTGAGTCGCCCGATCGAAGGCCTGGCCGCCGACTGGATCGTGCGCGTCAATCACGCGCGCTGCCCGGTGCTGGCGCTGGACATCCCCAGCGGCCTCGACGCCGACAGCGGCACCGCCATGGAACCGTGCCTGCGCGCCACGCACACCCTTACCCTGCTCGCCGCCAAGCCCGGCCTCTACATGCAGGACGGCCGCGACCATGCGGGTCTGGTCCGCTACGCCGGCCTGGGCATAGATCCGAGCGAGGAATCGCTAAGCCAGCCCGGCGACGCGGGTCGCCTGATCTCCAGCGCGGATTTCGAATCCGCGCTGCAGCCGCGCCGCCACAACAGCCACAAGGGCAGTTACGGCAGCGCCGCGATCGTCGGCAGCGCGCCCGGCATGGTCGGCGCGGCGCTGCTGGCCGGCCGCGCTGCGCTGCATCTCGGCGCGGGGCGCGTCTATCTGGGTATGCTGGAAAAAATCGCCGTCGATTACGGCCAGCCCGAATTGATGCTGCGCGAGGTCGCCGACAGCATTGCGTCCGCCAATGCCGTCGGCATCGGCCCCGGCCTCGGACAAAGCGAAGGCGCCCTCACCGCGCTCAAACTCGCCATCGGCGCCGACAAGCCGCTGGCCATCGATGCCGATGCGCTCAACCTGATCGCCGCCCACCCGGTGCTGGCGAGCCATCTCAATCGCCGCAATGCGCCTACGCTGCTGACGCCGCACCCAACCGAGGCGGCGCGACTGCTCGGCTGCGAAACCGCGGACGTCCAACGCGACCGCATCGGCAACGCGCAGAAGCTCGCGGAAAAATTCAAGGCCGCCATCGTGTTGAAGGGCAGCGGCAGCGTCGTCGCGCTGCCCGACGGGCACTGGTACGTCAATGGCAGCGGCAATGGCGGTCTCGCCACCGCCGGCACCGGCGACGTGCTGCTGGGTTTCGTCACCGCGCTGCTCGCACAGGGCAACGACGCCGCCACCGCGCTGCTCGCCGCCGTGCATCTGCACGGCGCCGCCGCCGATCTGCTGGTTCACAGCGGCGCCGGGCCGGTGGGGCTGACCGCCGGCGAACTGATCGAGCCCGCCCGCCACATCTGGAACAGCTGGATCTCCGCCCAGCAGCCATGAGTGTTCCGCAGAACGTACTGCGCGGCATCCTGCTGATGCTGTGCGCCGTCCTTTTGTTCGCCTCCATGGACGCCACCGCGAAATGGCTGGCCGCCAAATATCCGGTGCCCATGCTGGTGTGGGCGCGCTATGTGGTGCACTGCCTGCTGATGCTGATCTTCCTGCTGCCGTCGCACGGACGCGGCTTGTGGCGCACCACGAAACCGGCCATGCAGATCGCGCGGGCATTGATGCTGCTCGGCATCACGGCCTTCACCATGTTCGCGTTCCGCCTGCTGCCGCTGACGGTTGCTACCGCCATCGCTTTCCTGGCACCGCTGCTGGTCGGCCTGCTGGCAGGGCCGGTGCTCGGCGAAAAAGTCGGCCGCATCCAGTTTGTCGCGCTGTTCGTCGGCCTTGCCGGCGTCGTGCTGATTGCGCGACCCGGCGGCGATGTCTCGCTGGCCGGCGTATTCCTCGCCGGCATGGGCGCCTTGTGCTACACCGTGTATCAGTTGATGACGCGCATGCTGGCGCCCTACGAGAGCTCGGTCACCATGCTCTTCTTCACCGCCCTGGTCGGCTCGCTGGTGATGACGGCGCTGCTGCCCTGGATCTGGACCGAGATTCGCCCGGACGCCTTCGACGCCTTCCTGATCGGCATGCTGGGCGTACTCGGCGGCAGCGGCCACTACCTGTTGATCCGCGCCTTCCGCGTGACCCCGGCCGCAACGCTGGCGCCTTTCATCTACGCGCAAATGGTTTGGGCCGGACTGCTCGACCTCGTGGTTTTCCAGCATGTGCCGGACGGCCCGACCTGGACAGGCATTGCCCTGATCGTTGCAGCCGGCCTCAGCGTTGTCGTCCGGGAACGGCTCAATGCACGTTCTGCGCCGAACCTCCCGGCGGATAGATCATATTGAGGGCGATACTGCGGCCGTCGGCCTGAACGATGCGCACGTGCTCGCGCTTGAATTCTCGCGCATGGTGCAAGCCGCATGAGTGCGCGATCATGTCGATCTCGCGGTTCAGATTGCGCGCATAGTTGGCGACGCGCAGATATTTTTCCTCCACCACCAGGCCGCGCTGCAGCTTGACGTTGTGGGTGGTGACGCCGGTCGGACAGGTATTGGTGTGGCAGCGCAAGGCCTGTATGCAGCCAAGCGAGAACATGAAACCGCGCGCCGTATTCACGAAGTCGGCGCCGCAGGCCAGCGCCCAGGCGGCGCGCGCTGAAGTCACCAGCTTGCCGGCGGCGATGACCTTGACCCGTTCGCGCAGACCCGCTTCGATCAGGGCGTCCACCACACGCGGCAAGGCTTCGTCGATGGACAAGGACATGTGATCGGCCAGCGCCTGCGGCGCCGCGCCCGAGCCGCCCTCGCCGCCGTCGACGGCGATGAAGTCGGGCGCCGCGGCCATGCCGCGCCTCTTGATGCCCTCGCACAGCAAGTGCATGAACTCCCAGCCGCCGATGGCCGTCTTGATGCCGACCGGCTTGCCCGTCACACCGCGCACCTCCACGATCATGTCCAGCAGCGCGTCGACATCTCCGACCTCCGGATGGCGATTCGGCGAGATCGAGTCCACGCCGACCGGAATACCGCGTATCGCGGCGATTTCGGGCGTCACCTTGCTGGCCAGCAAGACGCCGCCCTTGCCGGGCTTGGCGCCCTGCGAGAGCTTGATTTCGAAGGCGCGGACGTTCTCGTGCGCGGCCAGGAGGCGCAAGCGCTCGTGCGAGAGCTTGCCGTTCTCGTCACGTACGCCGTACTTGGCGGTGCCGATCTGCATGATGATGTCGCAACCGCCTTCGAGGTGGAAAGGACTCAGGCCGCCCTCGCCCGTATCCATCCAGCAACCGGCTTCGGCCGCACCGCGCGACAGCGCCAGCACCGCCGGCTTGGAAATTGCGCCGAAACTCATGCCGCTGATATTGACGAGGGAGCGCGCCGTGAACGGCTTTTCGCAATAGCCCTCGCCGATCACCTGCGGCGGCGTCGGCAGCTTGTCTTGCTCAAGCACCGCGAAGGGCGCATTGACGAAGAGAATAGCGCCGGGCTCGTGGATGTTGTAGGTCGAACCGAAGCCCAGGATGCCGCCCTCGTTCTTCGCCAAACGATAGACCCAGCCGCGCGTGGCCCGATTGAAGGGCATCTCGTCGCGGTCGCCGAGAAAAAAATACTGACGGAAATATTCGCCGAGCTGTTCGAAGAAGTAACGCAGGTGCCCGAGGATCGGATAGTTGCGCAGGATGGCATGCTGCTTCTGCGTGATGTCCTTGACGTAGAAATACACCAGCGCCATCAGGACCAGCATCACCACCAGAACGCCAAGCCCCGCCTCCAACGCACTCGTCATTTCGCTCTATCCCCCTGAATGTTCTTCTCGGCAGACAGAGTAAAATCCCTGTCATTCTCATAGGGCAACTTATCATGGATTTCAATATACAACTCGGCGCAGAAGTCGAACGCAACGTGCTCATGGCACTCGCCGAAGACATTGGCAGCGGCGACCTCACCGCCCTGCTCACGCCGTCGAAACAGGCGCGCGGCATCGTCATCACGCGTGAAGACGCCGTGCTCTGCGGCACCGCCTGGTTCAACGCCTGCTTCCATCGCATTGACCCGAAGGCCAAAATCGTCTGGTCCGCGCACGATGGCGATTTGATCACTGCCGGCCAGGCGCTGTGCGAAATCACCGCCGACACGAGAGCGCTGCTCACCGCCGAACGTTCCGCGCTCAACTTCCTGCAACTGCTGTCCGGCACGGCGACCACGACCCGCCTTTTCGTCGGCCTCGTCTCGCACACCAAGGCGCATATCGTGGATACGCGCAAGACCATGCCCGGCCTGCGTCTGGCGCAGAAGTACGCGGTACATTGCGGCGGCGGCTACAACCATCGCATCGGCCTTTACGACGGCATCCTCATCAAGGAAAACCACATCATCGCCGCCGGCGGCATCAGCAAGGCCTACGCGCAGGCCAAGCAGCTGGTGCACGGCGAAGTCTTCATCCAGGTCGAGGTGGAAACGCTGGACGAGCTCGAAGAAGCGCTGTCCTGCGGCGCCAGGATGATCCTGCTCGACAATATGACGCTGGACCAGATGCGCGAAGCCGTCGCCATCAACAAGGGCCGCGCCAAACTCGAAGCCAGCGGCGGCGTCAGCCTCGAAACCGTACGCGGCGTCGCCGAGACCGGCGTGGATCGCATCTCCATCGGCGGCCTGACCAAGGACGTTCGCGCCATCGACCTGTCCTTGCGGCACGTCGAAGCCTGAAACACCGCGGCAGGCAGCATCGACGGGCTGAACAAACTTGCTGTTCAGCGGTGCGGAGCCCGGATACATGCCGAGAAATAGGGCGCAAGCGCCAAAATACTAGCGGCACAAGGCCAAATTCTGCTAGAATCGCGCCTCTTTCCGGAGAGGTGGATGAGCGGTTTAAGTCGCACGCCTGGAAAGCGTGTTTGGGATAACATCCCAACGCGGGTTCGAATCCCGCCCTCTCCGCCAAAGCATTTATAAGCCCGTTTTCTTAGCCTAATCAACAGGTTAAAGACAGCGGGCTTTTTGCTTTTACCACACGCATTTACCACACGCGAGTGTGTCGTTTTTGGAGAATGCATGACCCCCATCTCAGACGCACCCGAAGCGCCCCAACGAAACTTCCGCGCAGAAATGGACGCATACATCACCAAGATGCAAGCGTTAGCGGCCATAGCCAATCTGCATTCATCAACACAGAGACACCACCCCCTTTTCGCAACGCTCGAAACTCTTTCACGCCTGCGCCAAGCGTGGGTCACGCCAGAGGGACTGAGGGTCGAGAAACTAGGGCCACACCCTCAGGTAGTCGTGCGCCAACTGCTGCATATCCTGAACGCAATGGCAGTCTATGGATACGACCGTATGTACTGGCAAGCAGATGGGTACTTTGAGGAATTGGAGCAAGACGAAGCTAACAGACGATTTATCCGTAGCCGTTTGCCACGGCCTGAACACTACGACGCCACCGTCTCAGAGCTAGCATATTGGGGCTGGCTCAAAGCGCGTGGTCTGTCTCCTTGCTTGATGGAGGAAGAAGGCAAGCCCGATCTACTTGTGGGGAATGACAGAACCGGCGATCCAGTCTTCTGTGATGTGAAAGCGATTCTTCCTGACACTCATCCCAAGCGGATTGAGAAAGTGATCAAGAAGGCAAACGAACAGATCAAACACGTCGCTGGAGAGACAACCAAAGGGTTTTGCCTGATCCGTATCACTTCCCCCGTGGTGAGGCTCCCGGCCATTTCCGATACAGGACGAGGCTATCTGTGGCTCAAGCCTGAAGAAGGTAATCGTAATTCCGCAGGAGTTCCACACGAGATCGCTGAGTTCTATGAAAGAGCAGTCAAGCTACTGAACTCGGAAAGCTGTCGATCGGTCGCTAAGGTGATTCTCACTTGGGAGGAACAACTTGTAATCGGGAACATTCCTGGTTGGGTGACCATCCATGGCGTACGGAAGAGTTGCCAGATTGACCACGCGAATGCACGTCAGAAAATCACACTGGATGCCGATCTTCTTCCGAAAGCAACCATAGCCAGTAATATCAATCTCACTCGTCGCGTTTAACATCTAGAACACAGTTGCGCCTTGGCAACCTTCCCGCGTTGTCATGTAATTGATTTGAATGCAAAAAACACCGTATCTCCCTCTTGTGTACTTGGTGTGAATACGGGTACAGTGCGCGACTTTTCTCAACGAGGAGTTATGCCATGCAAATAATCAAGCGCCCTTTCTTCATCAAGCTCGGTCGATTTGAGGTCTATGCCGAGGCTTGGCAGCACCTCAAGGGTGAGCCGCTGATTCAGCATCAGAAGTCCGTCAGCCCCTTTGCTACTGAGCATCAGTGGTGGATGCCGGGGCTACACTTGATTGTCTCTCGGTGTCACCCTGTGTCCTCTTCAGTCGAGGTCTAAAAGCATGTTCGCTCAGATCAAGTCCATGATGGAAGCCAAGGGGGAAACCCTGAAAGGAGACAACCCTGAACTCAGAGACCTCTACGCACAGTTGTTAAACGAGCGTATGAGCCTCGTGAATTCCACATGGTGTGATCTTGAGGAGCAAGAAGAGAGAGGCCAGCCTGGGGCTTATACAGCCCTTGCTGATGAGATCGCAAAGCTGATGTGTGTCGTAGCTGCGTTTGGTTACTCGTTCGGTTTGCCTATGGAAGATGCCATGAGGAATGCGCTTGCTTCTAAGGATGTACTGAAGACAACCTTATGGGCTGACCGTGAGCGAAAACCGACAGATAGCTAAGACACACAGACTAGTCAGTCTTAGTGAAAAAAAAGCCCAAGGCTCCCATCAGGGGAAGCCTCAGGCTTAGTCGTTTCTTCTCTCTCTTTGGTAGGTTGCCTAGCTCTATCGCTTGGTCTTACACCTAAGGTTTTCACCAAGGTAATACTGATGAGGACACGAGAGATCACCTCAGGCTCTCATCAGTTCATCCTTGGTTCTATCTTCCTTTTTGTATCCTTGAAGAGGAATACTGAACAAGGAAAACAGGGGGTACCTCTTCAGTGTCACTTCAGTTATACCTAAGTTATATCTTCAGGTTTCATCTTCAGCATCACATCCACCCTATGGTGTGACCTAATTGAAACCATTGTGGCACAACGGTTTCCAAGGGTCGTGTTTCATGAGGTTGTTTCACGCTCTATTGCATTGAGTGTGTCGTAGCGCATTCAAGTAACACATGCGTAAGACGCGTTTATAGCCCCTAGAAGACGACAATACACAGGCTGGCTGGGTAGCCATTCTTGAATCAAGAAATCCGCTTACAACCACTTCTATGGCGATTTAAATGCCATTGTCATGCGGCGGCCGGTTCTTGCCTTAGGTACTGGTACAAGGTCTCACGACTAATTCCGAATTCACGCGCCAGTGCCGCCCGGTTCTTCCCTTGGTTTGTCCCATCTTTGGCGCGAAGGGCCGACACCTGATCATCATCAAGAGCCTTCTTGCGTCCCTTGTAGAGCCCCTTCTGTTTGGCGATAGCGATGCCCTCGCGCTGCCTCTCCTTGATCAAGGATCGCTCGAACTCAGCGAAAGCTCCCATCACTGATAGCATCAGGGTTGCCATGGGGTTGTCGTCGCCTGTGAAGGTCAGCCCTTCTTTCTCGAAGCGAACCGACACACCACGCCCTGTTAGGTCTTTCACAACGCGCCTCAGATCATCGAGATTCCGCGCCAGACGATCCATGCTGTGGCAAACGAAAGTATCGCCCTCACGGACATAGGCCAGTGCTTGCGCCAGCTGTGGGCGTTCTGTGTCCTTGCCGCTGGCCTTATCGGTGAATGTTCTATCAAGGTGCAGACCTTCTAATTGTCGCTCGGTGTTCTGATCCAGAGTCGAGACGCGGAGATAACCGACAACGTGGCCCTTATGTTCCTGGGTAGTCTTCTTGGTCACTGAGAATGCTCCTGTCATAGTGTCAGGATAAACTCTAAGACCTTTGCGTCAAGGTGTCAAGAAATTACCAAATAAATCCTAGACAGACACATCTAGGCAATCCTCCTGACGCCTGATTGGGGTGTAGCCCAGCCTGACACTACCTTTTTGCTTTGCCGGGGTTTTTGAATTCGTTAGCCGTAATCGCCTCGGGGCCATACACCACAATCGAATCGTCAGTTGGTGCTTCAGGCCAATACTCATAAATCAACGGCATTAACGGCACAGGGATTTCCGCTTGATAGTCATAAGGCGCATTACGCCAAGTATCAAAGCTCACCACTTTCTCAAGCACCAACTCTTCAGGCTGATCCCATGTAACCATGAATGCCACTGGAAAGAACTTCAGTAGCCAAAAGACACACGGTTTTCCAATAGGCAGATAGGTGAATGCAGCATCTCGCACGACAACATGCCCTCGGTACGGATACGGCCAGCAATAGATCGAAATTCCTTCGGGCAGGGGAAGCGACGTATCCAGCATGTACTCACGTAGCGCCTCTGTTTGAGGGCCTTTTTTGTATCGTCCCACCCCTTGCGCTGACAAGTGCCCGAGTACGGCACGAACAATTTTCTGTGGGTATCCAGGAACGTTGAGCGTGGGCGGCAAGTGCATACGGGACTTCAGATAGTCGCCGATTTTATTCACGAACTCCCTCAGCCCTACGTCATAGTCCGCTCCCAGCAGCCCATTGTTGCAACGAGCACAGAGAGTCCGGTACTTAATCCCATTCTGGGAAACACTGCGGCGTTCGCTCGTTGCATCAGCCGAAACTCTCGCAGCAATATGTTTCAGCTCCACTTGCGTAACGCTGATGCACCCCTTTGGTGGGGTGTGATCCTCAGTCAGCTTTGACTCTTCACCACAGATATTGCAGATGCCATTCTTGGGCCCCTTAGTAATAATCCGTACTGCCAAAACAGCTCCTTACCCCCCACGGGGGAACTCTATACACGACGCAATCAAGGGCGCCACTTCAGATTTTTTCGGCGAAACATTTCCGACTACGCATCAGGTGCAAGCGCCTGCGCAAGGTCAACCCACTCGGAAAAATCAGTCCGAGGCGGAATATACCAACGCTCAACGGAAGCACCGTTTGCACTGATCGCCCTTAGCCCCAAGGGAGCGACACCCGAAGCTGTTTCGAGCAACTCGGGCAACACTCCCCATAGCCTTTCAATCAGTTGCAGGTCAGGCACGACTCCTCGGTGTGCAAGGGCATTCCGCTGCTTACGCGCTCGGACTAATACTCTGTAGCACTCCTTGCTGATAATCCGTGAGAGGCACAGTAACTTCTGCTTTGAGGCGATGTGCCTGATTCTCTCTGAGAGTTTCGTATGCGCCTTTGCGACATAAGCAGGTAGCTCACTCTTTTTCCTCTTGTACTGCTCAATCCACAAATGTTCGGTGAGTTGTTCAACGGTAATCCAGAGATTATTGAGTGCATCACTGTTATTTCTGTATGTCATGGCCGTGAAGCCGCTCAAAAGGAATAAGGGGGAAAAACGACCAAGGACTGAAACCACTTGCTGTCCCTGAGCAAATGCTTTTTGAAGGTCATCCAGCATCAGAACACGGGGAAACATCAGGTGGCGACGATCAACCGGAGCGGCCCAATTCAGCCGCAGAGATGAATGCAAGGATGGACTGAAGGAAAACAAGGAGGTCTTCTCGTGCAATGTGCCGACTACCAAGTCCTCTGAATGGACAGCCTCTGTATAAATCCCTCCGATAAGAAAGCTGCACAACACCTCGTTCAGCTTTCGGGTGCCTTCTCCATTGGTCGGGTAATCGGGACACTGAGGAATGGCGATGGCCCCGTCATAGCTAATTAGGGCCGGTATGTCACTAGAGTTTCCAAGAGGAAGCGTAGCAACTACCTCTGCCAACTTGCTTCCGTCGTAGGTGTTTGCATTGATTTGGTCAAGAGTAAAACTCAAGCCAGAAGACGCAGTTCGATACACCGCTGTATATGGTCGTAAATAAGCCATCCATGCAGGGTTGTATGCGGGAACCCTGGAGACAGGAGGCGTGTATCCCGTTGGAGCATCCTCTTGCTTGATCCAACCGCCCTGATACCAGACATGGGAATCATCAGGTTTCGGCTTGATTTCCACCGTGAGTGTCCTAGGGATATTCCTGTTATTCGCCGTCAAGGGGTCATAACCGTCCTCAAACTCGTGGATTCCACCAGTTTCAGTATCTTGGTATTTCTTCATAGCGCCCCTACTGTTTTACTCCAAAGGCTCCGGGTAATGCACTTTCTCAAGTGCCTCTCTCTTCACCTCAAGACTGGCACCACCTGAGTACAGCCCATAGGTAATACGCGGCTTCTCATGCCCTACGATATCAGCGGCCAAATTCTCCCCTACCCCTGCATTCTCAAGCAATGTAACCACCGTAGAGCGCCATGAGTGGAATGTATGGTCAGGGCCAAAGCCTAAGTCAGTCTTCAGGCGACCAAACCTCTTACCGACTGCGTTAGAGCGGTCTTGGTACTTGTTGAAGGTAAGCCCCGACACAAGGTAACCGTCATCCGAGTGTTTCACCAACGAAGCCACGAGGTCAGCCAATGCCGAATGAATGGGAACCTCGCGGATACCTGCGATTGTCTTGGAGTCGGTAATGCGCAAGGAATTCTCGGTCACATCAGAGACCTTCAGCGAACACAACTCTTCAATCCGAGCGCCAGTGTATGCCGCCAACTTGATCAGGTTCAGAAGCTGCAAGTCTGGGGGAGCGTCCTTTCCCTTACCGTAACGGCGCTCTTTTGCTGCCTTCCAAATCTTGATTACATCCGCTGGCGCGTAAGGCATGTTGCTCGGCTCACCCGTCTTACCCTTGCGCTTCGCCTTAGAGACATTCAAGACACCATGGAAGGGATCAAGGTCAATCGAGATAACGTCGTGCGACTGAAGATACTTCCAGTAATTGCGGCAAAAGCTGAGAATCCGCTGCTGTGACGCCAAGCCCTTGCCAGATGCATTCGCTGAATGAAGTTGACCACCTGCTCCAGTAAGAATGCCCTGCGGGAATACCAAATGTGCGTGGGAGGCTTGCTGGCTGAAAAAATTGAGGATCGAAAGTTGCCATGTGGTTCGAGTTTGAACGACTCGACAATGGCCACTTCTTACTTGATGCTGTTCAGAAGTTCTATCAGATCCTTGTAGTGCCCCTTGACGCGATCAACAGAGAACTCATACATCACCGAGTTTTCCGCGAACTTTGAACGCTCCACGTCCATGTCAACGGTGTTGCCGTCGGCGCTCGGCTGGGCCGGGACGTGGTATTTGACCGTCGGTCCCTGGAACGTGCTCGATGCCTGCCCCGCGATGTGCTTGGTTGCGGTCGTGGAAAGACTCATCGGCGTTGCCGTCGCGTTCAGCGCATCGCGCATCGCCTCCCGGACGTCGATGTCTACGGCCTTGTAGTTTGGGGTGTCGGCGTTGGCGATGTTCGAGGCGATGAGTTCCTGGCGCCGGGCGCGTATGCCGAGCGCGCGCTCCTGAAAGCCTTCGGCGGCGCGACCCGATCCCGGGAGGGGAATGTGGCGCGGATCGCCTGGAGACCCGCTTGACGCAGACCCGGACATGGCCTTCGACAGGGCGTCGGCGAAGGACGCGCCTCCTCGCCCGGTAGGTTTCGGCGTCAGTGTCGTGGTCGAAACAGGTTTGATTCCGTTGATGTCCGACATTCCTTTACCCTCCTGTTGGTTTTACAGTCCCTCGTCTTCCAACGTTCCGAAACGTCCGAATTTTAACGCGAGACTCGGCATCACGAGCAGGTTGAGCGCGGTGGACGTGATGAGACCGCCGAGGATGACCAGCGCCATCGGCCCCTCTATTTCCCGCCCTGGCGCGCCGCTCCCCAGCGCCAGCGGCAGGAGGCCCAGCGCCGTGGCCAGCGCGGTCATCAGAATCGGGACCAGTCGCTCGGCAGCCCCGCGCAGCGCTGTCTCGGCATTCCACGCCAGCCCTTCGGCGACGATCAGGTGGTCGTAGTGGGAAAGCAGCATCACCGAGTTGCGCAGGGTGATGCCGAAGAGCGTGACGAACCCGACCAGCGAGCCGAGCGTGATTCCACCGCCTATGACGGTTAGCGCCAGCACGCCGCCGGCCAGAGCGAACGGAAGGTTGAGCAGGACGAGGGCGACGTTTCTCACCTGGCGCAGGACGATCCAGAGCATCAGCGCGATTGCGGCGGCGGCAGAAAAGGCATGGGCGACAAGATCCCTGGTCGAGGAAGCCTGCGCCTCGGCGGCCCCACCGAACTCGATGTAGTCCCCCGCCGCGAGGGGAACCGCGGCGCCGATCCGCTTCTTCGCTTCTGCCACGAAGGAGGCCACGTCCCGACCGGAAACATCACAGGTGACTGTTTGGACCCGCCGGGCGCCGGAATGCGACACCGCGAAGCGTCCTGACGATGTAAACACGTCGGCCACCCGGTCGAGCCGGATGAACGCTCCATCAGGGCCGCGCAACGGAAGCGCCGCCACGTCGGAGAGCCCCCGGCGTTCTGAGGAATCCATCACCACGCTGACGCTGAAGACGCGATTGCCCTCGTGGATCTGTCCGGCGACCGTCCCCTGGAACGCAGTCTGCACGGCGTCCAGCACATCGGCGGCAGCGAACCCGTGGAGGGCAAGCGCTTCGGGGCGCAGGCGGACGCCGATTTCAGGAGCACCCGGCGGCGATTCGATGCGGACGTCGGCCGCTCCCGGCACCGAGCCGAGAAATCCGGCGACCCGCCTGGCCTCGGTGTCCAGGACGTCGAGATCCTGGCCATAGACGCTGACGGCCACCGCCGCCGTGTATCCGGAGAGCGTCTCCTCGACCCGCTCGGTGAGGAAGGTCTTCACCGCGAAGGCCATTCCCGGCGCTCCGGCCAGGGCCTCGCGAATGGCCGTCTCCGCAGCCTCCGCTTCGCTTTCCGAGGCGAGCGGCTTGAGATCAACGTCGATCTCGCTGTAATGCGTCCCCCAGGTGTCGTCGGCCTTCTCCGCCCGCCCGACCCGCTGGCCAACGGAGCGCACGACGGGGATTTGCAAAAGCCGCTCGGAAATCATCCGCCCCATGCGCAGGGACTCTGCAAGCGAGGTGCCCGGCACCGACGAGGCGTGGACGATGTAGTGCCCTTCTCGAAGTTCCGGGAGAAATCCGCCACCGAGGAACGGCAGAGCGACAAGAGCCGAGGCGGTCAGCGCGAGGACGCCGGACAGCCAGAGACGGCGGCGGCGTTCGACCGCGGCGACAAGCGCCCCGTATCTCTCCTTGATGCGCCGCGCGAACGGGGCCTCGCGTTCCGACAGGCCGCTCCCGGGCAGCAGCAGGAGGCAAAGGGCGGGCGTGACCGTGATTGCCACCGCGAGGGAAGCCAACGTCGCCAGCAGGTAGGCGACCGCCAGGGGGGAGAACAGGCGGCCGGCCAGCCCCGGCAGCGTCAGCACCGGCAGGAACACCAGGGCGATGGCCAGCGTCGCGTAGACCACGGCGCTGCGCACCTCCAGGACGGCCCGAAGGACGACTCGCCCTGCGGGCGCCGGCTCCGTTTCAAGCCGGTTCAGCCGCAACCGACGGTGGACGTTTTCGACCACGATGATGGCGTCATCCACCAGAAGGCCGATCGAGATCGCCAGCCCGCCGAGGGTCATGGTGTTGAGGCTGATGCCGCGTTCCACCATCACCGCCACGGCGGCGAGCAGGGACAGGGGAATCGCCGTCAGGGCGATCAGGGACGTGCGCCAGTTGGCCAGGAACAGGGCCACCACCGCCACGACCAAGATGGCGCCGACCGCCAGGGACTCCTTGACGTTGCGGGTCGCCGCGGCGATGAAGTTAGCCGGCCTGAACACGTCGCCGCGAATCTCCACGCCTTCGGCAGCGAGGCGCGGACGCAGATCGGCCAGGACATGTTCGACGCCCTCGGTGACGGAAACGGTGTCGGCGCCGTATTGTTCGGAGATCACCAGTTGCACGGCCGGACGGCCGTCGAGCAACGCCGCCCCGATAGGCGGTTCCGGGGCCACCCGAACATCGGCTACTTCGCCCAGGGTCAGGTTGGCGCCTTCCTGGCGCCGAAGCACGGTTCCGGCGAGAACGGCTGCCGTCCCGGCCGCCCCGTCGGCGCGGATGATGATTCGTTGGTTGTCGTTTTCAATGAAGCCGGCGCCGCGCACCCCGGTTGCTCGGCGCGCGGCATCGAGGACGTCGCTGATCGCCAGCCCGTATTTCAGCAGGCGTTCGCGCCGAACCCGGATCTGGAACTCCTTCGCCTCACCGCCGAACACGGAGACCTTAGCTACGCCAGGCACGGCAAGCAGCCTGGGCTTGAGCGTCCAGTCGGCCAGCGTGCGCAAGTCCATCTGCGAACGTGTCGCGGAAACGAGGGCCGCCGCCAGCACCGTGCTCACCGACGAGGTGAGCGGGGACATCGACGGGGCCAGGACCCCCGATGGAAGTTGGCCGGCCAACCCGCCGAGGCGTTCGGACAAGTTCTGGCGGTCGCGGTAGACGTCGCTGCCCGAGTCAAAGGTGACGACGATGACGGACAGGCCCTGTATCGACTGTGAGCGCAGCGTCGCCACGCCCGCCACGCCATTGACGGCGTTCTCGATGGGTTGCGTCACCAGCACCTCGACCTGTTCCGGGGCGAGCCCCGGAGACTCCGTCTGGATTGTTACTTGGGGTGGCGCGAACTCGGGGAAGACGTCGTAGCGCGCCCCCATGAAGACATATATCCCGTAGGCGGACAGAAGGGCGGCAAGCGCCAGGAGCACGCCCCGGAAACGGAGCGATGCCCGGACGATCGCGGCCAGGAAACCGTTCGGGGCCGGGGTCATTTGCCCTCCTCGCCGACCTTGATGCCGGCGCGCAACTCTTCGGAGAGCAGCGTCTGGACGCCCCGGACCACGACCGGCCCGGCGGGGAAGTCCGGAACAAACCAGCCGTCGGCAACCTGTCTGGCGCCCACCGCCTCGCGTCGCTCGAAGCGGCCGGTGGCCGTCGGCGCGTAGACCCACGCCTTGCCCTGCCACCACACGAGCGCCGAGGCTGACAGCGTCGCGCCTTTCTCCTCAGGTCCCGACGGAAGGCGGACGGCGAGCGTCATGCCGGGAGCGACGCCATCGGCGGTGACGGTATAGAGATAGGCGGTTCCCTGGATGCGCGGATCGGTCTGGGGTGAGACCGAAATCAACTTGGCCGTCATGGAGCGACCGGCGTCGGCCCCTACCTCAAGCGTTGGCGGCGCGGGCAAACGCTGGCCGGACGGGGATGCCACGCGTAGCAGCACCTCCTTGCCTTCGGCGAGGCGGCGGAACAGCGGCCCGTTCTCCAACACGGAGTTTGTCAGCGGATCACCCCATCTTCGGCGGGCGCCATTGACCACAGCGTCAAGGCCGACCCGCGCCGCAAGAAATGCCGCCTCGTCACCGCGCCTGACAGCCTCCGCCGCCTCCACCGCCTTGTCCGAGACGTTCCTGTCGTCGGCGTGCAGCCCTTTGAGGCGCTCGTGTTCCCGCCGCGAGGCGGCCAGGGAGGCGTCGGCCTTCTCCGCCTGCGCCTTCGCGGCGGAAATGGCGGCGGCCGCGTCGATGAGTTCCTGCGCTGGCAATGCTGTGGCGATGGCTTCGGTTTCCGCTTTGCGGCTCCCCTGCGCAACCGGGGCGGTTTCGATACCCCCGCGCTCCATCGCTTCGGCGTCAAGGGTCACGCCGGGCGCCGCATCGGCCTCAGGCCTGGCGGACGAGGTTTTTTCGGAGACCGGGTCGGCGGCGGACTCACCAAGCCACGTCCGGATTCCGAGACCGGCGGCGATGATCGTCGCGACGACTGAGAAGATGACGATTTTCTTTTTCATGGTCTGTCCTCGTGTATCGGGTTGGCTTCGGTCGCCGCAAGCGGCCTGCGCAATGCGTCTTCCAGTTTGCCCGCGGCGCGCCAGGCCTCGAGCATGGAGTCCGCGCGGGCAGTTTCCGCGGCGGCTGCTTCGAGGCGAGCGGTGAGCAGAGAGAGACGGTCGGATTCACCGGCGCGGAATGCAGCCTGCGCGGAGCGCTCGTGGTTTCGCTGGTCATTCAGAATCCGTTCGGCCGTTTGCAGGAGACGCGCGGCGTGTAAGTATCCGGCGGCGGCTTCTTCTGCCTCTCCGATAGCCTTCGCCTGGACAGCCCGGAAAGAAGCGGCGGCTTCCTCGCGGCGCGCCTCCGCCTCGGCGATCGGCCCCTCGTTCCGGTTGAGGACGGGAAGCGCCAGAGCCAACGCGAGGGACCATTTGATGGCGCCGGCATCCCACATGTAGCCGGGACCGACGGAGACGTCCGGATACTGGCGGGCGATTTCAAGCCGGAGGGCCGACTGGCTTGCGTCGTAATCGGCCAGGGCGGCCAGAACGTCCGGACGGGCGAGCAGGGTCTGCCGCCGGACATCGTCTGCCTTCGGATCGTCCGCCCGGGAAGGGACTGCCAGATCGTCGAAGGAGAATGCAACGCCATCCAGAGCGCGGACGGGAACGCCGACCGCCGCGGCGAGACGGGCCATCCCTTCTGCGCGCCGTCGCTTGGCGTCTTCGAGGGCGAGCGTCGCCTGACTCAGCGCCAAATGCGCCTGCAAGACCTCGGGCCGGGAGGCGAGTCCCGCGTCCAGGCGCCGTTCAAGCGATGCCGTGAGTTCCTGTTGGATGGCGAGCCGTCGCCGGGACAGTTCCTCCATCGGGTAGACACCCAAGAGCGCCTCGCGCACGCGGCTGCGGACGAGCCAGCGAGTGTCCTCCTCGCGCAGGGCGGCGGCCCGCGCCCGCATGAATGCCTGCTCAACGCGGTGGTCCCGCTTGCCGGCGGTCTCGATCGGGACGTCCAAGCCGAAGCCATAGGTCCACGGTGACGTGCCAGGCGTCGCGTCGCGGTTCTTCTGCGCCGACGCGGAAAAAGTTGGATTCGGATGCCCGCCGGCTGTGATGACTGCGGCCTCGGCTGCCCGACGCCGCGAGGCGGCAACTTCGACCTCCGGCTGGAAGCGCGTGGCCGCCTCAGTCAGCGCGGCCAAGTTGAAGACTCCCGACGGTATGGGCTCCAGTCGCCGGGCTTCAAAGGCAGCGCTCTCCATGGCGGGATCGAGCGGCTTGGGATGGTAGGACGCGCACCCCGATACCGCGACCAAAAAGGCCGCGGCAATCAGATTCGCGCGAACGAAAGCGGCCACCGGAGTGGCGGAACAAAAGGACATGGGAACTCCCCAAACTGCATACGGAATCCGGCGGGACGCGACAAGGCGTCCGTCGGCGACGGGAGGCCGTCAGGCCGTGCGCAATCCGGTTCGGGGAGGCCGCTCTATGCGGGAGCCGGGGGGGGCGGGAACAAAGTAAGTGGCCGACGGGGGGACGGCCTCGGCCGGCTTGGCGAGAACGGTCGGAGCGACATCCTCCGCCGGCATGGGGACGTTGGAGAGCAGGTTCTCGTAGGATGAGCGCGTTGCCTTGCCGGCATCATTGTGCGGAGAGGTTGCGTCTGCATGCTCCGTCGCCGAGGCCGCCGCGGTCACTAAGGTTTGCTGTCCGTCCATGTCCGCAAGGATTTCGTCGATATAAGGAGCATCTCCCAAGTTGAGCGCGACGCACAACAGGAGGAACCAGCGGAATAACGGCAGCATGCGCCCTTTCATAGGGCTGAATTGAACGCCATTCCGTCCGGCGAGTCAATCCGCGCCGGTTGCCGGACGGGCGTTGTCTTCGCCGGCTTTTCATGGGAGAGTCAAACCCGTCCATGCGTCTTGAGGAGGAAGAGTGGGTTGGGACAGACTGAAAGACTGGGCGCGGACCGTCAAACGCGATGCGCACGCCCTTTGGCTCGCCGCAAGGGATTCCCGCGTCCCCTGGTATGTGAAGATCGTTGCTCTCGCGGTGGCAGCCTACGCCCTGTCCCCGGTCGATCTGATTCCAGATTTCATTCCGATCGTCGGTTATTTGGATGATTTGATAATCGTCCCTCTGGGCATAATGATCGTGGTTCGGATGATTCCGCCCGAACTCATGCAGGAGTTTCGCTCCGAAGCGATGGCGGCGCGGAACCGCCCGGTGAGCCGGGTTGCGGCCGGCATGTTTCTGTTGATTTGGATTATGTGCGCGCTTTGGTTCGGCAGTTTGGCGATGCATGCTTTGTTGGGGTAGTCGCAGGGAAGTAGATATAACGCATTTGGCATAATGTTGTCGAGGTGTTCTCTGAGTTCCGTGACAAGAACACCTCGGATCGCAGTCCGTTCAAGGCGGTAAGGGTTGTGGCGGCGAACCAACTTTTGTATCGCATTGTCGAATAATTGCCCATGGTCACATTAGCCGGCTAATCCTATGTCTAATTTGGAGGAAATCATGAACGACACGAGTTGACCCGCGAAACCCTGGCAGGGCCAACCCCAAAAGCGAACGGCCCGCGTTCTTGGAAAACGTGGGCCGTCCTGAATGCAGTCGAAGCTCCAGCGTCGACGATTCGCATTCTTCGCTTCAAAGGCTGTGATGTCAAGTCACGGTCAATGAACGGTTGCGCCCTGATTTCGGCGACCGGGAAACCGGTCGCGATTTCGAATGCAAGGAGCACACGAATGCGAAAAGAAAGAGAAGCCCTGCGGCTTTCCCTGGCTCACGGCTTCAGCAACCGGAAGGCCAGTGAGTCCGTGGGCATGTCCCACAACTCGATCAAGCGTTACCTGAGAATAGCGCGGGAAAACAATCTCGGCTGGCCCGAAATCGCCGAACTGGACGACCAAGCTCTTGAAAAGTTGCTGAGGCCAAAGCGCCACCAAGGGGTGCAAATCAAACAGCACCCCATCTGGACACTGGTCGATGCCAGACACGCCAGTGGCGACACGTTGCTCGAAATCTGGAGCGATTTCAGGACCCAGTTCCCGGAAGGCATCGCACCGTCCACTTTCAACCAGAACTACCGAAACTGGAAACGAAGTCATGGCCTGGTGATGAGGCAGACCCATCCTCCCGGTGAGCGGCTGTTCGTGGATTTCAGCGGAGACGGGCCGCGCTACATTGATCAGGCCACCGGCGAAATCGTCAAACTGGAACTGTTCGTCGCCGTTTTGGGTTGCTCGAACTACACCTACGCCCGCGCGGTGATGACCCAGAATCTCCCGGACTGGCTTGAATGCCACGTGCGGATGTTCGAGTTCTTCGGCGCGGTGCCAAAACTGGTCGTGCCCGACAACCTGCGTTCGGCGGTGAGCAAGGCATGCCGATACGACCCGATCATCAATCCACTCTACGCGGAACTGATTCGCCACTACGAGACCGCAATATTCCCGGCCAGGGCAAGGCGGCCTCAGGACAAGGGAAAAGTGGAGGTGGGGGTCAGGTTCGCACAACGGGTGATCGTGCGCCAGTTGAGAAAACGAACCTTCCACAGTCTGGTCGAGGTCAACAAGGCCGTGGCTGAAATGCTCGACGTGCTGAACAACAAGGAGTTCAGCAAGATACCGGGCACCCGACGATCCCGATTCGATGAGCAGGACCGACCGGCGATGCTTCCCTTGGCCGCCGAACCGTTCCCGATTCCGGAGTGGCACGGCAGCCTCCAGGTTCCGCTCGATTACCACGTGACAGTGGACCTTCACAGTTACTCCGTTCCCTACCGACTTGCCAGGGAAAAGGTGGATGTGCGACTGGGCGCCGAACTTGTGCGTTTCTACCATGGGAGCAAAGAGGTCGCCTGCCACCGCCGCAGTTATGTGAAGGGTGGAACGACCACGCAGCCCGATCACATGCCAAAGAACCATCGGGCATATTCTGAGCAGACCCCGGAAAACATGTTGGCCTGGGGTTCGAGAGTTGGGCCGAACGCGGGAGCATTCGTCAAGGAACTCATTGATCGCTCCAAGCATTTCCACATCGCCACCCGCGCCATCGCCGGCCTGCAATCGTTGGCGGCCAAATATACGTCCGAGAGGCTGGAGGCCGCCTGCGCCAGGGCTTTGGGCATCCGCTCCTACACCTACTCAAGTGTGCAATCCATTCTCAAAGGCGAGTTGGACAAAAGACCGCTCCACAGAGACGAAACGCCGATACCGAGACCCATTCGGAATGTCCGCGGCTCCGCCTATTACCAGACCAAAACGGGAGAACCCGCATGATGTTCAATACGCTCATTTCAGACCTGCGCGAACTGCGCCTCACCGGCATGGCCGCCGCCGTCCAGCAGCAGATGGAGCAACCGTCCTATTCCGAATACTCCTTCGAGCAGAGGTTGGGAATGCTGGTCACCGAGGAACGGAACCACCGCAACAACAGGCGCCTGCAACGGTTGCTGAAGGAGGCCAAGTTCAAGAACCCGAACGCCAACGTCGCGACCATAGACTATGGCACGTCTCGCGGCCTGGACAAGGGCCAGATGCAATCGCTGATCACCTGTGACTGGGTGCGGCAGGGGCAACCTCTGTTGATTACCGGGGCAACCGGGTGCGGCAAGACGTGGCTGTCCTGCGCCCTGGGGATTCAGTGCTGCTCCAAAGGGTTCTCGGTCCTGTATCGGCGCATGCCCAGACTGATCGAGGAGTTTGAGATTGCCCATGGCGACGGCAGTCTGGTCGCCCTACGGCAAAAATTGGCGAAGGCCGACCTTCTTATCATTGATGACTGGGGGCTAAAACCGATGTCGCAACTGGGAAGGAACGACCTGATGGAAATCATCGAGGATCGCGTGGGCGTGTCGTCCGTGCTTATTGCTGCCCAACTGCCAACCGAGCAGTGGCATGACTACATCGGCGAACCGATGGTGGCAGACGCCATCCTCGACCGGCTGCTCAACGGTTCGCACCGGATATCCCTGCGCGGCGAGTCGATGCGAAAGGTGAGAACCAAATCGGGCTAGCCACTTTAAGGTGGTTCTGATCGAACCGGTCAGAACCGCCATCGCGGCGGTCAGGAAGTTGCTCGCATGGTTCAACATGGCGGCGCAGGAGATTGTGTCCTGCGCTGGCAAACTTGACCGGCCGATGTCTTGCAAGTTGGAAAAACCCGAAAAACGGTTTGGATAAAAAACGCTCCAACAAAAAAACGAATGCGAGCGATTGAGAATCGACCTTCGCCACTCCGCACCTACCGCGCTTCGCTTGCTTCCTGGCTCGTTCGGCTTCGCCGATCCGAGCCCAGGCTTTGTTCGTTTGGAAAACCCTATCAAATATATGGTCAGAATCATCAGTCCATCTGGTCAGGACGGGTGTCACTCATGGTCAACTACGAGCATTCCAGATGTTCAGATTCGGTAGCGCTCGCAGCCAGAGGCCGAGAGGCTGTCCATCCACTTCTTGACGTTGCTCTTGGTGATTTCCTCAAGGGTGGAGAATCGCTTGAGCAACAACGCGACATCTTTTACCGCTTGATCCTTGGTCTTAGGAGCAACGTGGAGTTGAGCCTTCCATGCCTCAAAATGCTCATTACTCAGCCGCGCACTGCCCAAGGCAATACCTCGAAGCCTCTGAGCAACCTCCAGCCCTTTGGACTCCTCCAGCGCAATGGCACGGTCATACAGTTGGTCTTGCAGTACGTCCAGCCCATTGACCAAATGCTCCTCTCCACTTGCGGCAGCCTTCTCCTGCATATCCAGATGGCGTCGCCACCTAAGAGCCTCCTCTGTGAGCGCGTCAGTCTGCCCTCGTGCCTGGGCAATGATTGCTTTCCACTTGGCGATCAGAGGAGCGGCTTCGCGTTGCGCCTCAGACTTGATTGATGTCCCTAGAGACTGAACAAAGCGCAATCTTCCGAGCTTCTCTCGTGCATCCTCAGGGATAGTAAGGACTGCGTACCAAAGATTCCTACGGCGTTCCAGATATGACATTCGGGTGGTCTAGAAAAAGCATTTACCACACGTTTTTACCACACACCACCTCCTGTAGATGGGGTAGTATCAATACTTTTAGTGGGTTAGTTAGAATATGGCGGAATGTCCCGCCCTCTCCGCCAATAAAACAGCCACCCTTGCGGTGGCTTTTTTATTGGCTGCGGGATCGGGCACATCGGGATCGGGAACGCACCAGTTCAACTATCCGAGCACTGCACACATGGACAGCCACAGGCTGATCCGCGAAGCGAAATGTCTGGCCGGAGACTTGGCCTGGCACCGCAAGTTCGCGAAGCACGAAGGTGCAACACGTCAGCAAGGACATTCTGTCCTAGGGCTTTATGTCCAATGTCGATCGCCGTTTGCTTGGCCTAGAATAAGCCAGCTTCGATTGAGATGCCATGCGGCGTTGTGAGGCAGAGCTCCTCACGACAGAGAGTGTCAAGTAATAGCCTGGAAAGATGCAAATGGATTGGGTCCCTGTAGTTTTTATTACGTTCAAGGTTCTCGTGTTCGGCACGGGCATGTTTTTCGCCATCAAGTGGCATTACGATCAAGGGAAGAAGAAATAAGGAAACCCGCGGATTCGCGTCCAAGGGTGCTTGCGCACGGCCTAGACGGAATCGCGAAGGACGGAAAAAACGAGACCACTGTCGATTTTCCGGTAGTTTCGCATCTGCCTTTCCCAATAAAACAGCCACCCTTGCGGTGGCTTTTTGTTTTGGTCTCGTGAACCAAGCCTCGCCCTACGCCCCCACGTGATCGCCGCCGACGGACAGAGCGACGGAGAGGTACTACAGTTCCTCTATCCACCCGGCGAGCGAACAAGCAATGATCTTCCGGCGCTTTTACCACCTTGCAAGAAAATCCGTCGAAGCCTGGTTCGATGACTACGCCGCCAGCATGGGCGCGGCTATCGCCTACTACACCGTGTTTTCGCTCGCGCCGCTTTTGATCATCGTGATCGCTGTCGCCGGCGCGGTGTTCGGGCGCGAGGCGGTGGAAGGTCAGATTGCCGGGCAGATTTCCAGTCTCATCGGCGTGGAAACCGCGATGGGCGTGCAAGGCCTCATCCGCAGCGCCAGCCGCCCGGCCTCGGGCGCGCTGGCAACCGTCGTCAGCCTGATCCTGCTCCTGATCGGGGCGACCAGTGTATTCGCCGAGCTGCAGACCGCGTTGAACCGTATCTGGCGTGTGCCTGTCGCGCCTCGGCGAACTGCCTGGTGGCATACCTTGCGGGCGCGGCTGCTTTCCTTCGGGCTGATTCTGGGGCTCGCCTTTCTGATGATGGTCTCCCTGATCATCAGCGCGGCGGTGGCGGCGCTGGCCCAGTGGGCGCATGGCCTGATTCCGGCAGAAGAATCGCTTCTGCAAGGCATCAACTTCGGCGTCTCGCTGGTCATCACCTCGACGATGTTCGCCATGATCTACAAATTCGTACCCGATGCGAAGATTGCCTGGCGCGACGTATGGGTCGGCGCTGCGGTGACGGCGGTGCTGTTCGAACTGGGCAAGATCGCCATCGGCCTGTATCTGGGCAAGAGCGGCATGACCTCGGCCTATGCCGCCGCCGGATCGCTGGCCGTGCTGCTGATCTGGGTCTATTACTCGGCGCAGATATTTCTGCTCGGCGCCGAATTCACCTGGGTACTGGCGACAGAGCACGGCGCCGGTAATACCGATCTTCCGCCTGGATATCCGCGCAGGACCAAGCGATGAACGCCATGCGATACCGGCAAACATAAACTGCCCTCCCCAAACGAACTACCTTGAACGTCCGGCTGATCAGGGTCTCTTGCCTGCCCTCTCGCGGAACGAGCTGCCCGCTATTCCGATGCCAGTAGCAAAATTGAAACCTCAACGCCCCAGCCATTTCGCTTCCATTTCGCATATAGTCATGCCTGCTATCGACCAATATCAAATCGGGGGAGGATCAATGAAAACAGGCAAGCGACTGGCAGCAACGCTATTGTCGGGCTGGGCGGCGGCGGCCGCAGCGGGGCCGATCAGTCTGATTTCAGACCTGGGCGTTCGCGGCGCTTTTCGTCACTGCGAATACAGCAACGGCACGGTTTATATGTTCGATCCAGGCAGGACCTGCCCGGCCAGCATGCAGGAGCCGACGCCGAACGGCAAGGGCACGGGCATATTCAAGGGTGAAAGCAACGAAGGCACGAGCAAGCTATGCATTTACCGGGTAAGCGGCCAGGATCGCAGCATCCGCATCGACGTCCACGCACAGTGCCCGCTCAACCAGGACTTTTGAGATCGTCATGCAGGTCGAAACCTGGGAATTGCTGAGCTACATCGTCACCGTCGTCGGCTTGCCGCTGGCGATCTTCGTATTCCTTTACGAGCAACGCAAGGAGCGCGAAAACGAGGATGAAGAGGTCTACCAGCTCGTTTCCGACAATTACCAGGATTTCCTCAAGATCGCCCTGGAAAATCCGGATCTGCGGCTGTTTTCGGCGGCAGCGGTCGAGGGCCTCTCCGACGAGCAGAAGGAACGCCAGTTCATCATCTTCACCATGCTGGTCTCGCTGTTCGAGCGCGCCTACCTGCTGATGTACGACGCCAACATGTCGCCCAGGCAGGCGCGCCGCTGGAATTCGTGGGAAGACTTCATGATGGAATGGTGCCGCAAGCCGCACTTCCGCGCCCTGCTTCCGCAGCTGCTGCACGGCGAGGATCCGGGCTTCGTGCGCCATGTCGAAAAGATCGCCTCCGACCAGGCGGCGCTCTGAAGTCCTACATGTCTTACGGAGAAATCCGACAGGACGGACGCCGGGATCGACCTATCTTTGCATCGTCGGCCTTATCGAAGGCCTCGATCAACCCGTATGCAAGGAGATAATCATGAAGAAGATGCGCACCCTGCTGCTGGCCTGTCCCCTGCTGTTCGCGCTGGCCGCCTGCGACAAGCCTGCTCAGCCCACTTTGGGCTCGGACAACAAGGATTCGCTCAACGACGCGCTGGATCGCCGGCCGCATGAAAAGGTCCGCGATGCGGCCGAGGACATCGGCGACGCAGGCAAGCGCGCCGGTGGCGACATCAAGGATGCGGTCAAGGACGCCACCAAGTAATGCGGCCTGAAGGGAGGCGTCCGGTGCGCGGGCGCCTCCGCCCGACCCGTCTCAATGCTTGTAGCGATGCTCGCGAATTTTCTGCCGCAAGGCGAGCGCATCGAGCTGGGTGTAATCGCGATTGATCTCGGTCACCACCAGCGCCTGCAGATTGGCGTCGAGGACCTTGCGCAGCACGCCGAGAAATTCGGGTGCGGCCATGATGCAAAGACGCTTAAAGCAATCCTCGTAACGAGCGCGCAACAGAAAATCGGCCACGCTGCGGGCAAACAATTCCGTCTGGTGTTCGGCCGGCGACTGATGCGGCTCGTAGCCGTTCGGCTGCACGGCGCCGCCGTTGCCGGCGCGGCCCTTGGAAGCGGACATCTGGCCCAATGCATCGCTTTCCGTGTCGGTGGTGCGCAGGCGCACCGCATTGTTGATCAGTCCGTTCACTTCGTGCAACGGCTCCGATACATCCTCCTGCGCAAAAATCCTTGCCCTTCCGGCATTGGCGGTCACGATCCAGGTTGCATTGGTCATGGCATTTCCTCCTTCGTTAAGGTTTTTGCAATGCCGGTACCCGTCCACCGCGTCCTGGCTGCCGGACCAGACCGACTCCGGCTTCATACTACGCCTTATCACCGCAACCGGCATGTCGCCCATCAATATCCGCGCCGGCAAGATAATGGCCTCGCCCTGCGCGCATGCCCCGGTCTGGCCGCGATGGCACCGATCCATACTTCTCCGAAGCCGGCCGGGGGAAGCACATCGGTGCCCACCAGGCGAGCGCCCTGCAACTCGTCTCCGACAATTCGCAGCCACGCAGCCCAGAACTCCGTTCCCTGAGAGATATCCGGCATGGCGGCGTGGCCGTCGATCTTCAACTCTGCTCCACCGTCGAGACGCAGCCCCCAAAGCCGGAATGTGTGCTTCCGTCAGGCTGGCACGGGGCGCCGAAAGAGGATTTGAAGCGGAAGGCTCCCGGGGCGGGTACCGGCGATGTGGCAATTCCTTGCGGCAGACTCATGGTGCGTGGCCTCGCCGTCTAGGCTCATCGGTGTTTCCCGGGCAGGCGGTTCGCCAGCAGCACGACGCTGCGGCATTCCACATGGCACTCGTCGGCGATCCTCTCACCGCCCTCCTTGCAACTGCCGCTGTCGATGAGCAGATGCCAGCCGCCCTGCGGGCCGGGCCCGGGCAAACGGAAGGAAATATCGCTTTCGCTGCCGTTGATCAATAGCAGCGTGACTTCCGCAGCACCATCGGCGCCCGGTGCAGCACGGCGTACCGTCAAGGCTCGCGCATGCACGTCCTGCCAGGCCTCATCATTGATGCCCTGCCCTTCCGCATCGAACCAGCCCAGTTCCTTGATGTCGTCCATGACCTGCCGATCGCCGTTGAGAAAGGCGCCGGATTGCAGACAGGCGAAGCTGGAGCGGATTTCGATCAGGCGGGCGACGAAGCCGCATAGCGCCGCGCCGTTTTCATCGTCGAGCCTGCGCCAGTCGATCCAGGAGATTTCGTTGTCCTGGCAATAAGCGTTGTTGTTGCCCTGTTGGGTGCGGCCGAATTCGTCGCCGCCGAGCAGCATCGGCGTGCCCTGCGCAAACAGGACGGTGGCGAGCATGCCGCGCTTGACGCGTTCGCGCAGCGCGACGACATTCGCGTCGGCACTGTCGCCTTCGCCGCCCCAGTTGCCGCTGAAGTTGTCGTTGTGGCCGTCCTGCCCACCCTCGCCGTTCGCGTCGTTGTGCTTGTCGGCGTAGCTGACCAGATCATGCAGGGTAAAGCCGTCGTGGGAAGCAGCATAGTTGATCGAGGCCCAGGGCTTGCGATGACGATGGTTGAAAAGCTCGGCCGACCCGCCCAGGCGGCCGGCCAGCTCGTTGCGCATGCCGGCGTCGCCGCGCCAGAAGCGGCGCACGTTGTCGCGGAAGCGATCGTTCCATTCGGCGAAGGTGGGCGGATGATTGCCGAGCTGGTAGCCACCGGGACCGATGTCCCATGGCTCGGAGATCAGCTTGAGGCGCGACAGCAGCGGGTCCTGGAGAATCGCGTCGAAAAAGCCCGAGCCCGGATCGAAGCCCGTTCCTTCGCGCCCCAGGGTGACGCCGAGGTCAAAGCGGAAGCCGTCGACATGGAAGGAGGTCGCCCAGTAGCGCAGCGAGTCCAGCACCATCTGCAACACGCGCGGATGCGACAGATTGAGCGTATTGCCGCAGCCCGTTTCGTTGATGTAGTAGCGCTCGTTGCCGGGCAGCAGGCGGTAATAGCTGGCGTTGTCGATGCCGCGGAAAGACAGCGTGGGACCCATTTCGCTGCCGCAGGAGGTGTGGTTGTAGACCACGTCGAGAATGACTTCGATGCCGGCCGCATGGAAGCGGCGCACGGCGCGACGAATGTCGTCGAGCTTCTCCGACGGCAGATACATCGGCTCCGGCGCGAAATAGGACAGCGTGTTGTAGCCCCAGTAATTGCGCAGGCCGCGTTCGAGCAGATGCCGGTCCTGCAGGAAGGCATGGACGGGCAGCAGCTCGACGGCCGTGACGCCGAGCCGTTTCAGATGTTCGATGAAGCGCGGATTGGCCAGCGAGGCGAAAGTGCCGCGCTCATGGGCGCGAATGTCGTCGCGCAGCATGGTGGCCCCGCGCACATGGGTTTCGTAGATGATGGTCTGCGCCCACGGCGTGCAGGGGCGCTGGTCGTTGCTCCAGTTGAACGTGTCCTCCACCACCACGCTCTTGGGCATCAGCGCGGCGCTGTCGCGACGGTCGAACGACAGGTCGCCGCGTGCGCCGTGGATACGATAGCCGAATACCGCATCGCCCCACTTGAGCGGCCCCGACAATTGCTTGGCATAAGGGTCGATAAGCAGCTTGTTGGGATTGAAACGGTGGCCGCGTTCCGGCTCGTAAGGCCCGTACACGCGGTAACCGTAAAGCAGCCCCGGCGTGGCATCGGGCAGATAGCCGTGCCAGATTTCATCGGTGCATTCAGGCATGGACAGGCGCGCAACCTCTTTCCGGCCGCGCGAATCGAACAGACACAGTTCGACCTTGTGCGCATTCGCCGAAAATAGCGCGAAGTTCACACCCAGGCCATCTGGCGTTGCCCCAAGCGGGTAAGGTTGCCCCGCCAGCAGGCGGTCAGGCAGCGTCGTCGTCATTCCGAGCCTCCCTGTTTCCCCCGGCCTGCCCAGCGCTCCTCGGCACGACCGGCGTCCCGCAGCCCGGCGAGCGTCTGCAGCAGACCGCGCCGCGGCGCTTCCCGCCGGCCCGAGCCTGCGACTTGGCCTCGGCGGCGGCCGGCACCATGCTGCATGGCTTCAAGACATTTCCCCCGCCAGTCTGAATGCGTTTCGATCCCTCTCCGTCGGAGGGCCCGGCATCGAAAATAACAAACGCGGGGACGCTGGTCTTTCAGACAAAACCGCTCACCGATGTCGGTCTTGTCCTACTTTTCGCAGCGGCGCCTAGCGGCCCGATTCGTGCGTATCGCTTTCCTCAATCGGCAGTGTGTCGGCAAGTGCCGGCGGATCATCTGTGGAGGTCCACTCCATCGTCAGACGATAGCCGACGGCCAGCAGGGTCGGCCCGATGAAAAGGCCGATCACGCCGAAAGCCACGGCGCCGCCAAGCACGCCCAGCAACACGATGGCGAAAGGCAGACTGGAGCCGCGGCTGATGATCAGGGGCTTGATGACATTGTCCACGGTGCTGACGACGAGCAAGCCCCATAGCACCACAAAAATCGCCCAGCCGGTCTGATCCTGCTCGAACAGCCAGAAGGCGGCGCCGCCCCAGATCAGCGGCGGGCCGACCGGCAGCGGAGAGAGAAAGGCGGTTGCCAGCCCCAGCAGCATTGCCGCCGGCACGCCGGCAATGGCAAAGCCGATGGCAGCCAGCACGCCCTGCGCCAGGGCGGTACCCAGAATGCCGTAGATCACCCCGGTGACGGTGCCGCGCGCAATGCCCAGCAGATGCTCGGCCCGCGTGCCGGCCAGACGCGCCATCGCCGCGCGCAGGCGGCGTGCCAGCGCTTCGCCGTAGAGGAAGAAAAAGAAGGCGAGAAAGACCGACAGCGCAATATCGAATACGCCGCGCCCGACACCCTTGCCGGCGGCCAGGGCGGCGTTGCGGGCCGGTTCGGCCAGCTTGGCCAGTTCATCGACGAGACGGCCGCCGTTGTGCACGAACTGCTGCCAGTATTCGTGGCTGCTCTGCCCGACCAGCGGAATCTTGATCAGCCAGGCCGGCGCATCGGGCAGGCCTTCCTTGAGCACGCCGGTAATCATCTGCCCGAACTCGGCGACATTGTCGGCCAGTCCCGTCGCGACGAGAACGAAAGGCACCAGCAGGATCAGGGTGACCAGCAGCGTCATCAGACTCGCCGCCAGCGTGCGTCGGCCGCCCACCAGACGATCTGCCCAGAGCAGCCCCGGCCAGCACACCGAAGCCAGAATGGCCGCCCACAACAACGCGGAGAGAAAAGGCCAGAGCACCCAGAAGCAACCGCCGCCCAGCACGGCCAGAGCGACGAGCGCCAGGATACGGTCGGAACGCAGATTTTCTCGCATGGAAGCTGCCATCGGATTGAGTACGCCGATTATGACGTAGTGGCGCGTGCTAACACGCGGTTAAGCGCCAAAGAAAAACCGGCCGTGGGTTTCTCCCGACGACCGGTCTATGCAATGCCCGACAGTTGCGCGATTACACTGCTTGCAGACGCTCCAGCACGCGCTCGCGTCCCAGCACTTCGAGCACCTGATCAATCGACGGCGATTGCGGCTGGCCGAGCAAGGCCACGCGCAGCGGAATCGCCACCGCCGGCATCTTGACGCCGTGCGCGGCCACGGTTTCCTTGATCGCAGCGCTCAGATTAGGCGCCACCCACTCGCTCACGGCGGCAAGCTTCTCCGCCAAAGTCGCCAGCGCGGCCTTGGCCGCTTCGGTCAGATGCTGGGCCCTGACTTCTTCGGACGCATGCACGGTCACGCAGAAGGGGTGAATGGCGTCGGCCAGTTCGTTGAGACTGCTGACGCGCTCCTTGTACAGCGCAACCGCGCGCTCGAGGTCAAGTGCCGTCGAAGTATCGACCCCCTGCCCGGCCAGACGCTTTTTCGCCTCCGCAGTCAGGCGCGCATTGTCGGCGGCCTTGATGTACTGGGCATTCAACCAGTTGAGCTTTTCGGTATTGAACTGCGCCGCCGACGCGGTGATGTGATCGAGATCGAACCACTGCACGAACTGCTCCATGCTGAACAGCTCTTCGTCCCCGTGCGACCAGCCGAGACGCGCCAGATAATTCAGCACCGCCTCCGGCAGATAGCCGTCTTCGTCGTACTGCATCACGCTGACGGCGCCGTGGCGCTTGGAGAGCTTCTGGCCGTCGTCGCCGAGGATCATGGACAGATGCGCGTACTGCGGCACGGTTGCGCCGAGCGCGGACAGCACATTGATCTGGCGCGGCGTGTTATTGACGTGGTCGTCGCCGCGGATCACATGGGTGATGCCCATGTCCCAGTCGTCGACGACGACGCAGAAGTTGTAGGTCGGCGTGCCGTCGGCGCGCGCGATGATGAAGTCGTCGAGCTCCTCGTTGGCAATCTCGATGCGTCCCTTGACCTGATCTTCCCAGGCGACCACGCCCGTGGTCGGATTCTTGAAGCGGACGACAGGCTCGACTCCGGCGGGAACGGAAGGCAGCGTCTTGCCGGCTTCAGGGCGCCAGCGGCCGTCGTAACGCGGCTTTTCCTTCTTCGCCTCCTGCTCGGCGCGCAGCGCGTCGAGTTCTTCCTTCGAGGTGTAGCAGTAATAGGCGCTGCCGTCCTTGAGCATCTGCTGGATCACTTCCTTGTAGCGATCCATGCGCTGCATCTGATAGAAAGGACCTTCGTCGTGCGCAAGGCCCAGCCAGTTCATGCCGTCGATGATGGCCTGCACCGCTTCCGGCGTGGAGCGCGCAACGTCCGTGTCCTCGATGCGCAGAATGAAAGTCCCGCCGTGGCGACGGGCATAGGCCCACGAAAACAATGCGGTGCGCGCGCCGCCGATGTGAAGAAAGCCGGTGGGACTGGGAGCGAAACGGGTACGGACGGTCATGTGCGTGGCAATTCGAATGCGTCTAAAGCCGGCCATTTTACTGCATGCCGCCATCGCCACGTTTGACCAAATCCGCCAGTTGTGGTCTAATTCGCGCCCTCGATAGAGGAAACGACATTCGTCCTTCCTTCAATCGGGCGGTTAGCTCAGCGGTAGAGCACTGCCTTCACACGGCAGGGGTCACTGGTTCGATCCCAGTACCGCCCACCAAACACACAGCAGTTCACGGGCCGAACAAAACTGTCGGCCCTTTTGATTTCCGGGCCCATCGTTGCGGCCCTTTCATTGCATGGCCACCACAATACCTGCCCCCGCCTGCGGCATCGACTTCGGCACGTCCAACTCCACCGCGGCGCGCATGTGCGCCGGTCGCGCCGAGCTGATGCCGCTCGAAGACGGAAAAGTCACCTTGCCGTCAGTGGTGTTCTTCAATGCCGAAGACGAACAGACGCGCTACGGCCGCGCCGGACTGACCGAGTACCTGGCCGGCTACGAAGGCCGCCTGATGCGCTCCCTGAAGAGCCTGCTCGGCAGCAGCCTGATCGACGGGCAGACCGAGGTCAATGGCCGCGCCCTGCGCTTTCGCGAATTGCTGCAGCAGTTCATCGGCGAGCTCAAGCATCGCATCGACCGCCACAACGGCCAGCCTTTCGAGCGCGCCGTGTTCGGGCGCCCGGTCTTCTTCGTCGACGACGACTCCGTTGCCGACAAGGCGGCCGAGGACACGCTCGCGGAAATCGCGCGCGATCTCGGCTTCCGCGAGGTGAGCTTCCAGTACGAACCGATCGCCGCCGCCTATCACTACGAAACCACGATACAGAAGGAAGAGTTGGTGCTGGTCGCCGACATCGGCGGCGGCACTTCCGACTTCTCGCTGATCCGCCTCTCGCCGAAGCGCGCGCACCATGCCGAGCGCAAGGACGACGTGCTGGCCAACGGCGGCGTGCATATCGGCGGCACCGACTTCGACCGCCAGTTGAGCCTGGCCGGCGTCATGCCGCTGCTCGGCTATCGCAGCCAGCTCAAGAGCGGCCGCGAAATGCCTTCGAACATCTTCTTCAATCTGGCCACCTGGCACACCATCAATTCGGCCTACACGCGGCAGACCATGGCCGAGCAGCGGGAACTGGCGCTCGATGCCGCCGAACCGCAAAAGACCGCCCGCCTGATCAAGCTGCTCGACAAGCGCGCCGGCCACTGGCTGGCCAACGAAGTCGAACATGCCAAAATCGCTCTGTCCGATCAGGCCAACGCCACCCTGCGCCTGGATACGCTGGAAACGGGGCTGGAGCAGATACTCGAGCGCAGCACCTTCGAAACCGCCAGCGTGCCGCTGCTGGACCGCGTCGCCGACACGGTCGCCGCCCTGCTCAAGGATGCCGGCATCGCCGCAGGCGATATCGACACGATCTTGTTTACCGGCGGCTCCAGCGGCATTCCGCGCCTGCGCGCCCAGATCGCGGCCCTGTTGCCGCAAGCGCGCGCCGTCGAATGCGATCTATTCGGCAGTATCGGCGCCGGCCTCGCGGTGGAGGCCGGGCGTCGCTACCGCTGAACGTGGCGCCGCGCCAAAGCCGAAATCACGCCTCGCCCCGAACCGTGCGCCGCAGGCAATGCAAGCGCCCGCAACTCCGGCTTGCCTGGCCGCTCTGCCAGCGCACCCTGTGAAGCGAAAGAGCGCAGCGTGGATAACCCACAGAAGCCATGGATAACCCTGTGGATAAGCCATGAGCAAGCGGACTAGTTCCTTCTCTTGTTTGGACTTTTTTCAAATGCCGCATTTTTAGGCAATCGATCATTTCCATCACGCGGCTGTAACAAGACCGCCATGAGATTGCAGCGAACACCTCAACCCGATCTGCTGCGCTCGCTCAAGCCGGCCGCGGGTTTGGCTATTGCCAGCCGAAGCGTCTGCCGTAGTAGGACTTCATGGCCTGGGTCAGCGCCATGTAGCCGGCCAGGATCAGTGCCAGAACGGGGAAGTAGGCCAGCGGCAATGCCTGCAGTTTGAAGTAATGCGCGATCGGCCCCATCGGCAGGAAGATTGCGATGCTCATGGTCGCCAGCGTGGCGATCAGGAGCGGCGTCCCCGGCCAGCTCTGGACGAAGGGCACCCGCCGTGTGCGGATCATGTGCACGACCAGCGTCTGCGTCATCAGCCCTTCGACGAACCAGCCCGACTGGAACAGCGTCTGGTGCTCGGGCGAATTGGCGCCGAACACGAACCACATGAGCAGATAGGTCGTGATATCGAAGACCGAGCTGACCGGGCCGAAGAACAGCATGAAGCGGCCGATATCCGCCGGGTCCCAGCGCTGCGGAGCGGCCACCAGCTCGTCGTCCACGTTGTCGAACGGAATCGCGGTCTGCGAGAAATCGTAGAGCAGGTTCTGCACCAGCAGATGCATCGGCAGCATCGGCAGGAAGGGAATGAAGGCGCTCGCCACGAGTACCGAGAACACGTTGCCGAAATTGGAACTGGCCGTCATCTTGATGTACTTCAGCATATTGGCGAAGGTCTTGCGCCCCTCGACTACGCCCGCCTCCAGCACCATCAGGCTGCGTTCCAGCAGGATGATGTCGGCCGCCTCCTTGGCAATGTCCACAGCCGTATCGACGGAGATGCCGATGTCGGCGCTGCGCAGGGCCGGCGCATCGTTGATGCCGTCGCCCATGAAGCCCACGACATGGCCGTTGTGCTTCAGGGTGCGGACGATGCGATCCTTGTGCGCGGGCGTCAGCCTGGCGAAGATCGTATGCGTCTCGACTGCATCAGCCAGCGCCGCATCGTCCATGCGCTCGATATCGGCGCCGAGCAGAATGCCGCCCACGCCAAGGCCGACTTCGCGGCAGATCTTGGCGGTGACCAGTTCGTTGTCGCCGGTCAGCACCTTGACGCCGACCCCGTGCGCAGCCAGCGCTTCCAGCGCCGGCGCGGTGCTTTCCTTGGGCGGGTCGAGAAATGCCACATAGCCGATCAGGGTCAGGCCGGCTTCGTCGGCGATAGCGTAAGTCTCCTGTGTCGACGGCGTCTCGCGCGTGGCCACGGCGACAACGCGCAGGCCATCCTCGTTGAGCGCGCTGGTCACGGCACGGATACGACCCAGCAATTCGGGGCCGAGCGCCTCGTCCCTGTCGCCGTGGCGGACACGCTCGCACACCGACAGGATTTCCTCCACTGCGCCCTTGCAGATCAGCACATGGTGATCGTCATGCTCGGCCACGATGACCGACATGCGGCGTCGCTGAAAATCGAAGGGCACCTCGTCGACCTTGCGAAAGTTCCGCGCCGGGTCGAGGTCCAGATGCACGTCGGTATGCTCCAGCACGGCAACGTCGAGCAGGTTCTTGAGCCCGGTCTGATAGTAGCTGTTGAGGTAGGCCGCCTCCAGAACGGCATCCGACTCCTCGCCCCAGACGTCGATATGCCGGGCCAGAAAAATCCTGTCCTGCGTGAGCGTGCCGGTCTTGTCGGTGCACAGCACGTCCATTGCGCCGAAATTCTGGATCGCGTCGAGGCGCTTGACGATGACCTTCTGGCGCGACAGCACGACAGCGCCCTTGGCCAGCGTGGAGGTCACGATCATCGGCAGCATTTCCGGCGTCAGCCCGACAGCGACCGACATGGCGAAGAGAAAGGCCTCGGTCCAGTCGCCCTTGGTGAAGCCGTTGATGAACAGCACCAGCGGCGACATCACGAACATGAAACGAATCAGCAGCCAGGCCACCTTGTTCACGCCAGCCTGGAATTGCGTGGGCGCACGGTCGGTCGCGGTCACGCGCTGCGCCAAGGCGCCGAAATAGGTGCGGCTGCCGGTGTTCACCACCACCGCGGTAGCCGAGCCCGAGACGACATTGGTGCCCATGAAGACGATGTTGTCGAGTTCTAGGGGATTGCTCGCGGCCGGGTCGCGCTGCTCGACGAACTTCTCGACAGGCAGCGATTCGCCGGTCATGGCCGCCTGGCTGACAAAGAGATCCTTTGCCGCCAGGACGCGACAATCGCCCGGAATCATGTCGCCGGCCGAAAGCAGCACCACGTCGCCGGGCACCAGCTCCACGATCGGGACTTCCGCGCGACGCGCGGCGCGCGGATGCAGTTGAATGTCGAAGTAGCGACGGGCGTCCTCGGCCGCATCTTCGGACAGATCGCGGCGCATGACGGTGGCGGTGTTGCTGACCATCGCTTTCAGCCGGTCGGCTGCGATCGTCGACTTGCGCTCCTGCCAGAAGCGGATCGCGACCGACAGCACAACCATGGTGCCGATGACCAGGGTCGCCTTCATGTCCTCGGTCAGGTAGGAAACAAGCGCCAGCAGCGTCAGCAGCAGATCGAACGGCGTCTTGTAGCAGTGCCAGAGATGCAGCCACCAGGGCAGGGGTTTTTCCTGCTCCACCTGATTGCGGCCCACCTGTTCGCGTATGGCTTCGGCACGCGCTGCGCTGATGCCATCCGGGTGGCTGTCGAGCCGGGCCAGCACGGCCTCGGGGCTGCCGTCAGACGCCTGGATCAGCGATTGCGCCAGCGAATCCGGCATCTCGCGGCTGAGCGAAGCGCCGGAAATGCTGTCGAGCAGCGCCAGGCGGCGGAAGTGCCGACCGAGGCCGCGAGTGCGGATAAAGCCGGCGAAGAGTCCTTTAAGAAGCGTGAATTTCATGTTTTCCCCCCTGCCGCTCCGTGCTCCGGGCTAACGGCAAGCTGCCATGCGGGCGGAGCGCGGACGACGACGGACGAGGGCCATTCGAACATGGCCACCCGCACATACAGCCCGGCCAGACATCCGGCCCGCAAAGGCAAACGCAAAATGGGAAAGCAGACGCGGCACACCGTGCCGTCAGAAACTGCTACCCGCCAAATCTGGCAAGGCAGCAGTCGGGGAAAAGCCGACAGTTACCTTGCCTGTGTCGTGTCGATGCAAGATCGACAACTGGAACTGTCCACAGGTGGTACTCCGAAAATCAAGACGGGCGAAGTGTAATCGCGACCCGAAACACTTTCAATCCGCGCTGGCTGAAAATTGATTGCAAAAAGTATCCACCGGCTTAAGCCGCAGGCGGCGTCGAGGGGGAGACGTGCGGATGGATACCGCAGCCTCAGCCCCCGGCTGAAGAAGCCGCCTTCACCACCACGGTGCAGGTCGTACCGGCGACGAGCATGCGCCCTTCCGGCAGCTTGTCGAGGCGAACGCGCACCGGCACGCGCTGCGCCAGGCGCACCCAGTTGAAGGTGGGGTTCACATCGGCGAGCAGCTCGCGGCCGGTGGCGGCATCGCGGTCGGTGATGCCGCGCGAGATGCTTTCGATATGCCCCGTCAGCGTGGCCTGCCCGTCGAGCATGCGAACCTCGACCGGATCGTTCACGGCCAGATAGGGCAGCTTGGTCTCCTCGAAATAGCCGAACACATAGAAGGAATTGCTGTCGATGACGGCCAGCTTGGCGCTGCCGGCGCTCGCGTAATCGCCGACATAGACGCGCAGATTGGTGACATAGCCGTCCACCGGCGCCCGCACCTCGGTGCGCTCCAGATTGAGTCTGGCGGTATCGCGCGCCGCCAGTACGGCCAGGTACCTGGCACCGGCCATCGATGACAGCGAGGCGGCGGTCTCGCGGTTCTCGCTGGTGACGATGGAGCTGTCGAGGCCGGCGCGGCGCGCCGCTTCGCGGCTGCGCATGGTCTTGTCGGCCTGCTGGCTGGCCAGCTCCGCCTCGGTCTGGGCCAGCGTGTTGGCGTAGCGGCTCTTGTCTATTGTGAACAGCAGGTCGCCCTTGTGCACGAGCTGGTTGTCGCGCACCGCCACGCTGGTGACAATGCCGGAAACGTCGGCGGCGATATTGATGACGTCGGCCTTGACGCGTCCGTCGCGCGTCCACGGCGAATACATGTTGTCGTTCCACAGATAGCGGGCGACCACGATGGCGACGAGCAGGATGACGGCAGTGACGACATAGCGCAGACGGGATGAGGCTCTCATGATGGTGCTTTCTCTATTTGATCAGCAGGGCGTTGAGCAGGCCGAACACACAGATCAGCATGCAGATGCGAAACAGCGAGCGGTGCCAGACGTAGCGATATACGCCGTAATGGCCGCAAGCCCAGTCGAGGCCGATGTGCACGACTGCGCTGAGCAGGAATACCGGCAGCAGCCCGGGCACGAGCGCACCGAGAAAATCGAATTCACGCGGCATTGTCGTTCTCCTTGGGGCGGGTATCGGGGTCGAAGGTGGTGTCGAGCAGGCAGGTACGGATCAGGTGAAGGTCGGCCAGCAGATTCGTCGCCGCCACGACCTGGCAACGATCCATGGCAGCGCCGGCGGCGGCGATGGCGGCCTGTCTCGTCCGCGCCTGCGGTTGGCGGAAATAGCGGGCCAGCGCTTCGATGCCCTGACGCACTTCGGGCGGCGTGTCGGCGTGCGCAGCGGTAGCGCGACGCAGGCTGATGACGGCATGGCCGAGCTCAAGCAGGACCATGGCTTCGTTCACGATGGCCCGGGTGGCTTCGTCGAAGATGCGGATCATGCCGAGCTGATTGAGAAGATCGCGGATGCGGTTCTCGAACAGATGGCGCAGATGCGGCGAGACGGTGATGCAGGCGAGTGAGGCTTCGTGCCAAAGCGCCTCGCGAATATGGCGACGCGATCCCTGGCGATGCTCGGGCAGGATCAGCGCAAACATCAGGCCGGCGATCAGCAGACCGATGATCTGGGCCATGCTGTCGTTGATGAAGCTGATGGCATTGAAACGCATCAGGTTTTCCGGCGCGACCATCTGCGCGAACATCAGATTGAAACCAACGCCGACGCCGGCATAAAGCGGCCAGGTGGAAAGGTAGGCGCCGGCAGCAAGGAAGGGCAGCATGGACAGCACCAGCATGTCGAATCCCTCGACCCGATTGAGCATGAAGAAGGCACAGAAGAAGGCGAACGGCGTGGCGAGCGTGAAGCCCAGCGTGGTCGAATGAATGATGCGGTGGGGCTCCGGCGAGGACGAGGCCAGACCGCAGAAAATGGTGGCGATCATGACGGCGCCGGCGGCACTGGGCCAGTTCAGGGCATACCAGGCCGAGGCCAGGATCAGCAGGGCCAATCCGTTGCGCAGGCCGGCTGCCAGCACAATGCCGGGCGGCGTGGTCTGGCTGTAGGCGGGCGGCAGGGCTGCCGCATCCGCCTCGATGCGAGCCAGATTGGCCGGCAGGGAGGCATAGATGCTCACCAGGCTGCGGAACTCCGCGCCAAGGCGCTGCAGCAGCTCAAGCGCCGTTTCCAGATCCAGCATTTGCGCTTCATCGAGTGCAGGCGCGTGCCGCCTGCGCGTTGCCTCGATCAGGCCCGGCATCGACCTGAACAAGGCATTGAAGCGAAGTCGCGTATGTTCCGCCTCGGCAGCCGTGCGCGCCAGCCCGTCGCCGATCAGCATGGCGGTATTGAACTCGTTGAACAGCGGCTGCATGAGTTGCGGAATGGTCGAGCCTCCGGCCCGGCGCAGGCGTTCCATCAACTGGTGCAGCGTATGAAAGGTGGTCAATGCGGCCATTGCCGCCAGGCTGAACGCATGCAACTGGCGGCTGCGGATGCGAATGTCGCCGGCCTCGAAGACCGAGGCGGCGCGTTGCGACTCAAGCGCGGCAACGTCTGTGGCGAAGTCGAGATGGCGACGTTCGAGCTCGGCTTCGGGCAACAGGTGCTGCATCGACTCGCTGCACAAGGTCGCAAAGCTCAGATAGAGGCCGCGCAGCTTCTGCACCAGCTCCTCGCTCTGATGGCGGGGAAACAGGACATCATTGACGAAAGCGGAACACAGGATGCCAAGCGATATTTCGGTGGCACGCGACACTGCCAGGTCGAAAACGTCGAGCGGCCGGCTCAGCGCCGGCAGCGCGATCATGCAGGCAGTATAGCCGGCCAGCACGAAGCCATAGGAACGCGCATTGCGCATCAGCGCCGAACCGGCCGTGCACAGACCCGCCCAGATGGCGAGCGAAATGAACAGCAGCATAGCCTGTTGCGGAAACATGCCGACGAAACCCAGCGCCGCAACGCAACCGACCAGCGTGCCGAGCAGACGATAGACGCCCTTTTCAAGCGCCATGCCGCTGCTGGGCAGGGCAACGATGAAAACCGTCATCATGGCGCTGCGCGGAGAATCGAAGCCCAGGCAAAAGGCGATCCACAGGGCCAGGAAGGCGGCGATCAGCGTCTTGACCACAAAGGTCCAGCGCGGCCCTTCGCTGTCCAGCCAGTCGCGGCCGGTGCGCCGCGCCCGACCGGCAAGGCGCAACCAGACGGGGCGCGACATCAGACGGTCGGTCAGCGCGCTCACGACGGATCGTCGAGGTTGGCGAGCTGGCGGCGCAGGACCCGCTCCTGATCCTTGAGCGCAGTCGCGCTCATGCCGGCATAGCTGCGTTCGAGTACCGCCCAGTATTCGGGCGACGCCTTCTCGATCAATGCGCGACCGCTGCGCGTCAGGCTGATGATGACGCTGCGCCGGTCCTCCTCGCTGTTGCGGCGCTGAATCCAGCCCTTTTCCGACAGCTCGTCGCAAATGCGCGTCATGTTGGCAGGCTTCTCCGAACAGGCTTCGCCAAGCTCGGAGGCGCGCTGGGTTTCGCTCTCGGAACCGTAGAGCACCATCAGCACGGTATAGCTGACGGTGGTCAGGCCGTATTTCTTGAGCGCGGCGTTGATCCGGTCCTGGGTGCGCTTCTGGATATGGTAGGCAAGCCGGCTCAGGGTGATCAGTTGCTGCGGATAGTCGGACATGCGGTCGGTGCACCGTGCAATGCGGCAATCGGTCGAATCGAAACTGCTCATGGCGACACTCCGCCGGGAACTGCGATGTCCGGCTGCGGCACCGACGGCAGGCCGCCGCCCAGCGCCAGCATCAGGCCGGCATAGCTTTCCAGGCGACGCGCATGGATCAGCGCGGCCTGCTCTTCTTCGCGCAGCAGGGTGACTTCGCTGTTGAGCACGACAAGATAGTCCGTCAGCCCCGCGGCATGGCCCTTGCCTGCGAGCATGCGCGCCTTGCGCGCAGTAGCGACGCCGCTTTCGATCAGGTGTTGCTGATGCTGCTGCGATTGCGCCACGGTCAGTGCATTGCTCACGCTCTGCAAGGCGCCCAGCATCGTCTCGTTGTAGCTTTCGACGGCAATGTCGTAGGCGGCGGTCTGCGCGCCAAGATTGCCGCGCAAGCGGCCGCCGTCGAAAATGGGCAGGGAGACGGCCGGCCCCATGCCGCGAACAGCCGAGTCGGCGGAAAGAAAACGCGCGAAACCCAGCCCCTGGAAACCGATGAAGGCCATCAGGTTGATATTGGGATAGAAAGCCGCCTTGGCGGCACCGATACGCTGTCCCGCCGCAGCCACGCCCCAGCGGCGCGATGCAACGTCGGGGCGGCGGCCGATCAGGTCGGCCGGCAGCGCTGAAGGCAACTGCATCCACTCGCCCTCATCCAGCTTCAGGCGCGGTCGCACGATCGCCTCGCCCGCACCGGGCCCCTGCCCGCTGAGCACGGCCAGTTGACGTCCGATCAGGGTGATGTTTTCCTCGTGCTGTTCGAGGCGTGCTTCCAGCCCCGGCAGCTCGGCTTCGAGCTGGCTGATCTCGACTTCCGTGGCCAGCCCCGCCGCCAGCCGCTTGTGCGTGATCGCCAGCGCCTGACGGCGACGCTGCAGGGTATCGGCCACGATGTCCTTTAGCGCATAGTTCAGCGCCAGTTGGACATAGCTGCGCACGATGGTGTTTTCCAGCGCCAGACGCGCCATCTGCGCCTCGGCCTCGGCAACGCGCGCCTCGTCCAGCGCGGCCGACAGCGCTCCGCGATTGCGCCCCCACAGATCGAGGTCGTAGCTCGCATCGACGACGGAACGGTTATACCAGTCGTAATTGCCGGCCTGCGGCGGCGGAATGAAATCGTTCTGGGAAAAAAGCTGGCGTGTGGCCGAAGCGGAAAACCCCACGCCCGGCAAAGTGGCGCCTTCCGCCATCGTGGCGACGGCCTGTGCCTGACGCACGCGCGCCGCGGCGATATGCAGGCCGGGATTGTCGCTGAGCGACTTCGCGATCAGCGCATCGAGCTGCGGATCCGCGTAGCTTTCCCACCAGCGCGCCTGCGGCCATTGCGCCTGCATGGCGGAGGCGGAAGGAATGCCGGCGGCAAGGCGATCTGCCTCCAGCAGTTGCGCCTGCGGCCTGATATTGCCCATGTCGGCGCAGCCCGCCAGCGCCGCCGCCAGCAAGGCCGGCGCCAGCGTGGCAAAAAATTGTCTGCATCTGTCCATCAGGAATCCTTCAGCGATCACCATCGGACATATTTTACTTAGATATATTTCATTAGTAAACTATTTATCACGAACCGATTCCATATCGGCCATTCAGGCAGCATAGACCGCGTTTTGAAATTCCGAAATCCGCAACCTTGCTTGTGCGAGGAATTCATGGCCGCGGGGCGCACTGCATCGACCGCACTCCGCCCCGCCTGGCGCCTGCCGACCATTTCGTGGCAAGCTCCCGCCTTGCACGTCTTCGTCACCCACCCGGTCCATCCGATGAAACGACTTCTTGCCCTGCTGCTGGCCTTGGTCATTCCCGCGGCTCATGCTGTCGATTGGCAGGAGAGCGAGGAAATCGCAGCCCTGTTCAAGGCGCGCAAGCTGAATGGCACCTTCGTTCTCTACGATGTCGCGGGCAACCGGCTGATCGGCCACAATCGCACGCGCGGCCAGGTGCGCTACATCCCGGCCTCCACCTTCAAGATTCCCAACAGCCTGATCGGCCTTGCCGCCGGATCGGTCGGCGGTGTCGATGTGGTGCTGCCCTACGGCGGCAAGCCGCAGCCGCTGAAGGAATGGGAGCAGGACCTGAGTCTGCGCGATGCGATCCGGATTTCCAGCGTCCCGATCTATCAGGAGCTGGCCCGCCGTACCGGGCTCGCACGCATGCGCGCGGGCATCGCCGCCTTGCAATACGGCAATGAACAGATCGGCAGCCACGTCGATCGCTTCTGGCTGGACGGACCGCTCAAGATCAGTGCCCTCGAACAGGTGGAGTTTCTGGCGCGCTTCGGGCAACTGCAACTCCCCTACCCGCGCCCTGTCCAACTCAGCGTGCGCGAGATCATCTTCCTCGAAACCGGCGACCACTGGGCGCTGTATGGCAAGACCGGCTGGGCCACGCCCTACAAGCCGGGCATAGGCTGGTGGGTGGGCTGGGTGCAGAAGGGCGACGAAATCTACGCTTTCGCGCTCAATATCGACATGCCCGGGATGGCCGATGGCCCCAAGCGCATCGAACTGGGCAAGGCCTGCCTCAAGACCCTGGGCGTATTGCCGGCGGATTACCGGGTCGAGCCGGCACGCTGATTTCGGGCGCCGAACGCCACCAAGGGAATATCACCATGGCCGCAGACGACAAGCCCCCGCAGGCAGAAACGCCTTCCCTGAGCAACTACCTGAACGACCGCCGCCTGCAGCGTAAAGTGCTCGACATGATCGTCAACACACCCGGCGCCAGACACCCCGACAAGCCCTCGCCGCCGTCCGCGCCGGACCTCTCCAAAGACAAGGAAAAATCGCGCTAGCCCTGAACCAGACGCAGACTCACGGTGACCCGGGTGCCCTGCTGCGGTTCGCTGGCGATCAGCAGTTGGGCGCCCGCCAGTTGTGCCTGTTCGCGCAATCCGACCAGACCATAATGGCCGTGATGAGGAATCTCGGGCTCGAAGCCGATACCGTCGTCGACAATCGCCATCTGCAAAAGCGGTCCGCCGTCCTCGACCTTGTGCAGGCTGAGCGTGACATTGCGCGCACGCGCATGGCGCTCGATATTGCGCAGCGCCTCTTCGGCAATGCGGAAGAAGGTTTCGGCACGCTCTTCGGAAAAGGTCGCCAGAGCCGGATCGCAGTCGAAATGGCAGGCGAGTCCGGTGCGATCGGCGAACAGATTCAGATGGTCCTGCAATGCCACGCCGAGGCCGACGTCGCGCACCGGGTTGTAGCGAATCTGGCCGATGGCTGCACGCGCCTCCTGCAAGCCCTGGCGTGCAGCCTTCTCGGCCTCGATCAGCTCCTCGGCCAGCGCCTCGGGCTGGGTCTCCGCCAGCTTCTTGAGCAGCCGGATTTCCGTCAACATGGCCATCATCGAATGCGCGAGGGTGTCGTGCAGGTCGCGGGCGATCTTGAGCCGTTCGCGCACGACGGCGGCATAGCGCGCCTCCTCGGCCAGGCGCTGGATTTCATGAGTACGGTCGGCCACACGATGGTCCAGCTCGGCATTGAGCTGGCGCAAACCGTCGCTTTCCTGTTGCAGCGCGCGCAACAGCCGGTCCAGCGCGGCGCCCAGTCGCGCAGCTTCGTCCTCGCCCTCGGGCACGGCAATCTGCTGCGCCGTGCCGGCCAGCACGTCATCGGCGGAGCTCGCGATCATGCGGACCCGGCGCGTCAGGCGCCGCGCCAGCGACAACCCGACGAAAGCGGCGACGATGCCCAGTCCCAGCAGCACGGCGGCGATTTGCCACTGTACCCGGGTCACTGCAGCCACAGCCTGGTCCAGCGGCTGGATCGCCACCACGCGCCAGCCCAGTTGCTGCAGCGACTCGTTGTCTCCCTGCTGCGCCTCGGCCACCAGGTAGCTGTGCCCCTCCTCCATCCGGTGCAGCACCAGTTGCGGCGGCATGCTGCTGAGGCCGAATTCGCTCAGCGGCGCAAACACCGGCGGCGCATCCTGCTGCCACTGCTTGCCGACAAGCTCGGGCGGCCCGATGCGAACGATGTCGTCGCGATCGATCAGCAACCACTCCTCGCGCGATACGTCGCTCATGCCCTTGTTGATATCGCGCACCATCTGCAACACCCAGTCCCAGGACAGGCGCGCGGCGACGACGCCCAGCACGGCGCCGCTGCTGCTGCGAATCGGCGCGGTCAGCTTGAGGAAACGCTTGCCGTGCATCTCGGCCTCGTGATCGTCCCCCTTGTACTCCTCGTTGTTGAAGCTGACACCTTCCTCGATCCACGAGACGATAAAGCCCTGGGCGAACCAGGCGTACTGGTAGACGTTATTACCGATCACATCGGGGTCGGTGGCCGCAATGATCTGGCCGTCGGCATCGGCTGCGGCAATCCAGACGAAATCGGGAAAGCTCGCCTGCACGTTGGACAGCACGCGCTGCATGCTGCCTCTTTCGTTGCGCCGCACATCGTCGGACAGCATGGCCGCGGAGATGCTCACCGACTGCAGGCGCTGCGCCAGCGCCAGATTGAGCTCGGAAGCGATATGGTCTGCGGCGCTGGCCAGACGCAGGCTGTACTGCTGCAGCAGGTTGCTGCGCACGATCTGCCCCACCCAGGCGGCGGCCACCACGGCCAGCACCAGCGCCAGACCGAATACCAGCCAGCCGAGGGCGGTGGACAGACTCTGGCGGGGGTCGATGCGATGCAGGAAGGAAGACAGGGGGGGCGGCATGCCCGAACGATATCAGCCCCGGCCCGTATGTGCATCAGGTCACGCAACAGAATGACCAAAATCACATAGAAAACGCTGTCCGGCCATGTGACCAGCCATTAGAATCACGGCATGGATCAAAGCCCCCCCAGCCCCACCCCGCAGACTCCGATTCGCGTCCTGATCGCCGACGACCAGTCGCTGATCCGCCGCGGCATGAGCCTGATCATTTCGGCCGAGCCCGACATCGAAGTGATCGGCCAGGCCGCCGACGGCGCCGAGGCCGTGTCCATGGCGCTGGCGCTGAAACCCGATGTCGTGCTCATGGACCTGCACATGCCGGTCAAGGGAGGCGTGGTCGCCACGCGCGAAATAACCACCCAACTGCCGAATACCCGTGTCATGGTGCTGACTACCTTCGATACCGATGCCATGGTGTTCGATGCCGTACGTGCCGGGGCGCAGGCCTATCTGCTCAAGGACACCAGCGAAGCGGAAGTGCTGGACACCATACGCGCCGTGCATCGCGGCGAATCGCGCATGACCCCGCAAATCGCATCCAAGGTCATGGATCAGTTCCGGCTGCTCGCCAATCAGAATCCCGGCGCGCGGCCGCAAGTTGAAGACAGCACCCCGGTCAGCAGCCCGGAACCCGACTCCATCCATGCCAAGCGCCAGTCGCTGCTGACCGACAAGGAAGCGCGCGTGCTGGAACTCATCGCCGAAGGCATGAGCAACAAGCAGATCGCCAATACCGTCTTTCTGGCCGAAGGCACGGTCAAGAACTACGTCAGCCGCATCATGGAAAAGCTCCACGCCAATACGCGCACCGAGCTTGCCATCATGACCCTGCGCAACAAGCAGGACTGAACGCCCCCTCCTGCCATCCTCCTGCGCCGGCACTGTCGCCGGTCGCGCCCGGCCGGGTAAACTTTCGGCCTCCCGCCCCCTTCCTGCTTATGTCATTTGCCTGCTGACAGGGCGGATTTTGCGTGTGCTTCAGGTCACCGTTGCATACGTGTTACAAGACATAAGTTGCTAACAATTTCGTGACTTATGGCCTTTCGGTTTTTATTGTACCAGCGACAAAAAACCGCATGGTTGAGGCCCCTTGTGACTTACGTCACTTTCAAAAGCATCATTTCGTGACTTTCTCCGACCCCAATTAGTGACTTTAGGCAACTCCCCCAAATTGGGCTGATCGGTACATTCGGCTCGCTCATGCACCTGTCAGGGTGCTGACAGGTAAGCAAGTCGTTCAACACGGGTGCCGCTCCCATCGGCGCCGTAACGGAGGAGTTACAAAATGTCTAACACTGTGGCCCTGGAAACCGGCGCAAGCAGCACCTGGTATTCCAACCGCTGGATCCAGCTGGTCATCGGCATTATCTGCATGTCGATGGTCGCCAATATGCAATATGGCTGGACCCTGTTCGTCGAGCCGATGGCTCAAAAGCACGGCTGGACGCGCGCCGCGATCCAGGTTGCATTCACCATTTTCATCCTGACCGAAACCTGGCTTGTCCCGGTTGAAGGCTGGGTCGTCGACAAACTCGGCCCGCGCAAGGTCGTATTCGTCGCCGGCATCCTGTGCGCCCTTGCCTGGGTGCTCAATGCCAAGGCCGAGTCGCTGGGCATGCTCTACTTCGCCGCTGTCATCGGCGGCATCGGCGCAGGCACCGTGTATGGCACCTGCGTTGGCAATGCCGTGAAGTGGTTCTCCGACAAGCGCGGCCTGGCTGCCGGCCTGACCGCCGCCGGCTTCGGCGCCGGCTCCGCCCTGACCATCATCCCGATCGCCAACATGATCAAGGCCGATGGCTACGAAGCCGCCTTCTGGAACTTCGGCCTGATCCAGGGCATCAGCGTCATGGTGCTCGGCCTGCTGCTGATCAAGCCGCCCGCCTCCTCCTCGTCCAAGACTGCAGGCAAGGCCACCGTGCAGCAAAGCAACCGCGACTACACCATGGGTGAAATGGTGCGCAAGCCCGTGTTCTGGCTGATGTATCTGCTGTTCGTGTCGGTTGCCGCCGGCGGCCTGATCGCCACCGCCCAGCTCGGCTCCATCGCCAAGGACTTCGGTCACGACAACACCACGCTCAGCTGGTTCGGTCTGACCCTGCCGGCGCTGACCTTCGCGCTGACCATCGACCGCATCCTGAACGGCGTGACCCGTCCCTTCTTCGGCTGGGTGTCGGACAAGATCGGCCGCGAACCGACCATGCTGTTCGCGTTCCTGATGGAAGGCATCGGCATCATCGCCCTCCTGAAGTACGGCCACGATCCGGTTGCCTTCGTGATCCTGACCGGCCTGGTGTTCTTCGCCTGGGGTGAAATCTTCTCGCTGTTCCCCTCGATGTGTGCCGACACCTTCGGTTCCGAGAACGCTGCAGGCAACGCCGGCATGTTGTACACCGCCAAGGGCACCGCATCGATGCTGGTTCCGGTCGGCGCCTGGATGGTTTCCAGCTTCGGTTGGGACTCGGTGTTCTACTTTGCTTCCGCACTGAACATCTTCGCTGGCCTGGCCTCCTGGTTCTGGCTCAAGCCGATGCGTAGCAAGTTCATGGCGCAGTAAGCCGGGAACGCCCCCTCTCCGGCTCCTGGCCGGATTGCAAAAAACGGGAAGCCTTTGGCTTCCCGTTTTTTTTGCCCACGTCGCGAAATGATTGAGTTGCCAATGCAAAATTGATACGCTGCACAAACAACAAGACAAGTATCATTATGCTGACACTCCCATCCCCCGGCCCCGATAGCCGCGCTGTCGAGAAAACGCAGCCCGGTCTTATCCTGATCGTCACACTGCTGACGACGCTGGCCTGGATCGTCACCGCCTGGCTGGCATCCAGTCAGTACGCAAAGTGGCGCAGCAACGATCTGCTGGTGGCGCATGAGCGCCAGGTCACCCGCACCGCCGACACCATTGCCCTGGGTCTGGATCGCGATCTGACGATTCTGCACGGCCTGCCTTCTGTAATAGGGCAAAGCGGCATGATCGTCAGCGCGCTCAAGGCATCGAACACCCAGATGCCGGCCGACACCGCCGAACAGCGGCGCAACCGCTGGAATGCCGACCCAGCGCTCGCGCCACTGCATCGCAAGCTCGCCGAAGCGCGTCGCAATCTGGGCGCCTTCAGCGTGATCTGGGCCATCGATGCGCGCGGCAACTGCATCTCGGCCAGCAATTACGACAGCAGCGAAAGCTTTGTCGGCACCAATTACCGCGACCGCAAATACTTCACCGAAGCCATGCTGGGCGGCAACGGCCGCCAATACGCGATGGGCCGCAAAACCAATATTCCCGGCCTCTATTTTTCCGCGCCGGTTCGCGACGAAAGCGCGCATGTCGTCGGCGTCATCGTCGGCAAGATCGATCTGCCTCAGCTCACCTACGCGCTCAAGAACGCCCAGGCCATCGTGTCCGATGAAAACGGCGTCATCATCCTGTCGAACGACAAGGCGCTGGAAATGCGCACCCTGCCCAGCAGCATCGTCATGTCACTGAGCGAGGAACAACGCCTGACGCGCTATCGCCGCACTCAGTTTTCCCCGCTCAAGCTGGCGCGCTGGGACGATGCGCGCTATCCGAGCCTGATGCGCATCGACGACGATCCGATGTCCTATCTGATTCGTCTGGAATCGGTGCCCAGCAACGACATCGGCGTCGGCGTCCTGCATCCCGTGCCTGAAATCGCGGGCATCGACCGTGACCGGAATGCGCTCTTCGTCCTGCTGGCAGCCGTCGGCGCATTGCTGATCGCAGGCCTCGCCGCCACTTCGCTTTACATCTCGGGCATGCGCCAGTCCCGCTCCATGCTCGACGCAAACGCCCGGGAGATGGCGCGCCACAATGAACTGCTGCAGATGATCGCGCTCGGTACGCCGGCGGCGGAAGTCCTCGACGAAATCGCCCGCTTCTCGCAGACGCGATTCAGCGAAGGCCAGTGCCTGATCCACCTGCTCGACGAGGCCGGCACGCACCTGCTGCTGACCGCAGCGCCCGGCCTGCCGCCATCGCTCTACCATCGCATCGAGCAGCTTGAGATCGGCTCGGCCGATTGCCCGCTGCCGGATCCGCAACAGGATGTCGCCGTCATGCACTGCACCGAGGATACGGATGCGCCCGCGTGCATGCTGCTCGGACGACTGCTGACCGGCCGCAACGACTTCACCATCTGGTCGGCCGCAATCCGCAATGAAGAACACGCGCTGCTGGGCATCCTCTCGCTGATCGTTGGCAGCGGCCAGGAGCCAGGCGAAGACAAGATCAAGACGCTCACCGCCTGCGCCCGTTTTGCGGCGCTCGCCATTCTGCGCGAGCGCAATGAAGTCTCGATACTGCAGGCCCGCAACGCCGCCGAGGCGGCCAACCGGGCCAAGGGCGACTTCCTTGCCACCGTCAGCCATGAAATCCGCACGCCGATGAACGGCGTGCTGGGCATGACGGAACTTCTGCTCGATACGCCGCTCGACCGCGAACAGCGCGCACACGCGGAAACCGTTTACCAGAGCGCGCTGGCACTGCTCAATGTCATCAACGACATTCTCGATTTCTCCAAGATCGATGCCGGCCGTCTCGATCTGGAGACCATCAATTTCGATCTGCGCAGCCTGCTTGACGAGGTGGCCGACATGTTCGCCCTGCGCGCCGCCGACAAGCACCTGGAGCTCATCTGCCTGCTGTCGCCGCAGGTGCCCTCCTTCCTGATCGGGGATCCGGGGCGGCTGCGCCAGATCCTGATCAATCTGGTCGGCAATGCGATCAAGTTCACCAACACCGGCGAAGTCTCCTTCGGCGTCGAGCTGGTCAAGGAAGCGCAGAACAGCGCCGTTCTGCGCTTTGAAATCCGCGACACCGGCATCGGCATTTCCGAAGGGGAACAAGCCAAACTGTTTTCGCCCTTCACCCAGGCCGACAATTCCACCACGCGCAAGTTCGGCGGTACCGGCCTGGGCCTCTCCATCGCCAAACGCCTGATCGAGCTCATGGGCGGAGAGATCAGTCTGCAAAGCGAGCCGGGCCAGGGCTCGACATTTTCCTTTGTCCTGCCCTTCGACCTGCAGCAGCGCGTCGGTGAGCGCAGCCAGCCCGATACGGCAGGCCTGTCCGGTCGACGCATCCTCGTCGTCGACGACAATGCGACGAGCCGCCACCTGATCGGTCTGTGGCTGCAAGCCTGGCGTTGCGAGAGCCTGACCGCGACCAATGGCGCCACCGCGCTGCAACTGGTGCGCGAAGAGCTGGAAGCCGGCCGCAGGATTGATGCGGCCATCATCGACATGCAGATGCCGCTGCTCAACGGCCACGATCTCGCCGCCACGCTGCAAGCCGCCCCTGCAACAGCCGGCATCGCACTGCTGCTGCTGCTGACATCGGTGGCCGTACGCGGCAAGGGCGATCGCCTCCTGATCACCGGCTCGCGCGCCTATCTGACCAAGCCCCTGAAGAGCGAATTGCTGCTGCACAGCCTGCAGGCGGTACTGGATGGGGAAAGCGACGCCGGCGAAACACCCGCCGCGTCGCAACATCTGCGCCAGCCCGTCCGCCAGGCGCGCATCCTGCTGGTGGAAGACAATCCGGTCAATCAGCGCCTGGCCGTCATCCTGCTGGAAAAGCTCGGCCACGATGTCGATACCGCGGCCAACGGCAGCGAAGCGCTCAAGGCGCTGGCGCAAACGCCCTATGATCTGGTGCTGATGGATTGCCGCATGCCGGTCATGGACGGCTACGAAGCCACCCGCACCATCCGGCGCGGCGGCGCCGACGTCCTCAACCCGAACGTCCCCATCATCGCCATGACCGCCAACGCGATGGCCGGCGACCGCGAACTGATCATCGAGGCCGGCATGAACGACTACCTGACCAAACCCGTCAATCCCAAGACGCTGGATGAAATGCTGCAACGTTGGCTTACAAAAAATGATGAAAGCGCCAGCCACGGCGGAATTGCCCGAGAAATCGTCACGTGTCCGCAACTTCAGGGCAATAACGATGGTGTATGATTTTTCACCGAGCCTGCCGGACTTTGCAGGACAAAGTCATAATTCCTACGTCATCAAGGATCCCACATGAAATCCGCACTGCTTCGCATTTCCGCCTATGCCGTCGTCGCTGCATTGTCGGCCCAGACCGCATTCGCCGCCGATGACACCGTCAGCGTGAACGGCAAGACCATTCCGAAGAGCCGAATCGAAACGCTGGTTGCCGGACAGATGGCGCAAGGCCAGCCTGACACGCCGGAACTGCGCAAGGCCGTCAAGGAAGAACTGGTTCGTCGCGAAGTTCTGGTCCAGGCCGCCACCGCCAAGGGCATCGACAAGAAGGCCGACGTGCAGACCCAGGTCGAGATGGCTCGCCAGCAAGTCGTCATCGGCGCCTACCTGCAGGACTATGTGAAGAGCAACCCGCCGACCGACGCCCAGATCCGCCAGGAATATGAAGCCGTCAAGGCCCGCGTCGGCGATCGTGAATACAAGGTCCGCCACATTCTGGTCCAGAATGAAGACGAAGCCAAGGCCATCATCGCCAAACTCAACAAGGGTGAAAAATTCGAAGACCTGGCCAAGCAGTCGCTCGATCCGGGCAGCAAGGAACGCGGTGGCGATCTCGGCTGGTCCACGCCGGCCGCTTACGTGAAGCCCTTCTCGGATGCAGTGGTTGCGCTGAAGCCGGGCACCTACACCAAGGAGCCGGTCAAGACCGACTTCGGCTATCACGTCATCCAGGTCGAAGACAGCCGCGACCTGAAGCTGCCGACGCTGGAAGAAGCGAAGCCGCAAATCAGCCAGCGCCTGGCCCAGCAGATTGTCGAGAAGCACGTGAACGACCTGCGCGCCAAGGCCAAGGTAGTCCAGTAAACCGGCTGACGACACTGAGCGAACAAACGGGAGCTGCGGCTCCCGTTTGTTTTTTGTCAAACCGGATGACATTACCTCATGTCAGAACGCCATCTTCCGGGGCAGGATGGCGCAATTTGATGTAGTTTAGCAACATCGCTTTCGAACCATAGGCCATGACAGGATCCGCCCTGCCCCTGCCGCGTTCGCTTCTCGCCGCGCTGACGCTTCTGCTGTTCAGTGCCGCCTGGTGGGCCGAGCCCCTGCAGACACTGCTCGACCGGCCGCATCTGTTTCCGCTGCAGCTGCATACCGTGATGGAAAGCTTCGCCGTTCTGGTAGCGATCCTGATCTTCACCATTTCCTGGAGCACCTACAGTGCCGAGCGGCCGGGAAACGTCATCATCATCGCTTGCGGCTTTCTTTGCGTCGGCCTGCTCGATTTCGCCCACACGCTCTCCTACAAGGGCATGCCCGATTTCGTTACGCCCGCCAGCCCCCAGAAAGCCATCGTGTTCTGGCTGTTTGCAAGATATGCCAACGCCCTGACCCTGCTGGCGGTGGCGTTGCGCCCCTGGCAACCGTTCGCCTCTCCGCGCACCCGCTACCTGCTGCTGGCCGCAAGCCTTGGGCTGGTGGCCGCCCTCTATGCCATCGAGCTCGACCTGGGTGCGATGCTGCCGCGCATGTATGTCGAGGGCGCCGGCCTCACCCCGCTCAAGATCGTGCTGGAGTATGCGCTGATCGCAGCGCTGCTTGCCGCCGCCTGGCTGTTTCACCGCAAGGCCGAACGCAACCCGGACGTCAATGCGCATCTGATCCTGTGCGCCATCCTGATCACCGTCCTCAGCGAAATCTGCCTCGCCAGCTACCAAAACGTCAATGACGTCTACAGCCTGCTGGGCCATGCGTACAAGGTTATCGCCTACTGGTTCATTTACCGCGCCATCTTCGTTACCAGCGTACAGCAGCCCTACGAACGACTGCAGGCCGAGATTGCCGAACGCCTGCGGGCCGAAGCGACGGCCGACTATCTGGTCCATCACGACCCGCTGACCGGATTGCCGAACCGCCACCTGCTTGAAATCCGGCTGGAGCAGACGCTGGCCCAGGCGATCAGCAACAGCCGGCAATGCGCGGTGGCGTTCGTGAATCTCGACAGTTTCCAGGCCATCAATGATTCGCTCGGCCTTGCCAGCGGCGACGAGGTTTTGAAAGTTGTCGCATTGCGCATGGGCCAGACCATACGCGACACTGACACCCTGGCCCGCTACGGCAGCGACGACTTCGTGCTGGTGCTCGCCGATCTGACAGACGACGCCGAAGTCATGCCCATATTGCAGAAGGTGCTCGACATCGTGCAGGAACCGTGTCTGGTCGGCGGGCAGGAAATCACAATGACCGTCTCGATCGGCCTGGCGCTCGGTCCGGCTGACGGCGCCAAGCCGGAGCAGTTGCTCATGAATGCCGACGCTGCCATGCATCGCGCCAAGCAGAACGGCGGCAACACCTACAGCTTCTTTGAGGAAGCGATGAATGCGACGGCAACCGAATATCTGACGCTGCGCAACGGCATCAAGAAGGGGCTGGCGCGCGACGAGTTCGTGCTTTTCTACCAGCCCCAGATCGATCTCGCCAGCGGACGCGTCATCGGCGCCGAAGCGCTGGTGCGCTGGCAGCACCCCGAGCATGGCCTGATCCCTCCGGCCCGGTTCATTCCGGTGGCCGAGGAAAGCGGGCTCATTCTGCCGCTCAGCGGCTGGATACTGGAAACCGCCTGCCGCCAGACGGTCGGCTGGCTGCGTTCAGGCTTGCCGCCGATCCGCATTGCCGTCAACCTCTCCGCACTTCAATTCACGCGCGACAACCTTTTCGAACGAATCCGCGCTACGCTCGCCCAGAGCGGCCTGCCGCCCCACCTGCTCGAACTGGAGCTGACCGAATCGCTGCTGATGCAAGACCATGTCACGATATCGGACACTATCGCGCGGCTCAAGAGCTTGGGCGTGCGCATTGCGATCGATGACTTCGGCACCGGCTACTCCAGCCTTTCCTACCTGAAACGCTTCGCCGTCGACGTCCTCAAGATCGACCAGTCCTTCACTCGCGGCATTGTCGACAATCAGGACGATCTGGCCATCGTCAATGCCATCATCCAGATGGCGCACAGCCTCGGACTGGCTACCTTGGCCGAAGGAGTGGAAACGGAAGCGGCCCGCAAGCTGCTCGAAGAGAACGGCTGCAACGATGGTCAGGGCTATCTGTTTGCCCGCCCGATGCCTGCCGTGGAGTTTATCGAATTCCTGCACCGCCAGCAGACAGCCGTTGCCTGAGTGTCTGCGGGCTCAGCCGACAAGACAGCCGGTACGGGAAAAAACAAAGGAGCCCGATTTTTCAATTCGGGCTCCTTTGTTTTTGGCGGGATCAGTTTAGCCGACCCACTTCCGCGCATTCCTGAACATCGTCATCCACGGCGAATCCTCGCCCCACTCGGCCGGATGCCAGGACATCTGAGCCGTGCGGAAAACGCGCTCGGGGTGCGGCATCATGATGGTAAAGCGGCCGTCATGCGTGGTCACGCCGGTAATGCCGTCGGGCGAACCGTTCGGATTGAAAGGATAGGTCGTCGCCACCTTGCCGTGGTTATCGACGTAGCGCATGGCCTGGATCGCCTTGGCCTGCTGGCCGTCCTTGAAGACCGCGCGCCCTTCGCCGTGCGAAACCACGACAGGGATGCGCGAACCGGCCATGTCCTTGAAGAAGATCGACGGCGACTGCGGAATCTCGACCATCACGAAACGCGCCTCGAACTGCTCGCTGCGGTTGCGGTGGAAGGTCGGCCAGTGTTCGGCGCCGGGGATGATGGAAGCGAGATTGCTCATCATCTGGCAGCCGTTGCAGACGCCCAGCGCAAAGGTGTCGGCGCGCCAGAAGAAGTCCTCGAACTCGTCGCGCAGGCGATCATTAAAGAGGATGGACTTGGCCCAGCCCTGCCCCGCGCCCAGCACGTCGCCGTAGCTGAAGCCGCCGCAGGCAGCGAAGCCCTTGAAGTCGGACAGGTGATGGCGGCCGCTCTGCAGATCGGACATGTGCACGTCGTAGGGCTCGAAGCCGGCGCGCTCGAAGGCCGCAGCCATTTCGACCTGGCCGTTCACGCCCTGCTCGCGCAGAATGGCGACACGCGGACGCGAGCCGACAACGGCCGGCGCCTTGCTGCCTGAAACATCGGCGGCCGCACTGCCGCCGAGCGCCGCTTGCAACTCGGCCTGCTCCTGAGCAGAAAAACCGCTGCTGTCGGCCACTTGCAACTGCGGGCGCTTGGGCAGCACCAGCTGCGCATTCGGATCGAAGGTCAGATGCGCCGACAGGCCCGGATTCTTGGCATCGAGCAGCGCATCGAACTCCTCCTTGGCCGAGGCGGCATCGTCGCGCAAGGCGGCGATGCGATAGCTGGTCTCGGACCAGGCGCGCTGCAGATCGACGCGCTTGGCGCCGAACACCGACTGGGCGTTGCGCCAGACCCGGACCTCATCGCCATCGTTGAGCGTACCGATGACATGGCTGACGGCGCCAAGGCCGGCAGCACGCAGCTTGTCCATGACTTCGGCGCGATCATCGCGACGAATCTGCACGACGGCGCCGAGCTCCTCGTTGAACAGCACTTCGAGCAGCTTGTCGTTGATGCGGCCCGGCAGCGACTTGCCGTCGCGCTCCTGGCCGTCGACGTCGTTGCCCAGCGCGTCATAACAAACGGAATCCAGATTCAGCGACACGCCGGTATGGCCGGCAAAAGCCATTTCGCAGACGGTGGCGAACAGACCGCCATCGCCACGGTCGTGATAAGCAAGCAGCTTGGGGCGCAGCGACTGGATGGCGTTGAAGAAATTACGCAGCAGCCCTGCATCGGCATCCGGCACGACGTTGCCGCTGACACCCCATGCCTGGGCGAGAGCCGAGCCGCCGAGGCGGTTCTGGCCGGCGCCGAGATCGATCAGGATCAGCTCGGTCTCGCCGCCTTCGGTGACGAGTTGCGGGGTCAGGGTGGTGCGAATGTCGGAGACCGGTGCGAAGGACGTGATAATCACGGACATCGGCGCAACGACCTGCTTGTCCTTGCCGTCCTCCTGCCAGCTGGTCTTCATGCTCAAGCTGTCCTTGCCGACCGGAATGCTGAGGTCGAGCGAGCGGCAGAAATCGAGCGCGACGGCCTCGACCGTATCGAACAGCGCGGCGTCCTCGCCGCCGTGGCCGGCGGCCGCCATCCAGTTGGCGGACAGCTTGATGTTGCCGATCTCGTCGATTGCGGCGGCAGCGATATTGGTCACCGCCTCGCCCACCGCCATGCGGCCGGAAGCCGGTGCATCGAGCAAGGCCAGCGGAGTACGCTCGCCCATGGCGAAGGCTTCGCCCTTGGTGCTCTGATAGCCGAGCGCGGTCACCGCCACATCGGCGACGGGCACTTGCCACGGGCCGACGAACTGGTCGCGCGCGGTCATGCCGCCGACGGTGCGGTCGCCGATGGTGATCAGGAAGCTCTTGGAGGCGACGCTGGGCATGGCCAGCACGCGGCGGGCGGCCTCTTCCAGCGTAATGCCGGACAGGTCGAAAGCCGGAACGTCGCGCATGACGCGCTTGGCTTCGCGATGCATGCGCGGCGGCTTGCCGAGCAGCACTTCCATCGGCATGGCGACGGCGTCGTTCTTGAAGTGTTCGTCGTGGACGATCAGCTGGCCGTCGTCGGTGGCGGTGCCGAGCACGGCGAAGGGACAGCGCTCGCGTTCGCACATCTTCTGGAACATGTCGAGGTTCTCGGGCGCGATCGCGAGGACGTAACGCTCCTGCGATTCGTTGCACCAGATTTCCTTGGGCGACATGCCCGACTCTTCGGTCGGCACGGCGCGCAACTGGAACAGCGCACTGCAACCGGCATCGTTGACCAGCTCGGGCATGGCGTTCGAGATGCCGCCGGCGCCGACGTCGTGGATCGCCAGGATCGGATTGTCTTCACCGAGCTGCCAGCAGCGGTCGATGACCTCCTGCGCACGACGCTCCATTTCCGGATTGCCGCGCTGCACGGAAGCGAAGTCGAGATCGGCGGTATTGGTGCCGGTCGTCATCGACGAGGCGGCGCCGCCGCCGAGACCGATCAGCATGCCCGGGCCGCCGAGCTGGATCAGCAGTGCGCCCTTGCCGAACTTGATCTTGTGCGAGTGTTCGGCGCTGATATTGCCGAGACCACCGGCGATCATGATGGGCTTGTGATAGCCGCGCACCTCGCCGTCGAAGGTCTGCTCCAGCGTACGGAAGTAACCGGTCAGATTGGGACGGCCGAATTCGTTGTTGAAGGCGGCCGCACCCAGCGGGCCTTCGATCATGATGTCGAGCGCGGAAGCGATGCGCTCCGGCTTGCCGTACTGCGATTCCCACGGCTGCTGGAAATCGGGAATATTCAGGTCGGACACCGAGAAGCCGCACAGGCCGGCCTTGGGCTTGGAGCCGCGGCCGGTCGAGCCTTCGTCGCGAATCTCGCCGCCGCTGCCGGTGGAGGCGCCGGGGAAAGGCGAAATGGCGGTCGGGTGATTATGCGTCTCGACCTTGGTCAGGAAGTGCGTCAGCTCTTCCTTGTAGGCGTAGCTGCCGTCGGCGCGCGGGAGGAAGCGCTGGTTCTGTGCGCCTTCCATGATCGAGGAATTGTCCGAATAGGCCACCACGGTGCCTTGCGGGTGCGCCTTGTGCGTCTCGCGCACCATGCCGAACAAGGACAGCGGCTGGTCCTCGCCATCCACGGTCCAGCTGGCGTTGAAAATCTTGTGGCGGCAGTGCTCCGAATTCGCCTGTGCGAACATCATCAGTTCAATGTCGTTCGGATTGCGCTTCAGCTTGATGAAATTTTCGACGAGGTAGTCGATCTCGTCCGGCGACAGCGCCAGCCCCAGTTCGACGTTGGCTTTGAGCAATGCGTCCTTGCCCTGCCCCAACACATCAATCGCCAGCAGCGGTTGCGGCGGCACATGGCGGAACAAATCGTTGGCAGCATCCAGGCTGTCGAGCACCGATTCGGTCATGCGATCATGCAGTTTGGGTAACAGCGCAGCAGAATCGAACTGGCCGCTCACGTGATAGGCGATGCCGCGCTCGATGCGCTTGATCGCCTTGAAGCCGCACTGGCGGGCGATATCGGTCGCCTTGGAAGCCCACGGAGAAATCGTGCCCAGACGCGGCGTAACCAAAACCAGGCTGTCGGCGGGCTCGGCCGGCAGGGTCGCCGCAATTCCCAGCAGGTCCTTGAGGCGGCTCAGCTCCTCTGCCGACAGCGCGCCCTCCAGCTCGATGAAATACCAGTGCTCGGCGGCAATCGCGCTGACACCAGCGGATTTGACGGTTTCGGCGAGACGGGCAAGACGGGTGGAGGAATAGGCGGCGAGGCCGCGCAGCTTGAGGATGTCGGGGGTAGCGGACATGGGGTCTCGGGGGCGGATGAACCGGCTTGGCGCCGGGTTGTCTCATGGGAGGCGCGGCAATTCGCGACAGACCGCAATTATACTCTCCCCTCTCCGCTAAAGCACCCCGCAGAACCGCCATGTCCTCCTACGCAATCGACGTAACGACCGCAGATTTCAAGGAAAAAGTCTTCGACGCCTGCATGACCGTGCCCGTGGTCGTGGACTTCTGGGCCGAATGGTGCGGGCCGTGCAAGGTACTGAAGCCGATTCTGGAAAAACTGGCCATTGAATATGCCGGCCGTTTCATTCTCGCCAAGGTCGATTCCGACGCCAATCCGGAACTGGCCGGCCACTTTGGCGTACGCAGCATTCCCACCGTCGTGGCGCTGGTCGGCGGCCAGATCGTCGACGGGTTTACCGGCGCCAAGTCCGAAGGCCAGATACGCGAGTTTCTCGACCGCTTCGTCGCCCCGGCCGAGCCCGCGCCGGGCGCCGATTTGCTCGCGCTCGCCAATACCGCACGCGAAGCGGGCAATCACGAAGAAGCGCGCCGCCTGCTGACCGAGGCCATCGCCGCCGACCCCGGTCACCACGATGCCGCCATATTGCTGACCGAGATCAGCCTCGAAGACGGCGCGCTGGACGAAGCGGAGCACATCCTGACCCGGCTTGCCAGCAGGCCCGGCGAGCCCGATGCGCGCGTGGCGGCGCTGAGCGCCCGGATCACGCTGATCCGGAAGAATGCCGGCATCGACACCTCCGCCCTCAAAGCCCAGGTGGAGGCCGCGCCCGATGATCACGCGCTGCGTCTCGAATACGCCAATGCGCTGGCCGGCAAGCAGGACTGGCGCGGCGCGCTGGAGCAGATGCTGTCCAGCGTCAGGCAGGACAAGACATGGGGCGACGGCGCCGCACGCAAGGCCATGATCGAACTGTTCAAGCTGCTCGCCGGCGATGAATCGCAGCAGTCGCTGGTACGCGAGTTCCGCAGTAAACTGGCTGGAACGCTGAACTAGGCCACACCACCCCACCTTCATGTATTCGATCAACTCGGCCGGCGTCGGCCTGATTTATTTGGCGCTCAGTCTGGGGCTAGCAGCTTTCGTCGCGCTGGCCTCACGCCAGGTCGATGGTCAGCGCGGTTTTGCCGAGTGGACGCTGGCCAGCGCAAGCCTGGCGCTGGCCTTTCCGCTGAACCTGATGCAGGGCCACCTTCCGCTAGGCTTGGCCATCGGCGTTTCGAACTTCCTGTTCATGTTGGGCTGGTGTTTCCATTACTACGCCATCCGCGCCTTTTTCGGTCATCGCCATCCTCGGGGGCTGTGCTGCAAACTGCCATGGCTGCTGGCGCTCGGGCACGGATTGTGGATGGCCTGTCTGGCTGTCGTAATCGAAAACATCGCGGCGCGACTTTATTTCTTCAACATCGCAGGTGCATTGACACTGGCCGTCGTAGCGCTGGCCGTCACGCCTCCGATCACCGGCTCCTTGCGCTTCGCCGCGCGGCTAACGCGCTGGATATTCGCTGCCATCGCGTTTCTGCATGCGGCGCGCGTCGTGTGGTTCGCGATAGCCGGTACGCCAAACAGCGTCATGTCCCCCATTCCCATCCAGATCGTTGTCAGCATCGCCCAGTCCCTGCTGCAGATTGCCGCGACCTTCAGCTTCCTGTTGATGCAGAATTTTCGGCTTAACGACGAACTGCGCGAGCAAGCCGATCTGGACAGCCTGACCGGCATGCTCAACCGGCGCGGACTGGACATCCGTGCCCGTCGCTTGCTTGCCCGGGCCCAGGCGATGGAGAGCCCGATGTCCATCATCATTCTGGATATCGATCACTTCAAACAGATCAATGACACGCATGGCCACCCTTTCGGCGACCTGGTACTGTGCTGGCTGTCGGAAAAGCTGCCGAAACTGCTGCGGCCCAACGATCTGCTCGGACGCTACGGCGGGGAGGAATTTGTCGCATTGTTGCCTGAGGCCGATCTGACGATCGCTCACATGGTGGCAGAACGCATGCGCTGCAGCATCGCCGCTGAAGCACCCGAATTTGACGGCAAAGCCGTACGCATAACGCTCAGCCTTGGTGTCGCGCTAGCCAAGGACGCCGGCTACGAACTGGACGCCTGTTTCGCCCACGCGGACACGGGACTGTACTGCGCCAAGAATTCCGGCCGCAACCAGGTCCGCTATTTACCGCCCTCAGCGGCGGCAGCCACTCCCCTGCTCGCTGGCGCAACCGCCTAGTCGACGATCCGCCCGTCCTGGATATGCAGGATGCGATCGGCGCGGGCGGCCAGAGCGGGGTCGTGGGTCACGATGATCAGACTGGCCTTGCGGCTCTGATTCAGGCCCAGCATCAGGTCGAATACCGTCTCGGCGGTATGACGATCGAGATTGCCGGTCGGCTCGTCGGCCAGCACGCAGGCAGGCTTCGTCACCAGCGCACGCGCAATCGCCGCGCGCTGGCGCTCGCCGCCGGACAGCTCGCCGGGGCGATGCGCCAGGCGATGGCCCAGTCCCACTTCACCGAGGATGGCGGCAGCGGCGGCCATTGCCTCTTCCCGCTTGATGCGCCGGATCAACAGGGGCATGGCCACGTTTTCCTGCGCCGAAAACTCTGGCAGCAGATGGTGAAACTGGTAGACGAAGCCCAGATTCTCATTGCGCAGACGGCTGCGTTCGGCGTCCGAAATACCCGCCATGTCCTTGCCCAGGATCTCCACCATGCCCGAGCTCGGCGTATCCAGGCCGCCGAGCAGATGCAGCAGCGTGCTCTTGCCCGAACCGGACGAGCCCACCACCGCAACGCATTCACCCACGGCGAGATCGAGGTCGACGCCGTGCAGCACCTTGACCTCGCTTGCCCCTTGCTCGAAAGTCTTGACCAGATTGCGCGCGCTCAGCACCGTGCTCATCATTCGTACCTCAAGGCTTCGGCCGGATTGGTGCGCGACGCACGCCAGCTCGGGTAGAGGGTCGCAACCAGCGTCAACACGAAGGACACCAGCGTGATCACCCACACGTCGCCCCATTGCAGCTCGGACGGCAGGTCGGTGATGTAGTAGACGTCCTTGGCCAGGAACTGGAAGCCCAGCACATGTTCAAGGAAAGGCACGACCACGTCGATGTTCAGCGCCAGCAACACGCCGCCGGCCACGCCGAGACCGAGGCCGATGCTGCCGATCAGGGCGCCCTGGATGATGAATATCTGCATGATGCTCTTCGGCTCCGCCCCCAGCGTGCGCAGGATGGCGATGTCGGCCTGCTTGTCGGTCACGGCCATGACCAGGGTGGAGACGATATTGAAGGCGGCCACGGCCACGATCAGCAGCAGGATCAGGAACATCATGTTCTTTTCGATCGCCACCGCGCGGAAGAAATTCGCGTGGCTGCGCGTCCAGTCGCTGGCGTAGGCGTCGGCCTGAACGTATTGGTAAAGCTCGCGCGAGACGCGCGGTGCGGCGAACAGGTCGTCGAGCTTGAGGCGCACGCCGCTGACCTTGTCGCCCATCTGATAGAGGCGCTGCGCATCCTGCATGTCGATCAGCGCCAGGCCGTTGTCGTACTCGAACATGCCAACCTCGAACACGCCCACGACCGTGAATTGCTTCAGGCGCGGCGCCAGACCGACCGGCGTATTGGTGCCTTGCGGCGCAATCAGCGTGACCTTGTCGCCCTCGAAGGCGCGCAGCGCGCGCGCCAGATCGGCGCCGAGAATGATGCCGAACTCGCCGGGCTTGAGGTTCTCGAGCTTGCCGACCTTCATGTGCTGCGAGAAGTCGGCGACTTTCTCTTCGTCCGTAGGCACGATGCCGCGCACGACGGTGCCGCGCACGGTCTGATCGTAGGACAGCAGCCCCTGCGCCTGCACGAAGGGCGCGGCCGCCTTGACCTGCGGATGCTGGGAGGCTTGCTGCGCAACCGTCTGCCAATTGGCCAGATCGCCGTTCTCGCCGAGAATCTGGATATGCGAGGCCACGCCGAGAATGCGCGTGCGCAGCTCCTTCTGGAAACCGTTCATCACCGACAGCACGACGATGAGGGCGGCCACGCCCAGCGCTATGCCGAGCATGGAGATCATGGAGATGAAGGAAATAAAGTGATTGCGGCGCTTGGCGCGGGTGTAGCGCAGCCCCACCAGCAGCTCGAAAGGTAGCTTATATCGCATGGGGCTGCATGCTAACATGCGGCGCTTATTGCAAAGCCCCGCAAGCCCGGCCGCATCTGTTTCCGCATGTCACAGACACCCTCCATCCTGCACCTCGCCCTGCCCGGCCTGTTGTGGCCCGCCCAGGCCATGCAGGACATGGTCTTCGACCTGAAGTTGCCGGCGCTGAGCTGGCTGCTCGGCAAGGGCGGCCGGTCCTTGCACCCGGTCGCCGACAGCCAGCAGTGGCTGGCTGAAGTCGCCGGCCTTTCCGAGCTTCCGACCGCGGCGCTGCGCGCCAGCGCCCTGCAGCAGGAACAGACCGGCCGCTGGCTGTGCCTCGACCCCATCCACCTGCGCGTCGAACGCACGCAGCTCATCGTTCAGGATCCCGCCTCCCTGCGGCTAACGGAGGACGAAGCGGCTGCGCTCATGGCCGATCTCGCGCCGCTGCTGGATGAGCTGGGCGCCCTGCACGGCGCCGACCCGCACGAATGGCTGCTGCACTTGCATGAGGAATCGGATATCCGCACCACGCCGCTGGCGGACGCCATCGAGCTCAACGGCGATCAACTGATGCCCAAGGCCGGCAATGTGAAACTCTGGCGCCGTCTGCTCAATGAGGTGCAGGTGACGCTGCACGAACACCCGGTCAATCTCGCCCGCAGCGCGCGCGGCCTGCCCGCCGTAAACAGCGTCTGGCCCTGGGGGGAAGGCGACCTCAAGGTCGGCCAGGCGGACTGGAATCTTATCGAGGCGGATGGAACCCTATGGCAGGGGCTTAGCCGTCATCTCGGTTGCGCCTGGTCGGCGTTGCCCGAACGCTTCGAAAATCATGCCGGCAAGACGCTGGCGCTAAACCCCGCGCTGGATATTGCAACCCGCCAGCGCGACGCGATCCAATGGCGCGCCGCCCTGCAGTCGCTCGAAACCGCATGGTTCGAACCTATCGCGGAGGCGCTGCAAAGCGGCGCCCTGCGGCAGTTCGTGCTGCACGGCCAAGGCGAAGGCCAGGCCTTGCGGATGACCGTCAGCGGCAGCAACCGCCTGAATTTCTGGCGCAAGCCGGCGCCGCTGGCCGCGCTCGGTGTCGGCGCCAGCCCCTCCGCTCACGCCGGGGCCAAGGCATGACGCGCATCGTCGCCCGTAGCGTCCCGACGCGCGCCCACCTGATGCTCGAACAGGGCGGCATTCATCCCCTGCTCGCCCGCCTCTATGCCGCGCGCGGCATCAAGAGCGCCGATGAGCTCGACACCTCTTTGGCGAAGCTGATTCCACCGGCGGAAATGAAGGGCGCAATCGAGGCCGGGAAGCTGCTTGCCGACGGCATCGCCGCCAAACAGCGCATGCTCATCGTCGCCGACTACGACTGCGACGGCGCCACCGCCTGTGCGCTGGGCCTGCGCGGTCTGCGCATGTTCGGCGCGCAGGTCGACTACCTCGTGCCCAACCGCTTCGAGACCGGCTACGGCCTGTCGCCCGAAGTCGTCGCCATCGCGGCGCAACGAAAGCCCGATCTGATCGTCACGGTGGACAACGGCATCGCCAGCGTCGAGGGCATCGCCGCCGCCAATGCGCTGGGCATACGCACACTGGTCACCGACCATCACCTGCCCGGCGACACGCTGCCGGACGCCGCCGTCATCGTGAACCCCAATCAGCCGGGCTGCCCCTTCCCCAGTAAAGCGCTGGCCGGCTGCGGCGTGATGTTCTACGTGCTGCTGGCGCTGCGCGCGGAATTACGCAATCGCGGCGCGTTCGAAGGCCGGCAGGAACCCAATCTCGGCAGCCTGCTCGACCTCGTCGCGCTCGGCACCGTCGCCGACGTCGTGCCGCTCGATCGCAACAACCGCATCCTCGTCGCCCAGGGCCTGGCGCGCATGCGCGCCGGCCAGATGCAGGCCGGCCTGCGCGCGCTGTTCCATGTGGCTGGTCGCGATGCACGACAGGCGGCGAGCTTCGATCTCGGCTTCGCGGTCGCCCCGCGGCTCAATGCCGCCGGCCGGCTGTCGGACATGTCGCTGGGCATCGAATGCCTGATCACCGACGATCCGGCGCGCGCCGCCAACATCGCGCAGGAACTCGACCAGATCAATCGCGAACGCCGCAGCATCGAGGCCGACATGCAGGCCGATACCGCGATTCTGCTGGACACCATCGACGTCGCCGGCCGCGCCAGCCTGTCGCTCTACGATCCCAACTGGCACCAGGGCGTGATCGGCATCCTGGCCGGGCGCGTGCGCGAGAAAACCCATCGCCCCACCTTTGCCTTCGCCAAGGGCAACGAGGGCGAAGTCAAAGCCTCGGGGCGCAGCATTCCGGGCCTGCATCTGCGCGATGCGCTCGATCTCGTTTCGAAGCGCCACCCCGGCTTGCTGCTGAAGTTCGGCGGCCACGCCGCCGCCGCCGGTCTGACCTTGCGCGAAGAAGAGCTACCGCGCTTCGACGCCGCCTTCGAGCAAGTAGCCAAGGAGCTGCTCAGCCCCGCCGATCTGACCCGCACCATAGAAACCGACGGCACGCTGGAGGAAGGCTATTACGGCATCGAGACTGTGCGCGTGCTCGACGGCAGCATCTGGGGGCAGCATTTCCCCGCTCCGGTTTTCGCGGATACCTTCCGCGTCATTCGCCAGCGCGTGCTGAAGGAAAAGCATCTGAAGCTCACGCTGCAGAAAGGCCACAGCCGCTTCGAGGCCATCTGGTTCAATCACCCCGATGCCCTGCCCGACCAGGCCGAGCTGGCTTTCCGCCTCAGCATCAACGAATACAACGGCACGCAGTCGGTGCAGCTGATGGTGGAAGGCGTAGCCGGCTGATTCAGACGTCGCCCGCGTTTACGAAGGCATAGTCAACGCACCGAGCGCCTCAACCCAAAACATCAGATCGTGCCGTTCGCCTTCAGCAACAGCAGCAAGGCATCCACTCGGCGTCGCGCAATGGTCGCCTCGCGAAATACCGCCGCCGAGAACATGAAGGCAGCGCCGGCCGCGGCGGCGATGATTCCGTTCCCGTTGGGAACCGACATGGCAAGGCTCCAGCCGCAGAGCGCACCTGCAACCGCCATCAAGGCATTGTGATACCAGGAAAACTGACCGCGCTCAAGACGCTGCAGGGTCTGCAGCGCCTGAGCCCGGTCCGCGACGGCCCTGGCCAGAAGTTCGCCGTCGATCTGGGTTGCCTCGTTCATCGATGATTTCTCCGTTGGATAGCAAAATCGTTGTATCCCTGATCACGCTCTCTTCACACGCCAAGCTCAGTGCTCAGCGATGAGGAGGCAGCATTTTTTTCACGGCACCACCGACGGCCGGCAATCCTTCGGCAGCAGGCGGACTGGAATATCCTCGCCGCGGCACTCCCATACGATGCGTTGCTGATCGTCCAGCGCCGGCACATAGACGAGGCTCTTGCCGGCAAGAGATTGGCCGGCAAGAACCACCGTCAACACGCCCCCCTTGCCGACGGACGCCTGCCCGACCATGGGCGGATAGGGCTGCGTAAAGCCCGCCTCCTCAAGAGAGGACGGAACTCTGTGCCTGGCGTAGTAGTGCGCGGCGATCGCCTCCTTGGCGCCGCCGGTATAGCGCTGCGCCTCCTTCATCTGCGTGCGCGTCGTGTACTCCGCATACTGCGGAATCGCAATTGCCCCCAGGATGCCGACGACCGGAACGACGGCAAAGAGCATCAGGAGAATCACCACCACGCCGCTGCTACCGCCCTTGGCGGCGAGAATGCGCAACTGTTTCTGTTCATTGCGCGATGCCTGTTTCGACTCGGCGATCTTGGCTTTGCAATGCAGGTAATACATGCCGGCGGCATGCGAGGGAATCCACAAGAACGCCCAGCCCAGATAGAGCAGGAAGACCAACCCGCCCAGCGCGCCGCCGGCCGTCTGCCCGAGCAGGGCCATGGCCGCCACCGCAAACAGGGTTGCCGCGTAGGGCGCGAGGAAATAGATGATCGCTGCCCGCCACATCTTGCGGTAGAGCATCCACCAAAATGTGACGAAGAAGGCCGGCCAGTGCCAGCCGGCCTGCGGACCGCCGTGCGCATCGTAAGACTGGAAGCGGGACAGATAATAGTCGTGGCCGCCGTTTATGCCGATGGCGGCTTCGTAAAACTCCGTCGTATCGGCCGGCTCATGGTTTACGGCGTTCTGGCTCGCTGCTCGGGCGGGCTGCGGAGGCGCCACCACGGCGTCCGCCATCAAAGTGCCGCACCCGACACAGGCCACGCCTGATACGGCGTTGGCATTTCCACATTGCGGACAGAACATATCCCCCCCTTGCGGTGATTGCAGCGATTTATTGATTTTCTGCAGACCGGCACTCAGCCGGCCGGCCGCACAACTATACCGAAAACCAGGCCGGCAACAAGGCAATTGAAACAAGCCTACTTGGTTTCATACGCAAATCGAAGGCTCGCGTGACCCAGTGCGTCAAGGCGGCGTTGCGAACCCCAGGCGGGCGGCCCCGACACAGGGGCGCACTGGCGCGCACGCCATGTATGCGGATAAAGCCGCGTCAGCGCGACGCCCGGCTTTGGGCAGTCGCTCCGGTATAATCACGTCTTTGCTATCAAGCCGAAAGAACAGAGCACCATGGAAGCAGAACGCATCAACGCCATCGGCAACAAGATTGCCGATCTCGCCGCTCGCGGCACCGAACTCCGGAGGTATCTTTGACTTCGACGTCAAGGCGGAGAAGCTTGAAGAACTGAATCAGGAAATGGCCGATCCCAAGATCTGGGAAGACGCCGAACGCGCCCAGGCGCTGGGCAAGGAAAAGAAGTCCCTGGAAAACGTCGTACTGACGCTGGAAAGCGTCTCGTCCGCGCTCGCCGATGCGCAGGACCTGTTCGACATGGCCAAGGACGAGGGCGACGACGACACGCTGGAAGCGGTCGCCGCTGACTTGGAAGGTGTTGAATCAACCGTGGCCGGACTTGAGTTCCGCCGCATGTTCAACCAGCCGGCCGACCCGAACAACTGCTTCATCGACATCCAGGCCGGCGCCGGCGGCACCGAAGCCTGCGACTGGGCCAGCATCCTGCTGCGCCAGTACCTGAAGTACTGCGAAAAAAAGGGCTTCAAGGCCGAAGTGCTGGAAGAGACCGAAGGCGACGTGGCCGGGATTCGTTCGGCATCCCTCAAGGTCGAGGGCGAATACGCCTACGGCCTCCTGCGCACCGAAACCGGCGTGCACCGACTGGTGCGCAAGAGCCCCTTCGACTCCTCGGGCGGTCGTCACACCTCGTTCGCCAGCTTGTACGTGTATCCGGAAATCGACGACTCCTTCGAGGTCGAGATCAATCCGGCCGATCTGCGCGTCGACACCTTCCGCGCCTCGGGCGCCGGCGGTCAGCACATCAACAAGACCGACTCCGCGATCCGTATCACCCACAACCCGACCGGCATCGTCGTACAGTGTCAGAACGATCGTTCGCAGCATCGCAACCGCGCCGAAGCCATGGCCATGCTGAAGTCCAAGCTCTACGAACTGGAAATGCGCAAGCGCCAGGCCGAAGCCGACAAGCTGGAAGCCGGCAAGACCGATGTGGGCTGGGGCCACCAGATCCGCTCCTACGTGCTCGACCAGTCGCGCATCAAGGATCTGCGCACCAACGTCGAAATCTCGAACACCCAGAAGGTGCTCGACGGCGACCTCGATCCGTTTATCGAGGCGAGTCTGAAGCAAGGGGTTTAAAAACCAAAGCGAGCCACCAAGTCACCAAGAAAGTCAGAACCAAAAATCTTTTCCTTGGTGATACTGGGTGTCCTTTGTAACTTGGTGGCTCGCGGTTGATTTTGACTATTCTTAAAACATGAACAAGCGCGTCATTCCGATCAAGGCGGGCAGTCTGATCCTGCCGAGCAGCACCGGCCCTCTCGACGAGGCGCCGGTGGATACGCTCGGCCGGCCGATCCGCGACCTGCGCATTTCGGTGACCGACCGCTGCAACTTCCGCTGCAACTACTGCATGCCGAAGACGGTGTTCAACCGCGACTTCAAGTTCATGCCGCACGACTCCCTCCTGACTTTTGAGGAAATCGAGCGCGTCGCCAGGCTCTTCGTCGATCAGGGCGTGGAAAAGCTGCGCATCACCGGCGGCGAGCCGCTGATGCGCAAGCATCTGGAGCGCCTGATCGAGAAGCTGGCCAGACTGCCGGTCGAACTCACCTTGACCACCAACGGCTCCCTGCTTGCCAGGAAGGCGCAAAGCTTCAAGGACGCCGGCCTGCAGCGCGTGACGGTTTCGCTCGACGCGCTGGACGACCCTACCTTCCGGAAGATGAACGACGTGGACTTCCCGGTGGCGGAGGTACTCGCAGGCATAGAAGCGGCCGCCGGCGTCGGCCTGCCGGTCAAGATCAATATGGTGGTCAAGCGCGGCGTGAACGATCAGGCCATCCTGCCCGTGGTGCGCCACTTCAAGGGCAGCGGGCACATCGTTCGCTTCATCGAATACATGGATGTGGGCAGCAGCCTCGGCTGGAAGATGGACGAGGTCGTGCCCTCGCGCGAGATTGTCGATCTCATCAATGCCGAACTTCCCATTGAACCTGCCAATCCCAACTATCGCGGCGAAGTCGCGCGGCGCTGGCGATTCAAGGACGGCAGCGGAGAAATCGGCGTGATCTCGTCGGTCACCGAAGCCTTCTGTTCGAGCTGTACGCGTCTGCGGCTTTCGCCCGAGGGCAGTTTGTACACCTGTCTGTTCGCGCAGGGTGGCCACGATATCCGCCAGCTTCTGCGCGGCGGCGCCGACGACGAGACCATCACCCGCGCCATCCAGGGTATCTGGCAGCAACGCGGCGACCGCTATTCGGAAATTCGTACCGCCGACACCGCCGCCGCCAGAAAAGTGGAAATGCACTACATCGGAGGGTAAGCCTCATGAATGCATCGAACATCACCGGCCTGGTTCTGGCCGGCGGCCAGGGCAGCCGCATGGGCGGCCGCGACAAGGGCATCATGTCCTATCAGGGCAGGCCGCTCGTACAGCACGTGCTCGACCGCCTGCGTCCGCAGGTCGGCCCCATCATCATCAACGCCAACCGCAACGCCGACACGTATAACGAGTTCGGCTACCCGGTGGTCGCCGACGCACCCAATCCGCAAGGCGAACAATATGCCGGACCGCTGGCGGGCTTGCTGGCCGGCCTCCGCGCCTGCACGACCGACTGGCTGGTCACGGTGCCCTGCGATTCGCCTGGCTTCCCGACCGACCTCGTCGCACGTTTCATCGAAGCCAACCTGAAAAACGGCTGCGGTGACCTCTTCGTCGTGCGCACGCCGGTGCAGACGCATCCGGTCTTCATGCTCGTGCATCGCGAACTGACGCGCACGCTGGCCACGTTTCTCAACAGCGGCGAACGCAAGCTCGGCGCCTGGCAGCAGCAGAACGGCGCCAGCTATGTAGAATTCGACGACGAAGCCGCCTTCGCCAACCTCAACACCCCCGAAGAACTCGCCGCGCATAAATAAGAACCGCCGGCACCAGGGAGATCCCTCTTGAACCAAGCCACACCGACGCCCCAAACCCTCACCGACAAGATCTCCTGTCAAAGCGACTACGATCCGAATGCCATGACCGTTTCCCGGGCGCAGGATTTCATCCTGTCGCTGCTGGAGCCCGTCGACGGCATCGAGCGTGTGTTCGTGCGCCAGGCTTTGGGCCGCGTGCTGGCCGAGGATGCCGTGTCGCCGATCAATGTGCCCGCCGCCGACAATTCGGCCATGGACGGGTATGCGGCGCGCTTCGCCGACATTTCCGGCGATGCGCCGGCCCGTCTCAAGGTGGCCGGCACCGTGCTCGCCGGTCATCCGAGCCCGGCAGCGCTGCAGCCCGGCGAAGCCCTGCGCATCATGACCGGGGCGGTGATTCCGTCCGGTGTAGATACCGTGGTGATTCAGGAAGTGACTGAAACCGATGGCGAGCATGTCGTCATCCCACCCGGCCAGAAGCAGGGCCAGAACATTCGCCGCGCCGGCGAGGACCTGCGCGCAGGCCACCCCGCCATCGTTGCCGGCAAGCTGCTTCGCCCCGCCGAGCTCGGCTTGCTCGCTTCCATCGGCGCCGCCGAAGTCAGCGTACGCCGCCGCGTGCGCGTCGCCATGTTTTCCACCGGCGACGAACTCAAGTCGCTTGGCACTCCGCTCGCAGGCGGCGATGTCTATGACAGCAACCGCTACACCATGTGGGGCGTGCTGACGCGCCTGGGCTGCGAGATCATCGACATGGGCGTGATTCCCGACGATCCGGCCAAGCTCGAAACCGCCTTCAGGTCGGCCTCCGAAAATGCCGACGTCATTCTCACCAGCGGCGGCGTGTCGGTCGGCGACGCCGACTTCGTGAAGACCATGATGACCCGCCTCGGCGAAGTGCTGTTCTGGAAGATCGCCATGAAGCCCGGTCGTCCCATGGCCTTCGGCCGTATCGGCAAGGCCTGGCTGTTCGGCCTGCCCGGCAACCCGGTCGCCGTGATGGTCACCTTCTACCAGTTCGTAAGACTGTCGCTGCTGAAGCTCGCCGGCGTCAGCCCGGTGCTGCCGCTGCCGACCTTCGGCGTGCCGGTGAGCGTCAATCTCAAGAAGAATCCCGGCCGCACCGAGTTCCTGCGCGCCGCACTGAGCCTCAACGAACAGGGACAATGGACCGTCGCGCCTGCCGGCGCCCAGGGCTCGGGCGTACTGCGCTCGATGTCGGAAGCCAACTGCTTCATCGTCCTCGAACACGAACGCGGCAACGTTGCCGCCGGCGAAACCGTGCAGGTGCAGCCGATGGAAGGTCTGGTGTAATGCAACCCGCGGGCGCCTGGCGCCAACCTTGTTCGGCCTGTGGCTGAATTTCGCAAAATGGCCGCTAATGCGGCCATTTTGTTCAACTCATCAGGTTGCGTGGCGAGCCTTGAACAAATGCTTCGATATTGTCGATAAGCTGATTCGCCAGGGTCTGCATCGCTTCATCGCTGGCCCAGGCGACGTGCGGCGTGAGAATGAAGCCCGGATGGTCGCACAGCGCATTGAAGGGATGATCGGGGGGCGGCGGCTCCTGGCTGACGACGTCGAACCCGGCCCCGGAAATCCTGCCGGCCTTGAGCGCTACGGCCAGTTCGGCCTCATCGACGAGACCACCGCGCGCGGTATTGATCAAAATCGGCCGCCGCGCCATCCGCTCGAACTCAGCCGTGCCGATCAGATTGCGCGTCTCGGAGTTCAAAGGGCAATGCAGGCTGATGACGTCGCTCTGCGCCAGCACCTCGTCGAAAGGCGTATAGCCGGCCTCGACCGTTGCACGGCCCTTGCGCCCGGCCTGCAGGACGCGCATGCCCAGGGCGCGTCCGATGTTGGCGGCGCCCTGCCCCAGCACGCCGTTGCCGACGATGCCCAGCGTGGCGCCATGTAGTTCGCCGATGGGATAGTCGAAGAAACAAAAGGTACCCACCTCCTGCCAGCGCCCGCGCCGCACCGCCTCGCGATAGGCCAGCAGATTGCGACGCAAGGCGAAGATCAGCGCGAACACATGCTCGGGCACTGAATGACCGGCATAGTTGCGGATATTCGAGACCGTAATGCCGCGCCGGACGCAGGCTTGCAGATCCACATTGTCGGTGCCGGTCGCCGCCACCGCAACCATCTTCAATCGCGGCGCCTGCGCAATCGCGTCCGCCGTCAGCCTGACCTTGTTGGTAATGACGATGTCGGCATCCGCCATATGCTCCGGCAATTGTTCGGGCGACGTCGTCTCGAAGACCCGCAGCTCGTGCGGGAAACCCAGGGGCCGCACCACGGTCTGCGGCGCCAGCGTATTGCGGTCAAGAAAAACGACTTTGAGCATTGTGGTGACCCATCGATAGACAGACAGCCACCATAACAAAAATGATCGCAGGCGCGTGATTTTTGCACAGCCCCGACGCGCGCCGGACCAGCCCGGGGCACGTCGGCGACAGACAAATCAGCCTGCGCGCAACGCCTCCAGCGGACGCGCCGCCAACAGGCTGCGCGAGGCCAGCACGGCGGCCAGCGGCACGACGACAGCGCCGCCAACGGCGGCCAGGGGCGGCAGCCACCAGGCCGTTGCCAGGGCGAAATTGAAGACTTGCCGGGCGAGTACCTCTCCGATCAGAAGCGCGCCGCCCGACGCGATCAGACCAGCCAACGCGCCGATGGCGGCGAACTCGACGCGCAACGCCTGTCGCAGCATGGCTTCCTGCGCCCCCAAGGCGCGCATGATCGCCAGCTCCTGGCGTCGTTCGTCAAGCACATTGAGCAAGGCGGCGTACAGCACCACGACGCCCGCCGCGAGCGTAAACAGGAAAACGAATTGCACCGCCTGCGCGACTTGCGTAATCACCGAGCGCAACTGTTTGAGAATCTGCCCGACGTCGATCACGGTGAGATTGGGAAAGCGCTGCACCAGCGCCGTGATGAAGCTGTCATGCCCGTCCGGCAGATGGAAGCTGGTAATCAGGCTCTGCGGCTGGCGTTCGAGGATGCCCGGCGGCGCGAGCACGAAGAAATTGACGCGCATCGAGTCCCAGTCGAGCTTGCGCAAGCTGCTGATGCGCATTCCAACGGGCGTACCGGCGATATCGAATTCGAGCATGTCGCCCAACTTGAGTCCCAGCGTCCTGGCGAGGCCCTCCTCGACCGAGGCTTCGTCCTTGGCTTCGGCGGAAAACCATTGACCGGCGGTGAGGCGGTTTCCTTCGGGCAAATCCGCACGCCAGGACAGATTGAATTCGCGTTCGACGAGGCGCTGCGCGCGCTCTTCCGGATAGTCGGCCGCGCTGATCGCGCGGCCATTGACGCGCATCAGGCGAGCCCGCACCATGGGCGCGAGTTCGGCCGGCAGATCGGCCTTGGCAAACGTCGCCCGCACCGCTTCAGCTTGGTCGGGCTGGATATTGATGACGAAACGGTTCGGCGCGTCGGCCGGCGTGGCCTTGCGCCAGGCATCGAGCAACTCTCCGCGCGTCACCGTCAGCAACAGGATGGCCATGAATCCAAGCGCCAGCGCCACGATCTGGATGATATTGCCGCGCCGATGGCGCTGCAAACCGGCCAGCGCATAACGCGTTCCCGAACCGTCGAGCCATGGCAGATTGCGCAGGTGCGCCAAGCCGGCCAGGCCCAGCCAGGCAATCACGGCGAACACCAGAACCGCGCCGACGAAGCCGCCGATCACGTACAGGCCCAAACGCAATTCGCCGGCCACCCAGAGCATCAGGCCGGCCAGCACGGCCGCGCACAAGCCGTAGCCGAGCAGCAAGCCGCGGCTCGGTGCCCCCAGCTCTCTACGCAACACACGCAAGGTCGGCACGCGGCGCAATTGCAGCAAGGGCGGCACGGCAAAACCGAACAGCAGCAATCCGACGGCCATGCCCTGCAGCACCGGCAGCCACGAGGGCGCGGGCAGATCAGTCGCCACCAGCGCCGCGAGCGCGCGATAAAGCGTGTAGTGCGAGACATAACCGAGGAGGCAGCCCAGCGTAGCGCCGATCGCGGCCAGCAGCGCGAACTGAACCAGATACAGGCGCAGCAGCATCGCCTGCTGCGCACCGAGGCAACGCATGACGGCGCAGGGATCCAGATGGCGCTGCACATAGCGGCGCGCCGCCAGCGCAATCGCGACGGCGGCCAGCACCACGGTCAAGAGCGCCGACAGGCCGAGGAATTTCTGGGCGCGCTCCAGCGCCTGACGCATTTCCGGGCGGCCGTTCTGCGTATCCTCGATGCGTTCGCCGCGCCCGAGGCGGCTTTCGATATCGCGACGAAACGCATGCAAGGCCGTCGCCTCGCCCGCCAGCAGCAGACGATAGGTAACGCGGGAGCCGTACTGAATCAGCTCCGTGCCCGGCAGATCGGCAAGATTCATCATCAGGCGCGGCGCCAGCGTAAAGAAATTAACGCCGCGATCAGGCTCCAGCATGAGGATCGCCGCTACGCGAAACGCGCGCTCGCCGAGCTGCAGGGTATCGCCGACGCCGACCGACAAGGCCAGCGCGAGCCGCGCGTCGATCCAGACCGAGCCCGGCGGCGGCACGCCGACGGCGGCCTGTTCCGGCGCATTGACCGCCGTCGCGACACGCAAGCTGCCGCGCAAGGGATAAGCGACGCTGACCGCCTTGATCTCGGCCAGTTGCGCCGCATCGCGGCGGCTGACCATGCTCGGGAAGGTTTGCGTCTCGGCGGTCTGCAATCCGTGGGCCCGGGCCGCATCGAAGGCGTCAACGGCCCAGGGATGGTCCGAGACCAGCAGCAGATCGGCGCCGAGCAGTTGATTCGCTTCCTGCTCCAGCGCACGCGCGACCCGATCGGTAAAGAAGCCGACCGCCGTGAGCGCGCTGACGGCGATGATCAGCGCGGCGAGTAAAAGCCTCAGCTCCCCTGCGCGTGCATCGCGCCACAACATGCGGAAGGCCAAAGCAAAAGAATTCATGAAAAATCTTTCACCACGCAGAACACCAAGGACACGAAGCTAACACCAAGAAAGCAAAACCCAAAGTTTTTGATCTTCTTGGTGAAACTTGGTGGCCTTGGTAACTTGGTGGTTCGCGTTTGAATTCAGAGCGAACGCAAATGTTCGATGGCCTGCTCGATACGCTCAAGCGCAATGACTTCCATACCCTTGATCGCCTGCTTGGGTGCATTCGCCTTGGGAATGATGGCATGCGTGAAGCCAAGCTTGGCCGCTTCCTTCAGGCGCTCCTGCCCGCGTGGAGCCGGGCGGATCTCGCCGGCGAGACCGACTTCGCCGAAGGCGATGAGCTTTTGCGGCAGCGGCTTGTTGCGCAGGGACGAGACAATCGCCAGCAAGACCGCCAGGTCGGCGGCCGGCTCGGTGATCTTGACACCGCCAACGGCATTGACGAAGACATCCTGATCGAAGCAGACCACGCCGGCATGGCGATGCAGCACCGCCAGCAGCATGGCGAGTCGATTCTGCTCCAGACCCACGGAAAGGCGGCGCGGGCTGGGCGAGTGCGCGGCATCGACCAGCGCCTGAATCTCGACCAGCAAAGGGCGCGTGCCCTCCTGCGTGACCATGACGCAACTGCCGGCGACTTCCTGCTCATGTTGCGAGAGGAACAATGCCGAAGGATTGGAGACTCCGCGCAAGCCCTTGTCGGTCATGGCGAAGACGCCCAATTCGTTCACCGCACCGAAGCGGTTCTTGAAGGCGCGCACCAGACGGAAGCTGGAGTTCGTGTCGCCCTCGAAATAAAGCACGGTGTCGACGATGTGCTCGAGCACGCGCGGCCCGGCCAGCGCGCCATCCTTGGTGACATGGCCGACGAGAATGACGGTGGTGCCGCTCTGCTTGGCGAAGCGCGTCAATTGCGCCGAACATTCGCGCACCTGCGCGACCGAACCCGGCGCCGAGCTCAGCTGATCCGACCAAAGGGTCTGGATCGAGTCGATGACGGCCACATGCGGACGCTCGGCATCCAGCGTGGCGAGGATCTTTTCGAGATTGATCTCGGCAAAGAGTTGCAGCCCGCCCATAGGCAACTGCAGGCGATGCGCGCGCAGGGCGACCTGCTCGCCGGACTCTTCGCCACTGACGTAGACGACCTTCCGGTCGAGCTCGGCAAGCTGGGAGAGCGCCTGCAGCAACAGCGTGGATTTGCCTATGCCCGGATCGCCGCCAATCAGGACCACGCCGCCGGCAACCAGCCCGCCGCCGAGCACGCGGTCGAACTCGGCAATGCCCGTCGGCTGGCGCGGCTCGTCGCGCGGCTTGATCTCGGCCAGCGCTTGCAGGCGGCCGGAGCCGGCGAGCGAAGCGTAGGAAGCGCCGAAACGGTTGCCCGGCGTGGCCGCTTCCGCAATGGTTTCGACGAGCGTGTTCCATTGCGCGCAACCGGGGCACTGGCCCTGCCACTTCGGAGAAGTCGCGCCGCATTCGGTGCAGCTATAGACGGTTTTGCTCTTTGCCACGCTTGCTCACACTTGAAATCAGCCGCCGATTTCCTCGATCGGCACGCGTCTGGCGAGCGCGCAGAACAATTCGTAGGAAATCGTGCCGGCAGCGGCGGCGACTTCGTCCGCAGACAGCATATGGGTTCCGTCGCTGCCCCACAGCAGCACCGGCGCCCCCGCTTCCGCGCGCGGCACCGGCTCCAGATCGACACAGAGCTTGTCCATGGAAACGCGACCGATGGTGCGCGTACGCACGCCGCCAACGAGGATGGGCGTGCCGGTCGGCGCATGGCGCGGATAGCCGTCGGCATAGCCGCAGGCGACAACGCCGACGCGCATGGACTTGGGCGCCGTGAAGGTGCAGCCATAGCCGACCCTGTCGCCCGGCTTGAGATTGCGCGTGGCGATCAGCTTGCTGTGCAAACTCATCACCGGCTTGAGGCCGAAGCTCGCCGCCGTTGCGCCGGGGAAAGGCGAGGAGCCGTAAAGCATGATGCCCGGCCGCACCCAGTCGCCGTGCGACTCGGGGAAACGCAAAATGGCGGCGGAATTCGCCATCGACAGCGGCAGATCAAGGCCCTGCGCTGCCTTGCGAAAACAACTGAGCTGCTCGGCAATGCCGCTGTCGCCGTCGGCATCGGCAAAATGGGTCATCAGGGTGATGCCGCCGACCGAGGCATTGCGCTTCAGCAGACGCAATACTGAAGCAAGCTCGGCGGGGTCGAAGCCGAGGCGGTTCATGCCCGTATTGAGCTTGACCGCAACATCGATCGAGTTGGGCAGCTTGCTGGCGACAAGCGCGCGCACCTGCGCCATGGAATGCACGACCGGCGTCAGCTTCAGTTCCGCGCAACGCTGCAGATCGCTATTGTCGTAGCAACCTTCCAGCATCAGGATGGGATGCTTGACGCCAGCCGCACGCAAGGCCGCCGCGCCGTCGAACTCGATGAGGGAGAAACCGTCGGTCAGAGAGGCCAGCGTTTCAGCGACACGCAGGAGACCGTGGCCGTAGGCATTCGCCTTGACCACGCTCCATATCCTGGCGCCATCGACTCTGGCGCGCACGCGCATGTGGTTATGCGCAAGTGCCGAAAGATCCAGCGTCGCGTAAATCGGCCGCGGCAAGACCCTTAATCCCGGGCCAGTTTGGCGGCGTTCTCGCGCATGCGCTTGGAGGCGAACTCGACGAAGGTCGTCACCAGACGCGAGCGGAACTTCTCCTTCGGGTACACCATGTACAGCGTACGCATCAAACGCGGCTTGAGCGGAACGGTTACCAGATCGCCGAGGCGCTGCGCCTTGATGACGGAGGCACGCGAGGCGATGGCGAAACCAAGGCCGCTTTCGACCACGCCGTTGAGGGCCTCAGGGCCGCCGAGCTCCATCACGAGCTTCATATGATCGGGCTGAATCCCGTGCTCGCGCAGATACTTGTCGGTGTACTCACGCGAGCCCGATCCTACTTCGCGCGAAACATAGGGGTGCTCGGTCAGTTGCTGCGGCGTGATCTCGCTGAACTTGGCCAACGGGAAGCTCGGGCTGCAGACGACCTGCAGTTCGTCTTCGGAGCAGACCTCGACGTCGAGACCGCTCTGGCTCGGCGGCGACTCGATCAGACCGATGTCCAGCATGTGTTCGGAGACGCGCTGCTGGATGGCCTCGGAGTTGGCCACCACCAGACGCTGGCGCACTTCCGGATAGGCCGATTTGAACTCGCCGAGAATGCGCGGCAGCATGAATTCGGCAATCGTCATGGAGGAGCCGACGAGCAGCGAACCGCGCACCTCGCCTGTCATTTCGGCAACGCGCAGATCCATTTCGCCGGCCAGACTCAGAATGCGTTCGGCATATTCAAGCACCAGCTCGCCCGCGGGCGTCAGCGAAATGCGGCCATGGCCGCGGTCGAACAGGCGCGTGTTGAAATGCTCTTCCAGTTGCTTGATCTGGAAGGTGACGGCGGGCTGCGTCATGAACAGAACTTCGGCGGCGCGCGTAAAAGACATCTGCTTCGCCACGGCATGAAAGACCTGCAATCTTCGATCAGCCATCAATCGTCTCCAAGAATAGGTTTTATGGGGCTATTCAATCATATTTTTGAATAGCGCGATAGCCTTAAGATGAACATCTCTCTTATACCCAAGAAAACATGGGCATACCCAAGAAAGGCGGTCGCTCTGCTTGCGATCAAATTCGCCGAAAATGCCTGACGATAGATACAGGTTTTCGTGTTATAAAACCTGCCAAATGAATCTGGGTTTCTACATCATCATGGTCGCGCAGTTTTTTTCTGCGCTGGCCGACAATGCCTTGCTCATTGCCGCAATCGCCATGCTTAGGGACATGCAGGCGCCCGACAGCTATGCACCGCTGCTGAAAACCTTCTTTACTGTCTCCTACGTTGTTCTCGCCGCCTTCGTCGGCGCCTTCGCCGACTCCATGCCGAAGTGGCGGGTCATGTTCATCAGCAACACCATCAAGATCGGCGGCTGCCTGCTGATGTTCTTCGGCGTGCACCCTCTCATCGCCTACGCGGTGGTGGGGCTCGGCGCAGCCGCCTATTCGCCGGCCAAGTACGGCATCCTTACCGAATATCTGCCACCGCGCCTGCTTGTCGTCGCCAACGGCTGGATCGAAGGGCTGACCGTCGGCGCCATCATTCTCGGCACGGTGCTCGGCGGCATCCTGATCAAGCCGGAATTCGCCAGCGCGCTGCTGAGCATCAACGTCCCCTTCATCGACACCGGCATCGACACCATGGCCGAGATGAATCTCGTCATCGTCGGCGTGCTTTATCTGGTCGCGGCGATCTTCAATCTCTACATTCCCGATACCGGCGTGGACCATGTCCCGCTGAAGAAGAATCCGATGTACCTGGTGCACGAATTCTCTCATTGCCTAAAACTGCTCTGGCGCGACAAGCTGGGGCAGATTTCGCTGGCCGTCACCACGCTGTTCTGGGGCGCCGGCGCGACACTGCAGTTCATCGTCATCGAATGGGCGAGCGCAGCGCTGGACATGGATCTCGCCCATGCCAGCATGCTGCAGGGCGTGGTTGCGATCGGCGTTGCCGTCGGCGCCATCATGGCCGCCAAGCTGATCTCGCTGCGCAAATCGGTGCGCGTGATCCCGCTCGGCATCTACATGGGTTTCGGCATCATCGTCATGACGCTGGTGCCCTTCATTCCCGAGACCACGATCTTCAACCGGGAGTTCACGATGTTCGGCAGGGAAATCCGCATCCTGCTCGACCTGCAGATCAGCATTTCCTTCGTCCTGCTCATCATCGTCGGCGGACTGTCGGGCTTCTTCGTGGTGCCGATGAACGCCCTGCTCCAGCACCGCGGCCACGTGCTCATGGGCGCCGGCCACTCCATCGCCGTGCAGAACTTCAACGAGAACCTGTCCATTCTCATCGTCACGACGGTCTACGCGCTGCTGATCCGCCTCCACCTGCATATCTACTGGATCATCATCCTCTTCGGCCTGTGCGTGGCCGGACTGATGATCCTGATCAGGAAGCGGCACGAATACAATCAGCGCGAGCATGACGATGTCGCCCATCTGGACGACACCGTCTGCCACTGAGCGGGATCAAGGCCCTATCGTCTTCCTGGCAAAGCAGAGGTCTTCCCAGGACTTGGCCTTGTCCGGCAGATTGCGCAGCAGATAGGCCGGGTGATAGGTGACGATCAGCGGAATTCCCTTGTAGTCGAACGCCTGTCCGCGGGCCTCGCCTATCTTCACCTCGCGCTGCAACAGCGTCTGCGCTGCAGGACGGCCCAGCGCCACGATGACCTTTGGTTGCAGCAGTTCGATCTGGCGCTCCAGATAGGGCCAGCAGGCGGCCGTTTCTTCGGGCTCGGGCGTGCGGTTATTGGGCGGGCGGCATTTCACCGAATTGGCGATATAGACGTTCTCCCCGCGCTTCAGGTCAATGGCCGCCAGCATCGCGTCGAGCAGTTTGCCTGCCTGGCCGACGAAAGGTTCGCCGCGCTCGTCCTCCTCGGCACCCGGCCCTTCGCCGACGAACAGCCAGTCCGCCTGTTGGTCGCCGACGCCGAGCACCGCCTGCTTGCGCGCCGTGCATAGATTGCAGGCTCGACATTCCGCCACGGCGGTGGCGAGGTCGTCCCAACTCATGTGAGAGGCATCGACCGGCGAGGCCGCGCGCTCTACTGGCGCAGCAGCCGGCAATGCGCGACGCATGGGCGCTTCCATTGCCTCTGAAACGGGCTCTGCCGGGACTTCGCTCCGCGTTTCGGGCGCGGCGCCAGCCGCTTCGCGCAGACGCCATTGCGGACCGAGGCCGAGCTCGCGCAGGATCTGATCGCGCTGCGGGCTCATGCTTGCAACTCTTTTGCCATCAGGACGGCATCCTCGCGTTGATTGTCGATGCCGGCATAGTATCCCTTGCGCAATCCGACCTCGACAAAACCGCAGCGACAGTAAAGCGCCCGGGCCGCCAGATTGGAGGCGCGCACTTCGAGAAACATGCGCTCGGTGCCCTGATCGCGCGCGGCGCCCAGGACGCGCTCAAGCAATTGCCGGCCCAGACCGCTGCGCCGGGCTTCCGGCGCAACCGTGATGTTAAGCAGCTCCGCTTCGCCCGGCAGCGGCATGACCACCGCATAAGCCGCCACTGCGCCGTTCTCGACCATGACGCTTGTCGCGTGTCCCGCATTGAGCGAATCAAGGAAGTTGCCGCGCGTCCACGGCGTCAGATGGGAAACCGCCTCGATTTCGACGATGGCGTCCAAGTCTTCCGGTCGCATGGTCTGGAACGCGATCACCGGGCACCGCCGCGGGCCAGGCGTTCCGCCGTCGTCAGCGCCACCTTGTCGCGCACATACAGTGGCGCGGCCGCCACGGCCGGCTGTCCTTCTCCGCGCAGGAAACGCGGCAGCGCGAGCCGTGCCACCGCTTCCGCCGTGGGCCGCACATCGGGGTTCGCTCCCGGGAATGCATTCAGCAGCGATGCTGCATAAGACGAGAAGCCGTCGCCGGCCGCCGCCCACTCGCCGGCCGGCGCGACCACCATTTCCGGCGGCAGCACGGCCGGCTCCAGTTCGCAGCGGAACATGCCGGCGGCCTCGCGCACATAGGCGGCGACATAGACCTCGTTCATGCGCGCATCGAGACAGGCAAACACCCGCTCGGCGCCGGCGTTGAATGCCACGGATTCGAGCGTACAGATGCCCACGACCGGCAAATCGGCGCCGTAGGCCAGGCCCTGCGTCACGCCGCAGGCCAGCCGCAATCCGGTGAACGCCCCCGGGCCGGCGCCAAAGGCAATGCCGTCCAGTTGCCGCAGCGACAAACCGCCCTCGGCGAGCAAGTCCTGCACCCAGGGCAGAAGGCGATCGGAGCCACCGTTGGCGAGGAGCTCGCTTCGGGTAAGGCAGTCATCGCCGATCAGCAGGGCGACGGAGAGATGATGGGTGGAGGTTTCGAGCGCGAGGAGATTCACGCCGGCATTTTACCCTGCCATGCCGCCCAGCCCGGGCAATCCTGCGCTGGCGAAGCAAAAATCCGCGCGCTTACGCGGACAGGGAGAAAACGGGAAGGCGACCGCTAGTACCTGTCCGGGCGACGGTAGATTTCGCGCCCGGCGTCGTTGACATCGCGGCGCAGTTGACGACGCTCTTCGTCGCTCATCTGTTCGCGCCGCGGCGCCTGTGGCTCCAGGCGCTCGCGCCGCTCCGGGCGCTCGCGGTTGAAGTCGTTCTGCTGGCCGAGCCCGCCGCGATTGGGGTCACGCTCGTCGCGGACCGGGCGCGCCGGGTCCTGCGCCAGGGCAAGGGCACTGAGGGACGCACATGCGCAGAGCAGCAGAAAATGCGGTAGTTTCATGGTTGTCGGATTTTAGCCGAGTCATCCTGCGCTGAGAAACGAGAAAGCGGTTCACCACGGAATCCGGCTTGCGAACATTGTCTCTTTCGCCTGTAAAACGCATATTGCAAAGCGCCACCCTTTGTAATGATTTGTAATGCCTGCTGCGGCCTTCCTGCCGCTGTCGTTAGCATAGGCCCCTGAAACTCGGATATTCGCACCATGACGAACAACGAATCGCATCACAAAGTACTTATCGTCGACGATGATCTGCGCCTGCGCCAGCAGCTCGAACGCTATCTGAACGAACAGGGCTTTCATGCCCGCGGCGTCGACGGTGCAGCCGGCATGGACAAGGCGCTGTCGCGCGAACTCTACGACCTGATCGTCCTCGATCTCATGATGCCGGGCGAGGACGGCCTCGCCATCTGCCGCCGTCTGCGCGGCGCCGGCAACGGCATTGCGGTCATCATGCTGACCGCCAAGGGCGACGACGTGGATCGTATCGTGGGCCTGGAAATCGGCGCCGACGACTATCTCTCCAAGCCTTTCAATCCGCGCGAGCTGGTCGCGCGCATCCATGCTGTCCTGCGCCGCCGCGCCGTGCCGCCGCCGCCCGGAGCCCCGGCCGAAGGCGGTATCGTGACCTTCGGCGACATCACGCTCGACATGGGCACGCGCGAGCTGAAGCGCGGCGAGGAGATCACGCGTCTGACCACGGGCGAGTTCGGCCTGCTGCGCGTCCTCGTCGAGCATCCGCGCCAGCCCATGAGCCGCGACAAACTGATGGAGCTCGCCCGCGGCCGCGAATACGAGGTTTTCGACCGCGCCATCGACGTGCAGATGTCGCGCCTGCGCAAGCTGATCGAAGAAGATCCGGCCAAGCCGCGCTATCTGCAGACAGTCTGGGGCTTCGGCTACGTCTTCGTGCCCGACGGCTCCAAGCAGTGACGGCCGGGTGAGGCCCCTGTTGCGCAGCTTGCTGCCGCGTACCCTGATGGTACGCACCTTCCTGCTGATCGGCCTGCTCATGCTGCTGTCGCTGCTGGCATGGTTCGCGATCTTCACCAGCCTCGAACGCGAACCCCGTTCGCACCAGATGGCGCAGACCCTGACCAGCATCGCCAATCTCACGCGCGCCGCCCTGATTTCGGCACGGCCGGAAGCGCGCCGCTATCTGCTCCAGGAACTGTCGGATCGCGAAGGCATCCACGTCTACCCGGCCGACGAGAGCGATATCGTTCTGCCCAGGGAGATGCCCGAGTTCCTCGAAAAGACGGCCGAACTGGTGCGCGCCGAGCTCGGCAAGGACACGCGCTTCGCCCTTGAGCTGAACGGCGAATCGGCGCTCTTCGTGAGCTTCCGCATTCACCACGACGAATACTGGGTCGCCCTGCCCCGCGAGCGCATGGAGCGGAAGATCTCCCAGCAATGGCTGGGCTGGATGATCGCCTCGGGCCTGCTTGCGCTGATCGGCGCATGGCTGATCATGTTCCGCGTGACGCGACCGCTCAAGGCGCTTTCGCACGCCGCGAAGGAAATCGCTCGCGGCCGCAATCCGCCGCCGCTGCCCGAACAGGGCCCCGATGAGATCGCCTCCGTCGCCCAGACCTTCAACCAGATGAACACCGCGCTGGCCCGCATGGACAGCGACCGCGCGCTGATTCTCGCCGGCATCTCGCACGATCTGCGCACGCCACTGACGCGCTTGCGCATGGGCATCGAAATGAGCGGCAGCGACGATGCCAGCCGCGACGCCATGGTTGCCGACGTGGAGGAGATCGACCGCACCATCGGGCAATTCCTCGACTTCGCCCGCGCCGACGACGGCGAGGCTTTTGCGCTCACCGACATCTCGGCCATGCTCGGCGAGATCGTCAGCCACTATGCGCGCCTGGGCTACGAGCTGGGCAGCGACATCCAGGACGGACTGTCCGCCAACGTGCGCCCCAAGGCGGTTCGACGCGCAGTCTGCAATCTGATCGACAACGCCATCCGCTACGCGCCGTCGGCCTCCCTCGACCTGAGCCTGAAGCGACAGGGCCAGAAGCTGGAAATCGACGTTGCCGACCGCGGCCCCGGCATTCCCGAGCAGGAGCTGGAACGCCTCAAGCTGCCTTTCACCCGCCTCAACGAAGCGCGCAGCAACACGACCGGCGCCGGCCTCGGCCTAGCCATTGTCGAGCGCATTCTGCGCGGCCACGCCGGCACGTTTGAACTGATCGCGCGCGAAGGCGGCGGACTGATCGCACGGCTTACAATTCCGGCCTGATTCCGCTGCACCCTTCCACGCCGCATTCATCGCCGCTCATGAAGCACCTGTTTGTCGACATCTCCTCACACGGACTCGGCCACCTCGCGCAGACCGCGCCCGTGCTGAATGCCCTGGCCGCCAGCCGCCCGCTCAGGCTGACCCTGCGCAGCGGCCTCACACAGGCACAATTGGCACGTCGCATCCGCCATCCCTTCGCTCATGTTCACGAAGCCACGGACTTCGGTTTTGTCATGCATGACGCGCTCAGCGTCGATCTCGAAACCAGCGCCGTCCGCTATCAAGCGGCCTATGCCGACTGGTCCGGCCGCGTGCGGAACGAGGCGGCCGCACTGCAACGACTGTCGCCCGATCTGGTTCTCAGCAATATATCTCCGTTGCCGCTGGCCGGGGCACATGCGGCGGGCATCCCGGCCATGGCGATGTGTTCGCTCAACTGGGCCGAGCTGTTTGCGCACTACTACGCGAGCGCAACATGGGCGGCGCCCATTCACGCCGCCATGCAGGCGGCCTACGCCGGCGCCGCGGCCTTTCTGCGCCTCACGCCCGGCATGGACATGCACGATCTGCGCAATACCCGCTCGGTCGGCCCCGTGTCGGCCTATGCCGGCGCTGCGTCCGCCCTGCCGCGCGCGGAAGTTGCGCGGCAGCTCGGTCTGCCGCCCGAAAAGCGCTGGCTGCTGCTTGCCCTCGGCGGCATCGCCCATCGCCTGCCGGTCGAGCGCTGGCCGGAGATGCCCGGCATCCAGTTGCTGGTACCGGCCGACTGGCAGGTGGCGACGCGGGCGGACATCACCGCCTACCATGATGCTCAGATTCCGTTTGCCGATCTCTTGCCGGCCGTGGACATCGTCTTGAGCAAGCCCGGCTACGGCACCTTCGTCGAAGCCGCCTGCTGCGGCCTGCCCGTACTGTATTTGCAGCGCAACGACTGGCCCGAGGCGGCCTCTCTGGAAACATGGCTGCACCGGCATACGCGGGCCGCCGTCCTGCCGCCCGCAGCGGGGCTTGGCGGCGATTTCCTGCCCGCGCTGGAGGCCTTGCTGACCGGGCCGGCGCCGCCCCGGCCGCAGGCCGACGGCATCGCCCAGGCCCTGCATCTGATCAACGAAGGCCTTGACGGCAGTGCTAGCATTAAACGATGAATGCAAACGTCACCCCCTACGAAGCCATCGGCGGCGAAGCCGGCATACGCACGCTGGTCAAGCGTTTCTACGCGCTGATGGACGAACTGCCCGAGGCCTATGGCATTCGCAAGCTGCACCCCGAAGACCTGTCGGGCTCCGAGGAAAAGCTCTTCATGTACCTGTCGGGCTATCTCGGCGGCCCGCAACTTTTTGTCGAAAAGTTCGGCCACCCCATGCTGCGCGCCCGCCACATGCCTTTTGCCATCGGCAAGAGCGAGGCGGAGCAGTGGATGCTGTGCATGCGCATGGCGGCGGCGGAATGCGTGGCCCACGAAGGACTACGCGCCAATCTGGAAAAGGCCTTGAACGACCTCGCGCACCACATGAGAAACCAGGATTACGGCCAGCCGTAGAAGGAAAACCGCCGATCCCCCTAGGGTTCCACCAGATCTGCCCTCGCCTGTTTCTTTTGCAGCGCGCGGGCATTGCGATGACGTGCCATCAGGCGCGGGTCGTTGACGATCTCGCCGATGGTGCCGCCGATCACCATGAACACGCCCAGCAGCGGCAGCACCAGCATCAGGCCGGGCACGCCGGCGATGGCGCCGCCGACAAAGATCATGATCACGGTCAGCAAAGGGTGCATGTGCAGGCTCTTGCCCACGGTCAGCGGCATGTAGACGAAATCGTCGAGCATGCGCACGACGATGAAGAGCGCCACCGCCGCATAGGCCATGCCCGGCTGCCCCGGAAAATCGGTTGCGGCGACCATGACGACAAGCATGCCGCCGGCGATTGAGCCGACATAGGGTATCCACGCAAACACCGCGCAGATGAAGCCCAAGGCCAGCGGCGCCGGCATGTCCATCAGCGACAGGCCTGCGGCCAGCGTCAGGGTATCCAGCACCGTCAGCTTCATCAGCCCGAGAAAGTAGGCACGCGTGGTGCGATCCACCTCGCCGAACAGGAACAAGGTCTTCTCGAAGAAGGCGTTCGGCACCGTATCGCTGATGAAGTCCTTGAAGCGGCGGCCGTCGCGCAACTGGAAGAACGTGATGAAAGGCACCAGCAGCAGGATGGGCAGCCAGGAAACCGCGTTGACCAGAATCGGCTCGATCTGGTCGTTGGCGATATTGTTGAACCAGTAGTTGAGCTGACCGCTGATCTTGTTGGCGATTTGCGCGTCGGCCAGCACCGACCAATGGTTTTCAAGGATGCGCAGCGTCCGGTCGACGAGCTGGAAGCCGCCTTCGACGTAGCGGGAAATCGACGCCTGCCAGTCAACCAGATGGCTGGCCAGCCAGGGAAAACCGAGCGCCGCAGCAGTGGCCAGCGCCGCCACCAGCAGACCCATGACCATGCCGATCGCAGCATCTGCGCTCCAGCCGCGCAGCACCAGCCAGCGCACCGGCGGGGCCAGCAGGTAATAGAGCACCAGGGCCAGCAGAAAAGGCACGACCAGCCACAAGACCTTCTGAAACAGGAACAGCGCCAGACATGTGGTGGCGATGATGGCAAGCCAGGCCAGCGGGCCGATCTCGTGCGTTTCGAGATTGCGCCCCCGCCTGATCACAGCGATTGTTCCACGCGTTGACCGATTACCGACTCACGCAAGCGCAGGCTGATGTGGCGCGCCAAGTTGATGCCGACCTTGGACGCGATCGTGACGTGCGTGTGCATCAGGCTGTTGAAGTCATCGCGGAAGAACACCAGAACCTTGCAATTGCTGCCGGCCCGGGCCTGCGTGGCGCGCGGCGCGTTGGTCAGCAGGGCCAGTTCGCCGAAGAAGCTGCCGGGGCCGAGATCGGCGATCAGGGTCTTCCTGTTGTTCCGGGAAACCAGCACATGGCCGGAGACGATGATGTAGATCGCGTGCCCTTCCTCGCCTTCGTCGAAGAGCACCTCGTTCTCAAGATACGTGCGTTCATGGAGCAGGCCGGAAACAATGTTCAGCTCCTTCGCGGTCAGATCCTGAAACAGCGAGAGCGCGCGCAAACGCTCGTGGTAAGGCTTGGGCGCACTGCGCCTGAAAAAAGTAAACCTCACCCCGCCCCCTTTTTTGCGCGCTATGACCTGTCGCTAGCCCTTGATCAGCAATGCCGCCGCCTGAGCGGCGATTCCCTCGCCGCGCCCTGTAAAACCGAGCTTCTCGGTGGTCTTGCCCTTGATATTCACCTGCGCCTCGCTGATGCCGAGATCCTGCGCAATGTTCGCGACCATGGCCGGCGCGTGCGGCATGATCTTGGGCGCCTGGCAGATGATGGTGGCGTCCACATTGGCGACGCGCCAACCGGCGGCCTTCACGCCTTCCATCGCGCCGCGCAGCAGCACGCGGCTGTCGGCGCCCTTCCATTGGTCGTCGGTATCCGGAAAATGCCGGCCGATGTCGCCGAGGCCGGCGGCGCCGAGCAAGGCGTCGGTAATCGCGTGCAACAGCACGTCGGCGTCGGAATGGCCGAGCAGACCGAGCGGGTAAGGAATCGTCACGCCGCCCATGATGAGGGGGCGGCCCTCGACCAGCGCATGGACATCGAAGCCCTGGCCGACGCGAATATCCAGGCTCATGCCGGGCCCGCCCGGCTTTGCAGTATCCATTCGGCGATCTGCATGTCGAAGGGATAGGTGACCTTGAGATTGCTGCTGTCAGCTTCGATCAGGCGCGGTTGCAGGCCGATGGCCTCGACCGCGCTGGCTTCGTCGGTGATGTCCGGCGACAGCGTGACCAGCGCCTCGCTGAGCACGCCGTGGCGGAACATCTGCGGCGTCTGCGCCTGCCACATGCCGGTACGCGGCACGGTCTCGACGATGGCGCCGCCGATGCCACGCTTCATGGTGTCGGCAACGGGCATGGCCAGAATGCCGCCGACATCCTCTTCGGCGACACCGGCGATCAGGGCGTCGATCTGAGTGTGGGTCAGGCAGGGGCGCGCCGCATCATGCACCATGATCCAGTCGTCATCGCCGACCGCGTCAGCCATGGCGGCCAAACCGTTGCGGACGCTCTCGGCGCGCGTCGCGCCGCCACAGCGCAGAATCTTCAGGCGGCCGGCAAAGGGCAGCCAGTTGTAACTGGTCCAGTGCGCGTCGTCTTCGGCCAGCACGACGAAGACCTTGTCGATGCGCGGATGGCTCGCGAGCACGGAAAGCGCGTGGGAAATCATCGGCCCGCCGGCAAGGGGCAGATACTGTTTGGGCAGGGCGCCGCCCATCCGCGCGCCGCTGCCGGCCGCGGGAACCAAGGCAAAGTAGCTCATGGCTTGATTGTAGCGGGATATACGCCATTCCCCCAGCCCCTTTCCCGAGGAAAGGGGTGACTATGGTTCGCAGGCGTTGCCTGCCTCCAAATTAAGGGCAGCTCCGAACAGAGGGCAGTACGGTTTGCGCCTCCGGCGCGTACCGCTTCGCCTGGGGGCGGCCCGGCGGCGAAGCTGTGCTGTTATCTCTCTCCGTAACTACGGAGTAAACCCCCTCTGAGTAGTTTTTGCGCCCGGCTGTCCCAAGCAAAACGAAGTTTCAGTGCAGGCTAATGCCCAAGGCGGCGTTATGCCGGAGCTAAAAACGGCCGGTTGGCGGAGCGAACACCCCCATAAACCGAAACTACGCAGCGCCCCAATACTTGGAAGCGGCTCAGCCGCGAACAGCAGTCACCCCCGGCCCCGGGAATAACCAGCGACTTGCCCGCTTGCGGGCTTAGTCGAATGGCTAGTTGCTCTATCAGGGGGTTGGGGGGAAGGTCAGTTAAACTCCGGCCATGTCAGAACCACGCATCACCGGCGCTCCGTTCGCGCTGCTCGAAAACACCCGCGATCCCAGCGCCCCGGCGCGCCGCTACACCCGGCCGGTCGGCGCCGTGCTGGCGCACCGTCCGGAAGAGCTCGCTGCCGCCCTGGCCGAACTGGACGCCGCCCGCCGCAAAAGCCTGCATGCCTGCGGCTACATCGCCTATGAGGCCGGCTATGCACTGCAAGGCTTGCCGATACCGGCCTTTCCGGATTTCGCCCCGACTCGGCCGCTGCTGCATTTCCAGTTGTTCCAAAGCTGCGAACTGATCGCGCCGGGCGACAGCGCGGAATGGCTGGAGGCGCAGGCAGGCGAGGAGGCTTGCGCCATTCACGATCAGGAACTTGCGGAAGACGAGGCTAACTACAGCCGCAAGATCGCCCAGATCCGCGGCCTGATCCGCGACGGCGAAACCTATCAGGTCAACTACACCCTGCCCTGCCGCTTCCGTCATACCGGCAGCGCCATCGCCCTGTATCTCGCGCTGCGCAAAACCCAACGCGTCGCCTACTCGGCCTTCCTCAACTTTCCGGAAGCGCGCATCCTTTCGCTCTCGCCGGAGCTTTTCATCGAACGGCGTGGCAATACGCTGACCACGCGGCCGATGAAGGGCACAGCCGCTCGTGGCAACATCGCCGCGGAAGACAAGGCGATCGCCGAACATCTGCGCAACGATCCGAAATCGCGCGCGGAAAACCTGATGATCGTCGATCTGCTACGCAACGACCTCGGCCGCGTCGCAAAGACCGGCAGCGTACAGGTACCGGCGCTGTTCGAAATCGAGACCTACGAAACCTTGCAGCAGATGACGTCGACCGTCACCGCCACGCTGGACGAAGGCGCCGCCTTACCCGACATCATCCAGGCGCTGTTTCCCTGCGGCTCCATCACCGGCGCCCCCAAACGCCGCACCATGCAACTCATTGCCGAACTCGAACAGGAACCTCGCGGCATCTACACCGGCGCCATCGGCTATATCGAACCAGGCGGCGACTTCTGCTTCAGCGTGCCGATCCGCACCGTCGTCAGCGCCGCGCCCGGCAAGGCGCTCATGGGCGTCGGCAGCGGCATCGTCTACGATTCGGACGCCCATGCCGAATATGCCGAGGTGCAGCTCAAGACGCGCTTCCTGCGCGAGGTGAATCGCGAACTCGGCCTGATCGAATCCATGCATCTGAGTCCGGACGGCAGCATCCGCCATCGCGACCTGCACCTGGCGCGCCTGGAAACAGCGGCGCAGACCTTCGGCTTCCATGTCCCCGAGCGCGCCATCAGCGAGGAACTCGACGCCTACACCCAGCACCGGCCGCAGACCGAAGCGCGCCGCCTGCGCTTGCAGCTCAACAGCGACGGCACCTTCAGCCTCGCCGATTTCGCCATCCCGCCGGTGCCCGAAAATCCGCGCGTACGGGTGAGCGGGAAACGCATCGACAGTCGTTCGATTTTTCGCCGCCACAAGACCACGCAGCGCGCGCTTTACGAAACCGAATATGCACGCGCCGTCGAACAAGGCGCCTACGAGGTGCTGTTTCTCAACGAGCACGGTCGTATCGCTGAAGCGGCGCGCCACAATGTCTTTATCCGCAAGAACGGCCAGCTGCTGACGCCGCCGGTGAGCGAAGGCGCCCTGCCCGGCATCCTGCGCCTAAGTCTGGAAGCGCAGGTGATCGAGCAAGCCATGACGCTGGAGGATCTCAAGACCGCCGAGGCCATCTACGTCGGCAATGCTGTGCGCGGCCTGACCGAAGTGAAGCTGCAAGCATGATCGCCGTCATTCGCGCCAATCTGGTCAATTCCGATCACGCCGACGCGCTGATGCGCCTGATGGACGAATACGCCAGCGGTCCGACCGGCGGCGGCCAGCCGCTCAGGGCCTACACCCGCGCCCACCTCGCCGCCACGCTGCGCACCCGTCCGGGCGCCCACACCCTGCTTGCCGTCAAGCGCGACGAGACGGGCGAGGAAAGCTATGTCGGCCTGCTCAACGCCTTCGAAGGCTTTTCCACCTTCGCCTGCCAGCCGCTGCTCAATATCCACGACGTCATCGTCACCGAGCCCGAGCGCGGCCGGGGCACAGGCAAGTTGCTGATGGAAGCCGCCGAAGCGCTCGCCCGCGAACTCGGCTGTTGCAAGCTCACGCTCGAAGTGCTCGAAGGCAATACCAAGGCCCAAGCCGCGTACAAGTCGCTCGGCTATGCCGGCTATGAACTCAAGCCCGAGATGGGCAAGGCGCTGTTCTGGCAGAAGAAGCTTACCGGGAACAACTGAGAAAGCGTGGCGAGCGATCGAAGGGCAAGGCGCCCGGAGCACAGCAACCGGAATGTACTGAAGTACATGAGGATTGCGAGCACCGCGCAACGCCGCCCTGCGATTGCGCAGTAGCTTAATCAGTTGTTCTCAGAGCAGTACCTGCGTCCCCAGCTCGACCACCTGATTGGCCGGCAGCCTGAAATAGCTGGCCGCACTTTCCGACTGCCGCGTCATCCAGCCGAAAAGGCCGGCACGCCATGACGGCAGACAGCCCGAACCTTCGACCACCATCGAGCGAGCGACGAAATAGGTGGTATTGACCGAATCCGGCTGCAAGCTTTCCGCCAGCGCACGGCGTAGCGCCGCCGGCACATCCGGCTCTTCACGAAAACCGAAATGCAGTCCCACTGAAGCAATTTCCGGCGTCAGCTGCTGCAGGCGAACGCGGTCCGCTTCGGCCACCCAGGGAATTTCCTCGTTCACCACATTGAGGAAGACAATGCGCTCATGCATGACCTGGTAGTGCTTGAGGTTGTGGAACAGCGCACTCGGCACGATGCTCGGGTCCGAGGTCAGATACACCGCGGTACCCGGCACGCGCGGTACATCCAGCATCGGGTGGGCAATGAAATCGGCCATGGGAATGTCGATACGGCGACGCTGCTCGGCCACTTGCGCGCTGCCACGCTTCCAGGTGGAAAGGAAGACGAAGATGGCGCCGCCCAGGGTGAGCGGAAACCAGCCGCCGTCCGCCAGCTTGGTCAGGTTGGACGCGAAGAACAGCAGCTCAAGCACCAGGAATACCGCCAGGCCACCCAGCAAGGGCAGGCGGAAACGGCTCTGCAGGGTCAGCGCGATATAGAGCGTGAGCAAGGTGGTGATGATCATGGTGCCCGACACGGCAATGCCGTAAGCCGCAGCCAGGGCGCCCGAGGAACGGAACTCCAGCACCAGCCAGACCACGGCCACCAGCATCAGCCAGTTCACTGCCGGCACATAGATCTGGCCGCGCTCCGTGTCCGAGGTATGCAGCACACGGATGCGCGGCAGGTAGCCGAGACGCGCCGCCTGCTGCGTCATCGAATAGGCGCCGGTAATCGTGGCTTGCGAGGCGATCACGGTGGCGGCTGTCGCCAATATCACCAGCGGCAACATGAACCAGTCCGGCGCCAGCAGGTAGAAGGGATTGGCGGCGGCCTCCGGCAGGCGCATCACCAAGGCGCCCTGGCCGAAATAGTTGATCATCAGGGCCGGGCAGACCAGGCCGTACCAGGCCAACTGCACCGGCCGCGCGCCGAAATGCCCCATGTCTGCATACAAGGCCTCGCCGCCGGTCAGCGCCAGAAATACCGCCGCCAGCAACAGGAAGGCCGCGCCCGGGCGTTGCCAGGCAAAGTCCAACGCATAACTCGGGTTCAATGCGCGCAGGACTTCCGGCGTCTGCGCAATGCTGCAGGCGCCAAGCACCGCCAGGGTCAGGAACCACAGCACCGTAATCGGGCCGAACAGGCCGCCGACGCGCTGCGTGCCGAAGCGCTGCACGACAAACAGCGCCACGATGATTGCCAATGTGATCGGCAACACCGCATGTTCAAAGCGTGGCGTGATGACCGAGATGCCCTCCACCGCCGACAACACCGAAATGGCCGGCGTAATGATGGCGTCGCCGTAAAACAGCGCGGCAGCAAAGATGCCGGCGGCGATCACCGCAAAGCCCCAGCGTGCATTGCCTCCCAGGCGATGCGCCAGGGCCGTCAAGGCGAGCACCCCGCCCTCGCCCTGATTGTCGAAACGCAACACGATGCCGACGTATTTCACCGACACGATGATCATGACCGCCCAGAACAGCATGGACAGGGTGGCCAGCACATTGGCAGCCACCGGCGCCAGGCCATGCACGCCGGCGAAAGCCTCCTTGAAGGCATACAGGGGACTGGTGCCGATGTCGCCGTAGACCACGCCAAGTGCGGCCAGCGAGAGAACGAGAAGCCCCTGCTTGCGAGCGGGCTGGATGCTGCTCATGACATTTCCTTTCCGGAATGCTTCAGATCACAAAGCGGTAACCGATGCCGATTTCCGTGAGGAAATGGGCCGGCAAGGCGGGATCCACCTCGAGCTTTTGCCTCAAATGACCGACATAGATGCGCAGGTAGTGGCTGTCTTCAATGTGCTCGGCGCCCCACACCTCGCGCAGTAGATGGCGGTGGGTCATGACCTTGCCGGCATTGGCCAGCAGGACCGCCAGCAGGCGAAATTCAATCGCGGTCAGATGCACCGTCTGGCCGGCGCGTACGACTTCATGCCGGGCCAGATCAACGGCAACATCGCCGAACTCGAAGGAGGAAAACTCGGCCTGGGTGCGGTCGGCGCGCCGCAGCAGCGCCCGCATGCGCGCCTGCAACTCACCGACGGAAAAAGGCTTGCCGAGAAAATCATCGGCGCCGCAATCAAGGGCAGCGATCTTGTCCTTTTCGCCGTCACGCGCCGACAGCACAAGGATGGGCCGTTGCGACCAGAGACGGAATTCGCGGATGAACGTCAACCCGTCGCCGTCGGGCAAGCCCAGATCGAGGATCACCAGATCCGGCGTCGCGGC
>JAGWTC010000053.1 GCA_028869135.1 Rhodocyclaceae bacterium
CGGCAGCGGTTCGGTGCGCATCGTGCACGACCCGGCGGAGATGAGCCGGGTACAGCACGGCGATATTCTGGTCGCCGACATGACGGACCCGAACTGGGAGCCGGTCATGAAGCGCGCCGCCGCGATTGTGACCAACCGCGGCGGCCGCACCTGTCACGCCGCCATCATTGCCCGCGAGCTCGGCATTCCGGCCGTGGTCGGCTGCGGCGACGCCACCGAGGTATTGAAGGACGGCGACAGCGTCACCGTTTCCTGCGCCGAGGGCGACACCGGCTACGTCTATCGCGGCCGCCTTGAATTCAACGTCACGCGGCAGGACATGGGCGCGCTGCCCGAGATCCCGGTCAAGCTGACCATGAACGTCGGCAACCCGGAGCTGGCCTTTTCCTTCGCCCAGATTCCCAATGCCGGCGTCGGCCTGGCGCGGCTGGAGTTCGTCATCAACAACATGATCGGCGTTCATCCGAAGGCGGTGCTCGATTTCGACCGTCTGCCGGCCAATCTGCGCGAGGAGATCCAGCGCCGCGCGCGCGGTTACGCGAGCCCGCGCGATTTCTTCGTGGACAAGCTGGTCGAGGGCGTCGCCACCATTGCCGCCGCCTTCTACCCCAAGCCGGTGATCGTGCGCCTGTCGGACTTCAAGTCCAACGAGTACCGCAAGCTGCTCGGCGGCACGCTGTACGAGCCGGAAGAGGAAAATCCCATGCTGGGTTTCCGCGGCGCATCGCGCTACGTGGCGCCGGAATTCGCCGAGTGCTTCGCCATGGAAGCCGCGGCCATGAAGAAGGTGCGCGAGGAGCTCAAACTCAGCAACGTCGAGCTGATGGTGCCCTTCGTCCGCACCTTGAGCGAGGGCCGGGGCGTGGTCGAACTGCTCGCCAAGCACGGACTGAAGCGCGGCGAAAATGGCTTGCGCATCGTCATGATGTGCGAGATCCCATCCAACGCGTTGCTCGCCGACCGCTTCCTCGAGTATTTCGACGGCTTCTCGATCGGCTCCAACGACATGACGCAGCTGACGCTTGGCGTGGATCGCGATTCGGCGCTGGTCGCGTCGGCCTTCGACGAACGCGACCCGGCCGTGGAGGCCACGCTGGCGATGGCGATCCAGGCCTGCAATCGCGCCGGCAAGTATGTCGGCATCTGCGGGCAGGGGCCGTCCGACCATCCCGATCTCGCGATCTGGCTGATGCAGCAGGGCATACAGAGCATGTCGCTGAACCCGGATACGGTCGTCGATACCTGGCTCAAGCTGGCGGCGGCCGCGCATTGAAGTTGCGCAATATGGAACGATGATGCGGAGCAGATCGGCATTGGTCTGACCGGACGCACGCCGTGCGGCGTGCCCCGAGTCAGGCTATGCTTGTCGCTCTGCCTCATCGCCCATGGTCAAGTCGCTCAAAATCCTGCTCTGGCGCACCCTTGCCGTCGTCTCGCTCGTGCTCGGGGTCATTGGCGCCTTCCTGCCCGTCATGCCGACGGTGCCCTTCGTGCTGCTCGCCGCCTGGGCCGCCAGCCAGGGCTGGCCGCGCCTCGAAGCCTGGCTGCTCGACCACCGCACTTTCGGCCCGCACATCCACCATTGGCGCCTGAACGGCGCCGTCTCGCGCAAGGCCAAATGGTTCGCCACCGTCGCCCTGGCCTTCAGCGCGGTGTCCCTGCAGCTCATGCCGCTGCCGTCCTGGTGCGCGTGGGCGCGCTGGGCCGTACCGCTGATTTTTGTCGCCGTGCTGCTCTGGATGTGGCGTCGGCCTGAGCACTGAGTCATCGAATACCCCTACGCGCTGTAGGAATATTCCTTTTATTTTCCGATGCTTGAAATTAACTAATTAGTTAGTTAATATCCGGCGCCATGTGCCCGATCATCGACTGTCTCACCAGCGCAGTAAAAGCGCGCAAGCCCGGAAGGCCCAAGCGCACCGCCTCGCGCGAGCAATTTCTCGACGTTGCCGTCACGCTGTTCGCCCGCAAGGGCGTCGCCGCGACCACGCTGGCCGACATTGCGCGCGAAGTCGGCGTCACCAGCGCCATGGTCCATTACCACTTCGCCAATCGCGACCAGTTGCTCGACGCGGTCGCCAGCGAACGCATCCTGCCCTTCCTGAATGTCATGTGGGGATTGATCACGCCCGACAGTCTCAAGGATCCGGCCAAGGTGCTGCGCGACACGGCCGAATGCATCTTCGATCATTGCCAGCGCCTGCCCTGGCTGGCGCCGCTATGGCTGGCCGACACCGCCAGCCCGAACGGCGAACTCGGTCAGCGCGTGATGCAGATACTCCCGGTCGACAAGATCCAGCAGCTGACGGAAGGCATCAAGGCGGCGCAGGCCGCCGGCAAGCTTGATCCGCGCCTGCAGGCGGAGATGATTTTCATGAGCATGGTCGGCGTGGTCCTGCTGCCCTTCGCCACGCTGGACAACTGCTGCAAAGTGCACCCGAACACCGACTTCAGCCCCGAAGCCCTGCGCCACCACGTCATGTGCTCGGTCGACAATCTGCTATGCCCCCGCAAATGAAACCCCGCGCCCTTTTACGCACGCTGACCTTGCTGTTTCCGCTCCTGCTCTCGGGATGCGCCCTGTTCCAGGATCACTTCAGCAAGACCGAAGGCATGACCGCCGCCGACGCCAAGCTGCCAACGCAATGGCAGGCGCCCTTGCCGCACGACGGCAAGGTCTCCGATCTCAGGCAATGGTGGACGCAGTTCGACGATCCACTGCTCAACGAGCTGATCGCCGCCGCCGAAGCCAACAGCCCGAGCGTCGCCACGGCGCGCTCGCGCCTGTATCAGGCCCGCGCCACCAGCGTCGGCGCCTTCGGCACGCTGCTGCCCAAGCTCGACGCCAACCTGTCCGGCTCGCGCGGCCAGCAGGACATTCGCTTCCCCGCCGGCACCGCCACCTCCGCCGGCCTTGCCGCGAGCTGGGAAATCGACCTCTTCGGCGGCGCCAGCGCCGCGAGCGATGCCGCCAGCCTCCGCTATAGCGGCGCCCAGGCCGACTGGCACCTGGCGCGCGTCTCGCTCGCCGCCGATGTGGCGACCAGCTACATCGGCCTGCGCGCCTGCGAGGCCTCGCTGGAACAGCGGCAGGGCGACGCCGGCTCGCGCCGGGAGACCGCGCGCCTGACCGGCATCAACGCCGAGGCCGGGCTCGAATCGCCGGCCAATGCAGCGCTCGCCCGCGCCAGCGCCGCCCAGGGCAACACTGTCCTGACGCAGCAGCGCGCGCAGTGCGAGATCAACGTCAAGGCGCTGGTCGCGCTGACCGCGATCGACGAGCCGACGCTGCGCCAGAAGCTCGGCGCCATGACCTCGCACATTCCCGAACCTGCGAGCATCGCTGTCGGCGCAGTGCCGGCCGCCGCACTGGCCCAGCGCCCCGACGTCTACAGCGCGACGCAGGCAGTGCTGGCCGCCAGCGCCGACGTCAGCAATCTGCAGGCGCAACGCCTGCCGCGCATCTCGCTGGCAGGCAATATCGGCCATTCGCGCTTTTCCTCGGACACTGCGACCATCGACGGCCGCGTCTGGACGCTGGGCCCGCTGACCGTCACCCTGCCGCTCTTCGACGCCGGCCTGCGCCGCGCCAATGTCGATACCGGCCGGGCGCGCTACGACGAAGCGGTGATCAACTACGGCGCCAAGCTGCGCGGCGCGGTGCGCGAAGTCGAGGAAGCGCTGATCAATCTGCAAAGCGCCAACGACCGCGCCGCCGATGCGCAGGTGGCGGTTGACGGCTTCGCCGCCTCGTTCAAGGGCGTCGAAGCGCGCCAGCGCAACGGTCTGGCCAGCCTGTTCGAACTTGAGGACGCCCGTCGCTCGCTGATCACCGCCCGCATTGCGCTGATCGAAGTGCAGCGCGATCGCGTCAATGCCTGGGTATCGCTGTATCGCGCGCTCGGCGGCGGATGGAAGCTGGAAGACCAGCTCGCCGCGGCCGACACCATGCCCGACGCGACGCGCCCAGCCTCGCTGCAGAAGAATTCAAACTGAGTCCACGCTTATGAAACTCGCGATCAAACCGGAACACAAGAAGCGCTATCTCATCGGCAGCGCCCTCGTCCTTGCCCTGATTCTGCTCGTCGTCGTCACGCGCGGCGGCAAGAAGGCCGACGAACCCGCCGGGTCTGAAAACGCGGGCCCGCAGCCCTCGCTCAGCGTCAGCGTGGAAATGCCGCTGCCGATGCGCATGAGCCAGCGCATTTCCGCCAACGGCAATATCGAGGCCTGGCAGGAAGCCGTGATCGGCGCCAATGTCAGCGGCTTGATCCTGTCCGACGTGAAGGTCAATGTCGGCGACGTGGTGAAGAAGGGGCAGGTGCTCGCCACCTTCTCCAGCCAGACGGTGGCCGCCGATCTCGAGCAGAGCCGCGCCCGCGCCGCCGAAGCCGAGGCCTCCGCGCTCGAAGCCGAAGCCAACGCCGAGCGCGCGCAGAAGGTTGCCGATAGCGGCGCGCTCAGCGCACAGCAGTTGAACCAGTACGTCACCGCTGCGCAAACCGCGCGTGCGCGCGCCAAGGCGCAGATCGCCGCCGAGCGCGCCCAGGCAGTCCGCCTCTCCGACACGCGCGTGGTCGCGCCCGACGACGGCGTGATCTCTTCGCGCACCGCCACCGTCGGCGCCGTGCCGTCGGGCAACGAGCTGTTCCGCCTGATACGCCAGGGCCGCCTCGAGTGGCGCGCCGAAGTGCCGGCGCCGCAACTCGCCCTCCTCAAGCTCGGCATGCCGGTGCGCGTCGACGCCGGCAGCGGCATCATGGTGGCGGGCAAGCTGCGCATGGTCTCGCCCAGCGTCGATCCGAAGACGCGCAACGGCATCGTCTATGTCGACCTTCCGCAGCCGAGCGCCGGACAAATCCAAGTGCGCGCCGGCATGTTCGCCGCCGGCGAAATCGAAGTCGGCATAAGCGACGGACTGACGCTGCCGCAGAGCGCGGTGATGGTGCGCGACGGCTACAGCTATGTGTTCCGCGTCGGCGCCGACAACAAGGTACAGCAGACCAAGGTGAGCCTGGGCCGCCGCACCGACGAACGCGTCGAAATCCTGATCGGGCTCAACCCGAGCGATCGCGTCGTCGTCTCCGGCGGCGGCTTCCTGACCGACGGCGACCTGGTTCGCGTCGTTACGCCGGCATCGCCCGACCCTGCGCCGGCGCAAGCGGCCGTGTCGAAGTAAGCCAGCGCTCCAGGAACTCTTAGGAACACACCATGAACGTTTCCGCCTGGTCGATACGCAACCCGATACCGGCCATCCTCTTCTTCATCATGCTGACGCTGTTCGGTTTCTACGGCTTCAGCGACATGAAGATCCAGAATTTCCCCGACATCGACCTGCCCACGGTCAATGTCACCGCAACGCTGCCGGGCGCTTCGCCCGGCCAGCTCGAGACCGACGTGGCGCGCAAGATCGAGAATTCGGTCGCCACGCTGCAAGGCGTCAAGCACATCTATACCAAGGTGCAGGATGGCACCGTCACCATCACGGTCGAGTTCCGCCTCGAGAAGAACACCATGGAGGCGGTCAACGACGTGCGCGACGCCGTCAGCCGCGTGCGCGCCGACCTGCCGGGCGATCTGCGCGATCCCATCATCTCCAAGATGGAGCTGTCGGGCCTGCCCATCCTCACCTACACCATCGCC
>JAGWTC010000054.1 GCA_028869135.1 Rhodocyclaceae bacterium
CGAGAATCTGCGCCTGCGCCTGATCAACGCCCGCCTGTCCCTGCTGCAACGCGACGGCAACAGCTTCCGCGACGACCTCAAGTTGTCGGTGAAATGGCTTGAGCAGTATTTCGATATGCGCGCGCCGGCCGTCAAGTCGGCACGCGATTCCCTGCAACGCATGTCGACGGCCAACCTCAACCTGGCCCTGCCGTCGCTGAGCGAAACCCTTGCCGCCCTGCGCGCCGTACGGCTGCCGCGCGAGAAGCGTTGATGCGCGCCCTGCTCTGGCTGCTGACCCTGGGCGCGCTGGCCGTTGGCCTCGCGCTGGCCGCGCAGTACAACGACGGTTATGCGCTGGTGGTTCTGCCGCCGTGGCGCGTCGAGCTTTCGCTCAACCTGCTCATTGTGCTGGTCATCGCGGCTTTCATCGTAGGCTACCTGGTCTTGCGCGGTATCTTCCTGACGCTGGCATTGCCGGCGCGAGTGCGCGCCTTCCGCAGCGCACGCCAGCACAGAAAGGCCGAAGGCGCCTTGCGGGAAGCCGTGCTGTTCTGGCTCGGCGGCCGCTATGCGCGCAGCCTTGCCAATGCCGAGCTGTCGTGGAAGGTCGGCCATGCGCCGGGCCTGTCGGCGCTGATCGCGCTGGCGGCGGCGCACGCCATGCGCGACGAACAAAAAGTCGGCGAGTGGCGCAAACGCGCCGCAACCCACGACGGCGAGATTCATGGCGCACGGCTGCTGCTCGAAGCCGAGCTGGCAGTCGAATCGCGCGACTTCACCGAGGCGCTCGCGCTGCTCAACCAGATCGAGCAGCAGAGCGGCCGGCACATCGTGGCGATGCGCCTCGGCCTGCGCGCGCATCGCGCCGCCGGCCACTGGGAGGAAGTCGTGCATCTGGCGCGCCAGCTCAGGAAACATCACGCCTTGACCGATGTTCAGGCGGCGCCGCTGATTGCGGGGGCGCACCGCGAACGCCTGCGCGCCCTTGCCGCGGATGGCCACAGTCTGGCGGCCTACTGGGATCGCGTGCCGGACGCCGAACGCCGCGCGCCCGGCCTGGCGCTCGAAGCGGCACGACGCATGCTGGCGGCCGGTGAACACGCAGCAGCACAACAGGTCATCGAGGACGGGCTGGACGAAGAGTGGAGTTCGGAGCTCGTAGCGCTCTATGGTGACTGCCGCGGCAGCGACGTGCTCGGCCGCATCGCTCGCGCCGAAGCGTGGTTGCTGCAGCACCCCCGCGACGCCGCCTTGCTGCTTGTTCTGGGCCGCCTGTGCCAGGACAAGCAGCTATGGGGCAAAGCGCAAAGCTACTTCGAAGCCTCACTGTCGCTGAACGCCAGCCGCACCGCTCACATCGCCCTGGCCCAGCTGCTGGATCGTCTCGAACAGACCGAGCTTGCCAACAAGAACTACCGCGCCGCCGCCCTGCTGAACTGAGCGCCGCTCGCGGCAGCGGCCTCGCGCATGATCAGGCCGAGCGCAGATACGGTGCTGCCATCTCCAGCATTTGCTTGGTGCGCGGATTGCCGGCGTCGCGATTCTTCATCACGTCGATGTAGTGCGAAAGCTTGCGCATAAGCACGGTATCCTCGATACCCGACTCGAGAGCGCGCACGATGGCAAGCGCGGCATTGAAGGTAACGGACAGGTTGCGCGTCTCGTCGGCGAGGCGAATGAATTCGTACATCGCCTCCTGTACCTTGCCTTCCTTGGCCAGGCCGACCGCCTTGCGATTGAGATTCTGCATCGCCACCTCCGATTCGCCTATCAGGCGCTTGGCGATCGAGCCCATGCCGCCCTTCTCCATGGCGCCGATAATGCGCTTGGTCATGGCTTCGTTACCGTGATAGTCCGCCAGCACCTGACGCGCGACCTCGGCGGCCCGGTTTTCGTCGCCGGCGGAAATGGCGACTTCCATGATGGCCATCTGCATGCCGTTGTCGGCGACGGGACGATCACGCATGGCGCTATTGATCTGGGCGTAGTAATTGTCGGCCTCGCCGGCGTTGCCGTTGGACTTGGCGCGTGAATACTGGGCTACCAGTTCAGCCAGACGGTAGGCGCGCGACTCTTCGGTATCACTGTCCAGTTTGACGTAGTGGTCGTTGAGCGTCGAAATCAACTTCGTCAATTGGGCCGAAGCGGCCGGGCCCGGACTCTTCAGCAGTAGCGTGGAAAATCCGGAAAAATCACCGGCCTGAAGCATTACCGATCCGGCGCCGTGTTCGAACATGCTTTCGTACGCGGTGGCGGCGTCTTCGACATCGTCGACCTCCAGGGCCATGCGCACGACTTCGCGGTGGCGATGGATGGCGCGCGGATTGCGCGCCAGCACTTCCTTCATCAGGGCGCGGGAGCGTTCGGGCGAGCCCTTGATTTCGTGCACATGGGAGAGCAGGTCGTGGGCCTGTGTGAAGTCGCCATTCTCGACGATCAGGCTTTCGAGGAGGTCCCGCGACTCGTCATAGCGGTCGAGCGCAAAATAAGTCCGCGCAGCGCCGAGGCGCGCCCAAGGCAGGCGGGGGTATTCCATCAGCACGGCTGTGTAGTGCCGGTGCGCGTCTTCGTTGCGGTTGAGCTTGAGCAGGCATTCGCCGATCAGGCGCAGGCAGTCCGTGGCGTACGGCGTCTTCTGTGTCAGGAAATCGCGGGCCGCCTCCAGACAGCCCGTAAAGTCGCGCGCATCGAAGCGATCCGTCAGGGGCTTGAGCGCAACCTTTTTGTCGTAGGCCTTGGACAGGCGTTCAGACAGGATGCTGGGCGTGAGCGGCTTGATCAGATAGTCATCGGGGGCCAGCTCGGCAACGGCGAAGATCTGTTCGTAGGCGCGTTCGGCGGTGACCATGATGAAGACGCAGGAGGTCGGAATCAGGCGCCGCTGCCGGCATTCCTCCAGTAGGTGTTGGCCGTCCTTGGGCTTGCCCGAGCGCTTCTCGCCGTCGTCGAGGATGTAGTCGCAGAGGATGACGTCGAAAGGTTCGCGATTGTTGATGCGATAGAGCGCGTCGGCGTAGCTGACGGCCTGGTCGACGGACTTTCCGCCCATGCCGATGATGCTGTTGCGCAGCCAGACGCGCATGGTGGCCGAATCCTCGACCACGAGAAAACGCAACTTGCTCCAGTCCTGCATCCAGCCTCCCCCGAGGATCAAATCAAGACATCATAACCCGCGCGAAACGGGCCGCTCGCTCATACCCATTCACGTGGGCGGAGGAAGTCCCGATAGAGTTTTTCTTCCGGGCTGCCCTTATCTGGAGACCAATCGTAACGCCACTTCACGATCGGCGGCATCGACATGAGGATGGATTCCGCGCGTCCCTTCGACTGCAGACCGAACAGCGTGCCGCGGTCCCAGACCAGATTGAATTCGACATAGCGGCCGCGACGATAGGCCTGGAAGTCGCGCTCGCGTTCGCCGTAGGGCATGTCGCGGCGCTTTTCGCAGATGGGCAGATAGGCATCGATGAAGTTATTGCCGACCGCCTGCAGCAGATTGAAGCACTTACCGAAAGACCAGGGAAGCTGCTGTTCGGACAGCCCGGCCGGCCCCGCTTCATTGAGATCGTCGAAAAAGACGCCGCCGATGCCGCGCGGCTCGTTGCGGTGCTTGAGGAAGAAATATTCGTCGCACCACCGCTTGTAGCGCGGATAGACCTCTTCCCCGAACGGCGCCAATGCGTCCTTGCAAGTCTGATGGAAGTGCCGCGCATCCTCTTCGAAACCGTAGTACGGCGTCATGTCCATGCCGCCACCGAACCACCAGATGGGGGGAGCGTCGGGCGCATCGCCGGGCGCGGGATAGGCGACGAAGCAGCGCACATTGGCATGCGCGGTCGGACAATAGGGATTGCGCGGATGCAGCACCAGCGAGACGCCCATTGCTTCCCACGGGCGCCCGGCAAGTTCGGGGCGATGCGCGGTGGCCGAGGGCGGCAGCTCGTCGCCGGTGACATGCGAGAAGTTGACGCCGCCGCGCTCGAAGAAATTACCTTCCTCGATCACGCAGGACATGCCGCGCTCCCAGGCGTCGCGCTTGAACTGCTTGCCGTCGAAACGCTCCAGCGCGCCGACGATCTTGACGCGCAGACCGCTCAGATAGTGGCGTACCGCATCGGCATCGAAACCTGCCGTTTTTTCTGTCATGGTGAATCCGCTCGTGCAAAGAAAAAGCCGCGTACACATGCACGCGGCTTGGACTTTAAGGCTTTTCGCGCCGACCGTGTGGCGATCAGGCGCGATTAGCGCTTGATCGCGCGGTGGCCGATGTCTTTACGATACTGCATGCCGTCGAAGCTGATGTGCTCGATGGCATCGTAGGCCAGTTTCTGCGCGCCGCGGACAGTATCGCCGAGCGCGGTCACGCACAGCACGCGCCCGCCGGCGGTGACGACATTACCGTTCTGGTCGGCGGTACCGGCATGGAAGACATGCGCGTCTTCGAGCTGCTGATCGAGGCCTTTGATGACATCGCCCTTGCGCGGCGCCTCCGGATAGTTGAAAGCGGCCAGCACCACGCCCATGGCGACGCGGATATCCCATTCGGCTTCGACCTGATCGAGCTTGCCATCGATGGCGGCGTCAAGCAGGGTCACGAAGTTGCTCTTCATGCGCATCATGATCGGCTGCGTTTCGGGGTCGCCCATGCGGCAATTGAACTCAAGCACCTTGAGACTGCCGTCCGGCTTGATCATCAGACCCGCGTAGAGGAAGCCGGTGTAGGGAATGCCGTCCGCCTCCATGCCGCGCAAAGTCGGCATGATGACTTCGCGCATGGCGCGTGCGTGAACGTCGGGCGTGACCACCGGCGCCGGCGAATAGGCGCCCATGCCGCCGGTGTTGGGGCCCTGATCTCCATCGCTTAAGCGTTTATGGTCCTGGCTGGTCGCCAGCGCCAGCGCATGCTTGCCGTCGGCCATGACGATGAAGCTGGCTTCCTCGCCTGCGAGGAACTCCTCGATCACGACACGGGCGCCGGCGTCACCCATCTTGTTGTCGAGCAGCATCATGTCGATGGCGGCATGCGCCTCGTCGAGCGACATGGCAACCACCACGCCCTTGCCGGCGGCCAGGCCGTCGGCCTTGATGACGATGGGGGCGCCTTCCCGGCTCACATAGGCATGCGCTGCAGCGGCGTCGGAAAAGGTTTCGAATTTGGCGGTAGGAATGCCGTGGCGCGCCATGAAGCGTTTGGAAAAGTCCTTGGAGCTCTCAAGCTGCGCGGCGGCCTGAGTCGGCCCGAAGATGCGCAGGCCGCGGGCGCGGAAGATGTTCACGATACCCGCCGCCAGCGGCGCTTCCGGGCCGACTACGGTCAGGTAGATGCCTTCCTTCTCGACGAAGTCGGCAAGCTCGTTCGGGTCGCTGATCGGAACGTTCTTGAGTTCCTTCTCGCGCGCCGTACCAGCGTTGCCGGGCGCGACGTAGACGACCTGCAGGCCTGGCGACTGGGCCAGACGCCAGGCAAGGGCATGTTCGCGACCACCGGAACCAACAACGAGCAGCTTCATCAACACATCTCCAGAGAGAAACACGGGGGCAGCGTTTAGTGGTCGAACGACCATTTGCCCCACAAG
>JAGWTC010000034.1 GCA_028869135.1 Rhodocyclaceae bacterium
CATGCGCAGGATCACGCCGGCCAGCGAGGAGCGCAGGATTTCCGGCTCGGTGTGCGGCAGGCGCTTGTTGAAGTCGTCCTCGTCGTAAAGGCGGATGCAGATGCCGCTGGCGACACGACCGCAACGGCCGGCTCGCTGCTTGGCGGCGGACTGCGCGATCGGCTCGACCAGCAGCTGATCGACCTTGTTGCGGTGCGAATAGCGCTTGACGCGCGCCACGCCCGTATCGACGACATAGCGTATGCCCGGCACCGTCAGCGACGTCTCGGCGACATTGGTCGCCAGCACCACGCGGCGGCCCTGATGCGACTGGAACACGCGGCTCTGCTCTTGCGCCGTCTGGCGCGCAAACAGCGGCAGGACTTCGGTGCCTGCGGGATGATGCTTGCGCAGAGCCTCGGCGGCCTCGCGAATCTCGCGCTCGCCCGGCAGGAACACCAGCACATCGCCGGGGCCGCTGCGATGCGCTTCGTCGACGGCGTCGACGATGGCTTCGTTAAGGTCACGATCGTCGTCCACGCCGTAAGGGCGGTAACGCATCTCGATCGGATACAGGCGGCCCGAAACCTCGATCACCGGCGCCGGCTTGCCGTCAATGGCGAAATGCTTGCTGAAGCGTTCCGCATCCAGCGTCGCCGAGGTCACGATCAGCTTCAATTCCGGCCGCTGCTGCAGCACGCCGCGCAGGTAGCCGAGCAGGAAGTCGATATTGAGACTGCGTTCGTGCGCCTCGTCGATGATCAGGGTGTCGTACTGCCTGAGCAGCGGATCGCCCTGAGTTTCGGCCAGCAGGATGCCGTCGGTCATCAGCTTGATATAGCTGTTGCCCGAGGTCTTGTCGGTAAAGCGGATCTTGTAGCCGACGTAGTTGCCGATCTCGCTCTTCAGCTCCTGGGCGATGCGCGTCGCCGTGGCGCGCGCGGCAATTCTTCGCGGTTGCGTATGGCCGATCAGGCCGTTGGCGCCGCGCCCGAGCTCAAGGCAAATCTTGGGCAGCTGCGTCGTCTTGCCCGAGCCAGTCTCGCCGCAGACCACGACAACCTGGTGCTTTTGAATCGCCTCGGCGATCTCGGCGCGCTTCTGGGTGACGGGCAAGGCCTCGTCATAGGTGATCGGCGGCCGCGCCGCCAGTCGTGCCGCAGGGTCGAATTTCATTTACTGCGCCAGGCGTTGGACGGTATAGATACCCAGCCCCGTCATCAGCAGCGAGCCAAGCAGATGCAGGCTGACGGCGACCAGCGCCATGCCCCAGGCCTCGACCCGCATCAAGGCAACGACCTCGGCGGAAAACGAGGAAAACGTGGTCAGGCCACCCAGGAAGCCCGTGATCAGAAACAGTCGCAGTTCGGCCGGCAGCGAAGTGTTGATGTGAAACACCATCACGGCGATGCCGACCAGATAACCGCCTATCAGGTTGGCGGCCAGCGTGCCCAGGGGAATGCTCACGAAAATCGGGTTCAGCCACAGGCCCAGCATCCAGCGCGACCAGGCGCCCAGGGCCGCACCGAAACCCACGCCGGTAAAGGAAATCCAGTTCATCCCGGCATTCTACCGTGTCGGCAAGGCGCTTCGGAACGCAGCGTTGTATTCAGCGAACAATCACGCATGAGAGCATAAAAAACATTTGAATCTAACAGTTACACGACATACCTCACTGCTAACATCAAAAGTCGTGATCGGGAGCGCCTCAAGGTTCCGTTTGCGGTGCCGATCACACTCATTGCCAGACCCTACTCACCACCCCATCCATGAACGATCTCGTCCTGCTTGCCGGCAACAGCCTGATTGGCCTGCTTTTCCTGGGCCTGTGGTTTGCCGACAAAAAACAGCGCAGCTATTTCGCCTGGTGGGGCATCGCCGATATCTGCCTCGGCTTTGCCGCCATGACGGCGCTGTTTATGAGCATTCAGGACGGCGTCGGCGAAAACGGCGGCGCCTGGCGCTTGCTGGTCGTTCCGCTGGCCGCATCCGGCTATGTCGCGATGGCCGGCGGTTCACTGCGTTATCGCGGGCATCAATTCAGTTGGCGCGACGCGCTGGTGCTTGCCATCGCCTATATCGCACTCGGAGTCGGCGCCCGCTATGCCTTTCCGCCAGCGGCCAAATGGCTGACCGCCATAGTGCTTGGTTTGTCGCTGGGCTCGATGGCCTGGGCGCTATGGAGCCATAACGCGCTCGAACGTCTCGCCTCGGGACTGTATGCCGCCCGTGCGGCCAATGCCGTGTGGCTGGTACTGGGCGACGGCATGATGCTCAACTCGCCGCATACGCCGCTGGCGCATGTGCTGACGCTGTCCGCCTCGGCCTGCCTCCTGATCGCCATTTTCCGCCGCAAGACGACGGAGCTTGAGCATCACAATGAACTGCTGACCTTTTCCAATCGGCTGATCACCGCGCTGCAGACGCCGACCGATGAACGCAGTCTGGCTGAAGAAGCGCTCCGGCAACTGGAGCGGCACACATCCGGGCAAGGCGCGCTGGTGCACCTGATCGACGATTCCGGCCGTTGGTTCGACCTCATCGCCGCCCATGGACATACCCAGGAAGTGCTCCAAGTCGTTCATCGCATGCCGGTTGACTCCACGCTGTCGGGTCAGGCAGTCAGAATGCGCAAGACGGTGTTTACGCACGACTACGCCAACGAGCCAGGGGCATGGAGCGTCCTTGCAGACGCCTATCGGCGCGCCGGCATCACCGTCAACGTCTCCGTACCCCTGGTCAGCGAAAACCAGCCGCTCGGGGTGCTGAACATCAGCTACCCGGAGGGCAGCGAGCTGACGGCCAACGAGATCGACACCCTTAAATCCTCAGGTCAGGTGCTGGGCACCAACCTGGACCGCGTGCGCAATGTGCGCGATCTGGCCTACCGGGCCAATCACGACACGCTGACCGGCCTCGGCAATCGCGACGCCCTGCATCATTGTGTCGAAGCCTTGCGCATCAACCGTCGGCGCGACGTGTTCGCCATGCTGCTGATCGATCTGGACCGCTTCAAGGAAGTCAATGACGCGCTCGGCCACAAGACCGGTGACCAGTTGCTGCGCGAAATCGCGCGCATTCTGCGCAGCTCGCTGTCGGGCCAGACCGGCCAGGCCTTCCGCCTGGGCGGCGACGAATTCGCCATCATCCTGCCCCAGCTCGCCAGCGAGGACGAAGGCCGCAAGCTCGCCGGCGCGCTCGCCGTCAATATCAGCCAGCGTCTGCAGGTTGCCGAAATGGTGCTGCGCATCGACGTTTCCATCGGTATTGCCTTTGCGCCGCGCCACGGCAACAACAGCCACGAACTGCTGCGCTGCGCCGACGTCGCCATGTACCGCGCCAAGAACAACGGCACCGGCATCGAAGTCTATGAGCGCGCGCTCGATCCGCATTCGGCCGAGCGTCTGGAATTGTTGGCGCGGATTCCGGAAGCGATCCGCCGCGAAGAGTTCGTCCTCTACTACCAGCCCCAGCTCGACCTGCACAATCACCGCCTGGTCGCCTGCGAAGCCCTGATCCGCTGGCAGCATCCGGACCGCGGCCTGCTGCCGCCGGGCGAATTCATTCCGCTGGCCGAAGTCAGCGACGTGATCCGCCCGCTGACCGAATGGATCACCAACACGGCCATGGAGCAGGCCAGCAAGTGGCAGACCAACCGACTGCCGCTGCGGGTGGCCTTCAACCTCTCGGCGCGCAATATCCTCGACCCCAATTTCGTTCCGCACCTGCTGTCCATGCTGGAAACGCACGGGCTCAAGCCGTTCAACGTGGAGCTTGAGCTGACTGAAACCGTCCTGCTGCACGATCCGGCCAACTCCGCCCTGGTGCTCCACGAGCTGGCCAAGCGCGGTTTCGTGCTGGCGCTCGACGATTTCGGCACCGGCTTTTCCTCGCTCAGCTACCTCAAGCGCTATCCCTTCAGCATTCTCAAGATCGACCGCTCCTTCGTCTCCGACATGCACAAGGACAACGCCAGCCTGGAGATCGTGCGCTCGACCATACAGCTCGCCCATGCGCTTGGCATGAAGGTCGTGGCCGAAGGCGTCGAGGACGAGCAGACGCTGAACAGCCTGCGCACCCTGGGCTGCAACTATGCGCAGGGCTACTTCATCGGCCGTCCGATGATGGCGACGCAGATTGCCGCCTGGCAGAAGGAAGCGCCAGTTCTGCGCGTGGCCGGCTAATTTTCCGCGTGTGGCCGGGTAAAATACCCCTTTGATCGGGCTCCGGCCCGCCCCACCCAGCAAGACATCATGAGCGACGCACACAAGTCGGCCGCGGCGGAAGCGCCGGCCGCCAGCAATTTCATTCGCAACATCGTTGAAGCCGACCTTGCCGCAGGCAAGTACGCCAGCCGCCATTGGCGCGGCCAGCCCGGCGACGGCAAGCAGCAGCAGGCCGGCGCGCCCGATCCGGCCGGCATCCGTACCCGCTTTCCGCCGGAGCCCAACGGCTATCTGCACTTCGGCCATGCCAAGTCGATCTGCCTCAACTTCGGCCTCGCCAAGGCCTACGGCGGCGCCTGCCATCTGCGCTTCGACGACACCAATCCGGAGAAGGAAAGCGAGGAGTACGTCCGCGCCATCATCGAGTCGGTGCAGTGGCTGGGCTTCGACTGGCATTTCGAAGGCCAGACCAACCTCTACTACGCCTCGAACTATTTCGAGTGGATGTACCGCTTTGCGGAAGCGCTGATCGAGGATGGCCACGCCTACGTCGACAGCCAGAACGCAGAAGAAATGCGCGCCAATCGCGGCACGCTGACGGAAGCGGGCAAGGACAGCCCTTTCCGCAATCGCGGCGTGGCCGAAAACCTGGACTTGTTCCGCCGCATGAAGGCCGGCGAATTTGCCGACGGCACGCACATTCTGCGCGCCAAGATCGACATGGCCTCGCCCAACATCAATCTGCGCGACCCGGCCATCTACCGCATCCGCCATGTCTCGCACCACAATACCGGCGACGCATGGTGCATCTATCCGATGTACACCTTCGCCCATCCGATCGAAGATGCGCTGGAGAACATCACGCACTCGATCTGCACGCTCGAATTCGAGGATCAGCGCCCCTTCTACGACTGGCTGCTGAACCGCCTCGCCGACGCAGGCCATCTGGCACGCCCGCTGCCGCAGCAATACGAATTCGCCCGCCTCAACCTCAGCTACGTCGTGCTGTCGAAACGCAAGCTGATCCAGCTGGTCGAGGAAAAGCATGTCGCCGGCTGGGACGATCCGCGCCTGCCGACGCTGGTCGGCGCCCGCCGCCGCGGCTACACCGCGGCAGGCTTCCAGTTATTTGCCGACCGCATCGGCGTCTCCAAGTCCGACTCGTGGATAGACATGAGCGTGCTGGAAGACTGCATGCGCGAGGTGCTCAACGAATCCGCCGAACGGCGTATCGCGGTGCTGGACCCGTTGAAGCTCGTCATCGACAACTATCCGGAAGGCGAGTTCGAGCTCTGCGAAGCGCCCAATCATCCACAAAAGCCGGAGGCCGGCAAACGTGAAATGCCCTTCGGCCGCGAGCTCTGGATCGAGCGCGAGGACTACGCTGAAGTGCCGCCCAAGGGCTTCTTCCGCCTTTTCCCGGGCAATCTGGTGCGCCTGCGCTACGGTTTCGTGGTCAAGTGCATCGGCGCCGACAAGGATGCCGACGGCAAGGTCATTGCCGTGCATTGTGAGTACATGCCCGACTCCAAGTCCGGCACGCCCGGCGCCGACACCTACAAGGTCAAGGGCAATCTGCATTGGGTGTCGGCGGCACATGCCTACGCCAGCGATGTACGTCTGTACGACCGCCTCTTCGCCGTGCCCAACCCGGGCGCCGGCGATCGCGACTTCCTGCAGGATATCAACCCCGACTCGGTTCGCGTCATTCATGCCCAGCTCGAACCCTCGCTCAAGGAAGCCCGCCCGGAAGACCGCTTCCAGTTCGAACGGCATGGCTACTTCGTGGCGGATCGCCTAGACTCGGAGCAGGGAGCCCCGGTCTTCAACCGCACCGTCACCCTCAGGGACTCATGGGCAAAGACGGCTAAGTAGACAAGCCGGGCGCCTTGACAGGGCGGGAGAAAATCATGACCGACAGGGAAGCATTGCTGTATCCGACGATAAGCGACCGCGACGGACTGGAGGACTATCTTCAGGATCTGGCCGATCTCCTGCCCGGCATCGAGCGCAATGTCGCAAAACTCAAGCGCTCGCCGCAGGACAGGGAAATCATTTCCGAGATCTTCCGCGCCCTGCACAATCTCAAGGGCGATGCCACGATCTGCCGCGTCGAGCTGGGCGTCCTGCTGGTGCATCCGCTCGAAACCCTGTTCTCGCGCATGCGTGCAGGCGAAGTCATCCTGTCCGATGTGCTGGCCGAGGTCGTGCTGCTGACGCTGGACCGCCTGGAAATGGCCCTGGATGCGCTTGCGGAAGGCCGCACCATCGCGCACTTGCAACTACCCAAGCTGGTTGACGGGCTCGACGCACTGGCGCAGGCCAACGGCCTGATGCTGGAAACCACTTCGCTCCAGCTCATCGAAGGCGTCACCGGCTTCCGGCCTGCAGCCATAGGCCGCACATTCACGGCCACCGCCGTCAAGACTGCGGGCGGTTCAAGCGGCCGGGCCGCGGCACATGCCAGCGGCGACCTGCACTTTTTCATGGAACTGTCCACACTGCTCGATGCCCGCTCGCCCCTGTTCAAGGGGCGCACGGCCCGTCTGCTGCGACTGGCGCAGGAAACGAATGTCGCCGCCGGCAAGCCGGTGGAATCAATGCAACTGGAAGCCGCCATTTACATGCATGACATCGGCATGATGTTCATGCCCGAATCCGCCTGGCTGAAACCCGGCAAGCTGAACGCCGACGAACTGGCGCTGTTGCACGCCCACCCGGGTCACGGGGCCGGCCTGCTGGCCCGCATGCACGGCTGGGAGGAGGCCGCACGCATCGTGCGCGAGCATCATGAAATGCCGGACGGCGGCGGCTATCCGGCCAAACTGAAGGGCGAACAGATTTGCGACGGTGCCAAGATCGTTGCCATCGTGGATGCCTTCGAATCGATCACCACCAAGCATGCACAACGCGGCCAGGGTCGCTCGGTATTGCGCGCCATTGCCGAAATCAACGCCAGCGACAACCAGTTCGACCCGTTCTGGATCGGCCACTTCAACGGAGTGGTGCGCAAGCGTCTGGAGGCCACCTGAGCGTCGGCGACCACGACGCCGGACTAAGGCCTTGAGAGTCAGGCCTTGGGAATCAGGCGAATCACGCCTTCGGCGCGCCGCTGCGCACCGAGTACCGACGAATCCAGGCTTTCGTTGTACTCAAGCACCTGATAGGTGGCGAAATCACCGGCCCGCACCAGCGCCTTGGCACGCCGGGTAAAGACCTGTCTCGCCTCACCGGCACCGCCTGAATAATAGCGCTTCATCTTGAGGTCGAAGTGCACGAGCTGCGGATCAAGCCGCGCCTCTTCGATGCTCCAGTTGGGTGCCAGCGGATCCAGTATCAGATACGCAACACCGATGTACAACCCCCAATACACAAGCTTTTCGAGCTGGATGCTGGTGGTGGAACTGATGGCGATGGTGCGGTCGGGAATCAGCGCCTTGCCATCCACACCGGAACCCAGCACCGCCTTGTCGGCGTCGCTGACGGCATCATGGAGGGTACTGCAGCCAGTGGCCGCCAATAGCAGCGCAAGGGAGAGAGCGGCTTTTCCCCGCATCATCGCAGGTAGTCGAACAGGGAAAGCTGGGTGACCTTGCTGAAGGACAACTGCGCGGCCTGCAAGGTCGTCTGCGTTTTGGTCAAATCGCTGATCGCCTTGGTCATATCGACGTCCTGCAGGCGACTCAAGGTCGACGAATACTCGATGGAGCGCGCCGACCCTGCCGAATTCAGCGCGTCCGACTCCTCCATGCGCGAGCCGATGTTGGCACGATACTTGAGGAGATTGTCCATCGACGACTGGATATTGGTGATGGTGTATCCCAACTGCACCTGCCACTGGGCGCTCACGTTCGGATCATTCGCACTATTCGGCGTCTCGGCCAGCTTGATCGCCTGCGAAAGCATCGCGAACACATCGGTCGTACCGGCGGGACGGATATTGAAGGTATCCCCGACGTTCGGCGTACCGGCCATACTAACCTGGCCGCCATTGGGCAAGGCAATGCTGGCCGGCGTGTAGTTCAGATTCTGGAAGCCGGAAACCGCCACGCCCTGCTTGTTGAAGATCGTGTAGCTGTACGATCCCTTCGGCGCGATCGAGGGGTTGTCGAAAACGACGTTGTAGTTGGAAGTGCTGTAGGTCGAGCCGGGGGCCGGGATTCCCGTCAGCGTCAGTTGCGTCGCATCCGGCAGCGCAATGTCTGGCGGCGTGTAAGTGCCAGTGCTGACCGCGTTACCCTGGTAGTCGTTGATCGTATATTTGATGGCCGGCGCCGTGGCGGGCGGCGTATTGTCGAACACGACATTGTATATCTGGGTATTGCTCGACGCGTTCCACTGCGCCGGATCGGTGACGGTCGGCGTATAGACTACCCCGGTACCGGCGTTGCCCGCAGCCGCACCGGCCTGGAACGGAACGCTCTTGTTCGGCACGCGCATGAACACATCGAGGCCCGATTCGGATATCTGCAGGCTGCGCGACGCCGATACCTGAAGCTCCCGGTGGCCCGAATCGCCCTGATAAGTAACACCATTGTCGACATCGCCGGCAAAAGGAATCGTGTCGCCGCGATAGCCCGAGAAGATGTAGTTGCCAAGCCCGTCGGTCTGGTTTGCGTAGCCCATCAACTGCTTGAAGCCGGCGCGCAGGTCGGTCGCGATATTGGTGCGGTCGGCGCCCGACAGGGCGCCGTCGCCGAGCTGGATGATGCGCTGGTAAAGGGACTGCAGCAGGGTGCCGGCATCGGAAAGCTGGCTCTCGCCCAAGGCCAGCGCATCGCCGGCAGCGCTCTGATTCTTCATGTAGAGCTGGTTGACATTGCTGGCCTGGGTGACCTCAAGCGCCTGCGCCGCAGCAACAGGATCGTCGGACGGGGTGATCATGCGGCGGTTGGTCGACAGTTGCTGCTGCAGCCTGATCATTTCAGTGGTGCGCTTCTGCATCGTCGAAACGCCGCCGTCGAAAATCATGGAAGTGGATACGCGCATGGTAGTGCTCCGATTGACCGTCAGTTGCCCAGCGAGGCAAGCAGATCGAAGAGCTTGCCGGAGATGTCGATGATCTTGGCCGAAGCCTGATACGACTGCTGATAACGCAGAAGATTGGCGGCCTCTTCGTCAAGGTTCACGCCGGAAAGCGATGAGATGGAGGTCTGAGCCTGATTCAGCAGCGAAGACTGGGAGTCATAGGCCACGCCGACCTCTCGCGCCTTGTTGCCGACGGTGCTGACCATCTGCGCATAGGCGGATTCGATGCTGGCAGTGCCACCGAACAGAACCTTGCTGCTTTGAATCGCCGCCAGCGCCGCGGCATTGCGGCCGTCGGCGGAATTCGCCGAGGACTGAACCACCGAGAACTTGTCGCCCTGCTTGGGTTTGCCATTGAAAGCAAACTCGATGTCTTTTACAAGGTCTCCATTGCTGTCGACCTGCACTGTCATGCCATCGGTATAGGGAATGCCCGTCGTCGCGGGCGCCGTGCCAACAGTGTAGTTGGTGGTCGTGCCATTGACCGTGACGGAAACCGCGGTGCCGACAGGGAAGCCCTGCAGCTCGTTGCCGGCGAGGTCGTAATTCAGATTGTAGGTAGGCACGCTGGCCAGCGGCTGCAACAGCTTGCCGGGCCCCATCACCACGCTGCCCACGTTGGCTGCATTGGCAGTGGTGGTGACCGCAGATGCGGCCGCAATCTCGCGCGGATCGGTAATCGCCAGCGAGATGTCACGCGCAGCATAGTGAGTCGGCTGCAGCTTGAAGCTGTCGCCCACATTGGGGGTACCCGTCACGTCGATGGTCAGGCCGTCGACAGTCTGAGGCAGCGTGGCATTGCTGAACACGGTGGCATTGTCGGACAAGCGCCGCAGGGTGTAGCCGCCAGCCGTATAGTCGAGCGTGTAGTCGCTCGGCAGCATGGCGGAAACGTTGTTCAGCGTGACCGAGATAACGCCGCTGCCGGTGTTCTTGGCATTATCGCTGACGACGGGTTGCGGCACATCGAAGAAAGCCCCGCCCATGGCGCCGTTCAGATCCTGGCCGAGCGCATGCTGGTCGTTGAAGGCCTTGGCCAGACCAACGGCCATCAGGCCGAGACGATTTTGCGCATCGTCGAGCGACTGTGTGCGGAACTGCAGCAGACCGCCGAGGGCGCCGCCCGTCACAAGACTTTCGGGAATCTGCGAACCCTGACCACTGCCGGAGGTCAGGCTCAATGTCAGCCGACCGGGATCGTCACTGGCCTGCGACGTCGAAAGCGTATAGCGGCTGGTACCCACCACCAGCGGTTGGCCGTTGCCGAAAAAGACACTGAAGCTGCCGTCGCTCTGTTCGATGACGTTGGTGCTGACATGCTTGTTGAGTTCGAGAATCAACTGGTCGCGCTGGTCGCGCAGGTCATTGGCCGGCTGGGTGCCGCCGCCGGCGGCCTCGGCAACGATGATGCGCTGATTGATATCGGCAAGCTGCTGCGAGATCGAGTTGATGGCGGTGACTTCGCTCTTGATTTGCGTATTCACGCCATCGTTCAATTGCTGCAGGCGCGCCTGCATGTCCTTGAAGCGCGACACCAGGCTCTGTGCGTTGGCCAGCAGGCTCTGGCGGGAAGGAATCGAGCTCGGATTGGCGGCGACGTCGTTCACGCCGGTGTAAAAGCCGTTGATGGCCGGCGACAGGCCGACTGTCGTATCGCCCAGCATATTGTCGATGCTGTTCAACTGCGTCATGTAACTTTCGAGCTGACTGGTCGAGGCCTGGGAGGTGTAGAGCGAGGTCGCAAGAAAGCCGCTGTAGGCGCGCTGCACCGTCTGCACCCGGGTGCCCTGCCCGATGAATCCGGCTCCCATGTAGAACGGGTTTTGCGTCGTCTGCACGACGTTCTGCCGGCTGTAGCCGGCAGTCGAGGCGTTCGAGATATTGTGGCTGGTCGTCAGCAGGCCTGCCTGAGCGGCATTCAACCCGGTGATGGCGATGGATAAGGTGCTTGCGGCCATGTTTCTCGCTCCAGTCTTGCTAACGGCAATAGTTGCCGTTAGTTGAGGTTCCGCTGAAAAGTTACATGGGAGTCAGCAAACCCCGTGCCAGGAGAAAAAAGACTTGCCTCGCCTCTGTGCCAGGGAGAGGCGCGCCGCGCAGTTAGCCCGGTTTCAGGCCTTTCAGCGCAGGGCTGGAGATAATGCGTTCGAGCTTGGCGGCGTACTGCGGATCGCTGGCATAGCCGGCGTTCTGCAGGGCCCGCGCGAAGCCGGCGCCGTCGCGACTGGAGACGGCAACGCTGTAGCGGGGATTTTCGGTCAGCAGGCGGGCGTAGTCGGCAAAGGCGTCGGCGTAGGACCCGTAGGCGCGGAAACGCTCGGTCTGCCGCTGCGCCTGCCCGTCCACATATTCGAGCGTGGAGGCCTCCACCGTGCCGCCCTTCCAACTGCGGCCGGCCTTGATGCCAAACAGATTGAAGCTCGGGCTACCGTCAGCGCGACGCGGCTCGGCGCGGCCCCAGCCGGTTTCCAGCGCGGCCTGGGCGACCATGAAATGCGCGGGAATTCCGGTATCGCGCTCCGCCGCCAGCGCATGCGGCCGCATGCGAGCGACGAAATCGCCGGCCGCATCGTTGCCTTGGGCACCCGCGTAAGCGGCAAGCGCATCGGTCGCGACGGTGGAGCGCTCGCTTTCTGGGAATTCCTTGCTGACGCTGGAGTATGCCGCCAGCAAGGCCGATCGGGTGCGCGCATCGAGACGGCCCATGGTTTCGGCATCGAGCGGGAACCCGGGGTTCTCGGGATTCAGCGGCAGGCCTTTCTCAAACACGGCCGGATCGTCATTCTTGCGCGCCAGTTGCTTCTCGATCATGGCCGCCAGTCCCAGGGAGCCCTTGCCCGACATATTGAGGGCCAGTTGCTGATCCAGCAGCGATTCATACATGCGGGTCTGGTCGCTGTCGAAAAGTCCCTCGCGCGGCACCGAGTCGCGCATAGACTTGAGCACCATCTGCAGGAACAGCGCCTCGAACTGCTTTGCCGCCGCCCGCAAGGCTTCCGGGTCGTCGCTCTTGACCTGGCTCTTGAGCGTGGTCAGGGCATTGACGTCGAAAACCGAAGGGGTGGGAATGGGTACGCTCATGGCGGGTTCGAGCTTGCCTATTCAGACCGGGCGGCAATCAGCGGATCAAACCGGCAAAAACTGCCCAGTTCAGATCACTTCGAGTTCGGCGCGCAGGGCGCCGGCCGCCTTCATGGCCTGCAGGATGGCGATCAGGTCCTGCGGATTGGCGCCAAGGGCGTTGAGCGCCTTGACGATATCGGCCAGATTGGCGCTGGTACGCACGTTCTGCATGGCCTTCAGTTCCTGATTGATATCGATCTGCGCATTGGCAACCGGCGTCGTCTGCCCGCCCGAGAAAGCATTGGGCTGGCTCGCGGCGTTCTGCGTATTGACCGACACGGACAGATTGCCGTGTGCCACCGCGCAGGCGTCGAGCTGGACCGACTGATTCATCACAACCGAGCCGGTACGGCTGTTCACGATGACCTTGGCCGCCATCTGCATCGGGCGCACCTCAAGATTTTCCAGGCGACCGAGGAAAGCCACGCGATCATCGCTGCCAAGCGGCGCCCGTACCCGAACCATGCGGCCGTCAAGTGCGCTGGCCGAGCCCGGCGCAATGCGATTGATGGCTTCAACCACGCGCTGGACGGTACCGAAGTCCGTATCGTTGAGTTCGAAATGCACAAAGTCGCCCTGTCCCACCAGGGTCGGCACGGCGCGTTCGACCGTGGCGCCGTTGGCGATACGGCCGGCGGAAAGGTGATTGACCGTGACCTTGGAACCGGCGCCCGACGCGCCGGCGCCCACCACGACCACATTGCCCTGCGCCATGCCATAGACCTGTCCGTCGGCGCCCTTCAGCGGCGTCAGGACCAGGGTGCCGCCGCGCAGCGACTTGGCGTTACCGATCGAGGAAACGGTGACGTCGATCTGCTGGCCGGGCTGCGCAAACGGCGGCAGACTGGCCGTCACCATCACCGCCGCGACATTCTTCAACTGCATGGAGCTGGTGCCCGTCGGCAGATTGGTGCCCATATTGCCCAGCATGTTGACCACGGACTGCACCGTAAACGGTGTCTGCGTCGTCTGGTCACCGCTGCCGTCGAGGCCGACCACCAGACCGTAACCGATCAACTGGTTGTTACGCACGCCGGAGATCGACGCCAGATCCTTGAGGCGTTCGGCGCGCGCCGCATCGCTGACCAGCAGGCCGGCCACGATGGCCATGACGACCATCAAACCCTTCTGGATACCACTCATGCCATTCATGTCTCGTTCACTCTCAGAAGGGCAGTACGCTCAGGAAGAAGCGGCCCAGCCAGCCCATGACCTGGGCGGTATCGACAAAGCCGTTGGCCTTGAACTCGAGTCGCGCATCCGCGACCTGGGTTGAATTGACCGTGTTCTGTGCCGTAATCATGGAAGGATTGACCACGCCGGAGAAGCGCACGAACTCCTCGCCCTCCTTGAGGCCGATCTGTTTCTCGCCCGACACCAGCAGATTGCCGTTGCCCAGGACCTCGATGACGGTGCAGGTGATGGTCGAACGGAAAGCGTTCGCGGAAGTGTTCGAACCGCTGCCGCTGAAGCCGGTCTTGTCGCTGGCATCCAGCCCTACGCCCTGAAAAGTCTTGAAGGGCAGGCCGATAATCGAAGGCGTCGCGACGCTCATGGAGCTGTCACGCGCCGCCTTGGTCTCGGAATTCTTGGAAGCCGAGGTGTTCTCGACGATATTGATCGTGATCGTGTCGCCGATGTAGCGCGCGCGCCGGTCTTCAAACAGGGGGCGGCTGCCGCCAACGTTGTAGATCGCGCCCTGGGTCGCATAAACGTCGGCGCGCGGCTCGGGGCGTACCGTCATGGGCTGATGCACCATGGTCGACGGCGCCGACGTCACACATGCCGACAGCATCGTGGCGGACAGCAAACCGAGAAGAACGCGCATAGCCATTTTTGCAAGCACCCTTTACATCTGTACCAGACGGCCCAGCATGGTGTCGGAGGTCGTCACCACCTTGGAGTTCACCTCGTAGGCACGCTGGGTCTGGATCATGGTCACCAGTTCCTCGGCCACGTTCACATTGGAATTTTCGACATAGCCCTGATTGATCAGACCGGCGCCATTCAGGCCCGGTGTATTCGGGGTCGGCGCGCCCGATGAGGCAGTTTCGACAAACAGGTTTTCACCCACGCTTTGCAGTCCCCCGACATTGACGAAGGTGGCAAGCTGAATGGTGCCGACCTGGGTCGGCGTATTGGCGCCCGGCGTTGTCACGCTGACAATGCCGTCGCGGCTGATGGAAACCGTCAGGGCATTGGCAGGTATGGTGATGGCCGGCGACAGCGGATAGCCGCTGGAAGTCACCACCTGGCCGGTGTTGTCCTTCTGGAATGCGCCGTCACGCGTGTAGGCCAGCGTGCCGTCCGGCATCTGAATCTGCAAGAAGCCCTCGCCGTTGATCGCCATGTCGAGCGGATTCTGCGTCTGCTGCAGCGTGCCCTGCGTATAGATGCGCTCGGTGGCGACCGGCCGCGTACCCGTGCCCAGCTGCAGGCCGGAAGGAATCTGCGTCGTCTGGGTCGACTGTGCGCCCGGCTGCCGCATCGTCTGATACAGCAAATCCTCGAACACCGCACGCGAACGCTTGAAGCCGTTGGTGCTGACGTTGGCCAGGTTATTGGCGATGACGTCGAGATTGAGCTGTTGCGCGTCAAGGCCGGTTTTGGCAATCCACAGCGAACGAATCATGGTTTATCTGCTTTCCTAGCTGACGGTCAGTATCTGGGCTGCGGCCCGGTCGTTGGTTTCGGCGCTGGTCATCAGCTTCACTTGCATCTCGAACTGACGCGCCAGGGAAATCATGCTGACCATTTGCTCCGCGGCATTGACATTGCTGCCCTCGACGAAGCCGGTCGACAGGCGAACGTTCTCGTCCTGCGGCGCCGGCTGTCCGGTATTCAGACGGAACAGTCCGTCGGCACCCCGCACCAGGGTGCTCTCATCGGGGTTGACCATCTTGATGCGTCCGACGGGGCTGGTGGTGCGCAGGCCGGTGGTCGGGATCACCGACACCGTGCCGTCGCGGCCGACCGAAAGCTGCTGGTCCGGCGGCACCGAAATCGAGCCGCCGTCGCCGGCGACGGTCAGACCGCTGCGCGTCTGCAGGACGCCATTGACATCGACCTGAAGCTCGCCCATGCGCGTGTAGGCTTCCGTGCCGTCGGGCATGGTTACCGCGATCCAGCCCTTGCCCTGAACGGCCACATCGAGCGGGCGGCCAGTCAGCATCATCGTGCCGGTGCTGTAGTCGGTGTGCGTGCTCGCATCGACGGTGAATGCACGCGTCGGCAGGGCGGTGGGCGACTGCACCTGCACCGCGCGCAGGCGATGCTCCTCGGCACGATAGCCCGGTGTCGACACATTGGCCAGATTGTGCGCGATGGAAGCCTGACGGCTCATCGTGCCCGATGCGCCGGTCATTGCAGTGTAGAGAAGGCGGTCCATGTACGCTCAGCGCCGGTCGGGATTAACGGAGATTCACCAGGGTCTGGAGAATCTGGTCCTGCGTCTTGATGGTCTGCGCATTGGCCTGATAGGCGCGCTGCTGCACGATCATGTCAACCAGCTCGGCGGTCAAGTCCACGTTCGAATCCTCGACGCTGGCCGACTGGATCACGCCGAGATTGCCCTGCCCCGGCGTGCCGACGATGGGCTGGCCGGAGTCGACGGTTTCGCGCCACAAATTGCCGCCCATGTTCGTCAGGCCGTTCGGATTCTGGAACGTCGCCAGCACCAGACGACCCATGTCGCGGGTACGGCCGTTCGAATACTGACCCTGAATGGTGCCGTCGGACGACACGGACACGCCGGACAGGCGACCCGAGGTGTAGCCGTTCTGGCCCAGCGCATTGACGCCGAAGTCCTGACCGTACTGTGTCGAGCCCTGCATATCCAGGGTAAAGGTGAGATTGGCAGCGCCCGTGGTCCCAGCCAGCGGGTAACCGGCCGCCGGCCACAAGGCCAGCGGCATGGCCGGGACGCCGGTCAGGCCGCCCGCGCTGTTGAAGTTGATCGTGATCGGGCCGGTTGCCGTAGCGTTTACGGTTGGATCGTTCAGCGTCGTGGGGTCGCTGTCGAGCTGGGTGTACATGTTCCACTGATTGGCAGTGGCCGACTTCACGAAGTACATCTGGAAGTTGTGCGGATTGCCCAGACTGTCATAGACAGTCTGCGTGGTCGATGAGGTATAGCTGAGCGGATCGGTCGGATTGAAAGGCGCAACCGTCGGCGCACTCTTGCGCGAATCCAGATTGAGGCCGATCGAGCTGGTGGAGGTGGCTTTCGGATCGATCAGCGAGGTGTCCATCTTGATCGCACCCGGCGGGCCGCTGTCCGGCACGAGGCCGGTGATCGGATCGGCCTGCAGGCCGGTCAGATACAGCCCGGCCGAATTGACGATATAGCCATCCTTGTTGACCAGGAACTGACCGTTGCGCGTATACGAGGCGGTGCCGGCGGAAGCGCCCGTAGCGTCGGACAGGCGATAGAAGCCGCCGCCGTTGATGGCCAGGTCGAGCGGGTTGCCGGTCGTGGTGAGATTGCCCTGGGTAAATTGCTGGAACACCGATGCCGTGTTCGCACCGATACCGATCTGCGAGGCGCCGGTGCCGTTCAGCGAGGCGGCGTAAATGTCCGCGAATTGCGCATTGGCGCCCTTGAAGCCGACCGTGCCGGAGTTGGCGATATTGTTACCGATGGCGTTCAGCGCGTTTGACGAAACGTTCAGACCGCTCAAGCCTTGTTGGAAGGACATTTTTTATCTCCTGAAATTCGGTCAGATGATCTGCTTGAGATCGTCGAACTTGAAACGGCCGTAATTGCCGACGTCGATGCCGAGATCGCCGGTGCTGGCGTTGCGCACGACGCCGCTGATGTAGCCGAACTGCAGCGGGGTAACCTTGACGTCGCTGTTGCCCTGGATCGCCGTCACGCTGAAGCTGTAGGTGCCGGCGCCCAGCGCCTTGCCGTCGCTGTCCTTGCCGTCCCAGACGAAGTTCTGCACACCGGCATCCTTCCCCTCGCTGGTGATCGTGCGCACGATATTGCCGTTGCCGTCCTTGATCTCGACCTTGACCCGATCCGCGCTGCTGGCAAGATCATAGCCACCGATCGCGCCGGATTCGGTAAGCGACAGATTGCTGCCTGCGACCAACGCCCCATGCCCCACCAGCGCGGCGGCCTGCAGGGCCTGCTGCGCGTTGGTGCTGCTCATCATCGAGCTCAAGGTCGCATTCAGGCGCTCGATACCGTCCACCGTGCTGATCTGCGCAAGCTGCGAAGTCATTTGCGCGTTGTCCATCGGGTTCAGCGGATCCTGATTCTTGAGCTGGGTGGTCAACAGCTTGAGGAAACGCGTCTGCTGATCTTCCGCCTTGCTCGTCGAACCGCTCCGGTTGTTCTGGGCGTTCAACTGATCGACGATCGAACTGCTGCTGTTATTTACGTTACTGGTAGCCACGGCGCTTCCTTCCTTACTGACCGATGGTCAGCGTCTTCTGCATCAACGCCTTGGCGGTATTCATCACCTCGACGTTATTCTGATAGGAGCGGGAGGATGAAATCATGTTCACCATCTCCTCCACCACATTCACATTCGGCATATTCACCATGCCCTTTTCATCGGCCGCCGGATTGTTCGGGTCATAGATCTGGCGCATCGGCGCGGCGCTCTCGACTACCTGACTCACCCGTACCCCCATGGAGCCGGCAACGGCGCCCTGCTCGCCCACGGGCACGGCCTTGAACACCACCTGCTTGGAGCGATAGGGCTTGCCGTCGGCGCCGACGATGCTGTCCGCGTTGGCAAGATTGCTGGCTGTCGTGTTCAGCCGGGCCGACTGGGCCGTCAGTGCCGAACCGGAAATCGCGAAGACATTACTCAGGCTCATGGCTCAACCTCACGAAGACTGCAAAGCGGTGCGCAGGTCGGCCAGGCGACTGCGCATCGTGGTAATCATTGTTTCGAACTGCAGCGCGTTGTCCGCAAATTCGGCGCGCTCGACATCCATGTTCACGGTATTGCCGTCGACGGCACCCTGATATTCGCTGCGGTACTTGAGATCGCTGCCATACGGAGCGCCGGGCTCGCCCTGAATATGCCGCGCCGAGGTCTGGCTCATCTGCAGCGCGCCTTCACCCTTGCCGGCCATGGCGTTGCTCAGCGTGGCCGCAAAATCGAAGTCGCGCGCCTTGTAATGCGGCGTGTCGGCATTGGCGATATTCGAAGCCAGCACTTCCTGACGGTAGGCGCGCAGATTCATCGCTGTCCGGAGGGTACTGAACTCGTTGTCGAATCTGTCGATCATGGGCGGCCGCGAAAAGCGTTAAAGGTTTTATTGCATGAGGCGTAATGCACAGTCCGTGCCAGGAAGCACCAACCCGGGAGAGAGGGATAAAACGCAGGCTTATCCGGCGTTTGCACCCGCTCCGCAACGACCGCGAGTGACGGTCGCCGCCGTTATTGCCGCCCGCACGACGCGGCCGCCGCAACAACGGCAAACTTTGCCGCAATCGACGGCGCTTGCCGGCGCGCCCATTCAGCCGCATTCGCCGCATCGGCAGGCACCGATTGCAGAGCCGGGCCGCTTGCCTCAAGCGGCGGCCCATGTTTGAATCCGGACATGCGTACCCCACTTCATTGCCTCCTCCCTGCCCTTCTGCTGGCGCTGACCAGCCTCACCGCCAGCGCCCAGGATGACAGCCAACAGATTCGCAGCGCCATCGAAAACTATCTGCGCAAACAAACCGCCGGCCTGCCCGGCCAGTCCAGCTTTACAGTCAGCCCGGTCGAGAGCGGCGGCCGCACCGCCTGTCCGGCGCTGGAGGTGAGCATGGCGCCCGGCGCCCGCAGCATCGGCCGCACCACCGTTCTGGTGCGTTGCCACAATGCGACGAGCTGGTCCATCTATGTGCCCGTGCAGATCAAGGTCATGACGGAGTATCTGGTCACGACACGGCCCCTGAATCAAGGCCAGTTGATCGGCGAATCTGACCTCACCATCCAGACCGGCGACCTGGGCAATCTGCCCAACGGGGTGATCCTCGATTCGGCGCAGGCGGTCGGGCGCGTTGCCGCCATCCCCCTGCCCGCCGGCCGCCCTCTCTTGGTCGACCTGTTGCGGCAGCCGCCCGTGATCCAGGCCGGGCAGACCGTCAAGGTCGTTTCCCGCGGCGCGACCTTCGAGGTTTCCAGCGAGGGCCGGGCCTTGTCGGCCGCCGCCGAAGGCAAGGTCGTCCAGGTCCGGCTGAATAACGGCCAGACGGTCAGCGGCCTGGCGCGACAGGGGGGCATCGTTGAAATCTCTTTTTAATGCAGGGCCAACACGGTAAGATAACGGCACAAGACTTGCATCAGATATGGCTTTTGCGGCTCAAGTCGCAGGATTTCCTCAAGTTTTCCGGATAGCTGCCGTAGAACATGACAAGCAATTGTCTTTAAAGGACTCGCCGTGAAGATTGACTCCAGCAAACCTGCCGGTACGCCGAGCACCCCTGGCGGGGCGGCTCGGGCTCGTTCCGGCTCGGCCGGAGCCGCTTCCGCTCAGGCCCAGGCACCCCGTCAGACCACTGAAGCCACGCTGAGCGGCGCGCAAGGCGTCGACAGCGTTCTCGCCAGCACGCCGGTCGTGGATGTGGAGCGCGTCGCGGAAATCAAACGCGCCATCTCGGAAGGCCGATTCCAGATCAATCCGGAACGGATTGCCGACGGCCTGCTGCAGAGCGTGCGCGACATGCTCTCCGCAGACCGCTAGCGTCCGTGCCAGGCCGATCAACATCGCCCCCCGTGATTGATTAGCCCCATGTCCGATTCCCTTCTTGCCGCCATCACCGCCGAAACCTCGGCACTGCAGCGCTTTATCGCCATTCTCGAAGAGGAGCAGAAGCTCCTGGTCGGCGGCGATGCCGATGCGGTACTGCCGCTGATTGACAAGAAAACCGGGCTGATCGCCGAGCTCGGCAACGCCGGCCAGCAAAGGGAAGCGGCCCTGCGCACACTCGGCGTGGTGCTGCGCAAGGACGCCATGGAGGCATGGTTCGCCAAGGCGCCACCCACTTTGCGACAACAGTGGCAACAGCTGCTGGAACTGGCGCAAACCGCCAACCGCCTCAACAACACCAATGGGCAGTTGATCAACACGCGCCTGCAGTACAACCAGCAGGCGCTATCCATCCTCATGAGCGCCGGCGACGGCGTCAGGGACGACACCTACGGCCCGGACGGCCACAAGAGCACCGGCTCGGGTTCGCGCCCGCTCGGCAGCGCCTGAACGACGCACTTCCCGCACTTCCTTTTTGATTCCGGGGCACAGCACTCAGCCGCAGACTCGGCGCGGTTGTGTTGATCCGGCTCGAACGAAAGAGTCAACGCCCTTCAAGAGGGACATTGACTCCTTCGTCCGGCACCTGGGATTCGATCGTGATCGCCACGCGGCGGTTGCGCTGCCGGCCGGCCGGCGTCGAGTTGTCCGCGACCGGACGCTGATCGGCATAGCCGGTTGCTGTCAGCAAGCGCGACGCAACGCCATTTTCGATGAAAAGGCGCACCACGCTTGAAGCACGCACCACGGACAGCTCCCAGTTGGACGGGAACTGGATGTTGCTGATGGGCGTATTGTCGGTGTGGCCTTCGACCGTGATCGGAAAATCACTGCCGGCGAGAATCTTCCCGACATTGGCGAGAACAACGATGGCCTGTTCGTCAAGCGTGGCCTGCCCCGGTTCGAACAACACGCTCGCGTCGATGTCCAGGGTGATGCCCAGGGCATTTTCAGTCACGCGCACCTGCCCTGCCTTGACAAGGGGATTGAGCACCGCCATCAACTGCTGCGCCATATTGCGCATGCGGTCGCGGTTCTTGCGTTTCTGCTCCTCCACCTTGGGGGAGCTAGGCCGTATCTGCGGCGGCGTGACCAGCTTCGAAGTCTGCTGTGTGGTATTCAGCACCTGCATGGCCCCGGCCGTGGTGCCCGGGATATTGCGGAAGGCCGAGTTGATGGCATCGGAAAGAATGCGGTACTTGCCCTCATTGACCGAGGAGATCGCATACATGACCACGAAGAAAGCGAACAGCAGCGTAATGAAGTCGGCATAGGAAACGAGCCAGCGCTCGTGGTTCTCATGCTCTTCCTCATGCCGTTTGCGCGCCATGATCAGATGTCGGCCCGCAGGCCGGAGCGCTGCCGACGCAGCTCAGCCAGCACCGTCGCCCGGGGCCGGGAAGACCTCACGAGAAATACCCCTGTAGACGGCTCTCGATAATTCTCGGATTGTCGCCGTTGGCGATGCCGACGAGGCCGTCGATGTACATTTCGCGCACCGAGACCGTATTGGCGATACAGGCCATGAGCTTCTTGGCCATGGGCAGGAAAATCAGGTTGGCGGAACCTACCCCGTAGATGGTGGCGACAAAGGCGACGGCGATGCCGGCGCCCAGCTTGCTGGGGTCGGACAGGTTTTCCATCACATGAATGAGGCCCATCACGGCGCCGAGAATGCCGATGGTCGGGGCGTAGCCGCCGGCTGCCTCCCATATCTTGGCCGAGGCCTTGAGGTGGCTTTCGTAGGTATCCAGCTCCACCTCAAGCACTTCGCGCAAACGCAAGGGTTCGGCCCCGTCGACCAGAAGCTGGAGGCCCTTCTTGACGAAGGGGTCGCGCAGCATGGCAATCTCGTTTTCCAGCGCCAGCAGCCCTTCCTTGCGGGCCAGGCCGCTCCAGCGCGTGACTTGTTCAACGACACGCTGATCGCCGCCCTTGGGCGGGAAGAATACCCAGCGCGTCAGCGCAAAACCGCGTTTGAATACCGCAAACGGACTCTGCAGCATGATGGCGCCGAAGGTGCCGCCGATGACGATCAAGAAGGCGGTTGGCTGCACCAGCGAATCGATGTGGCCGCCCTCGAGCACTTGCCCGCCGATGATGGCAGCGATCGAAACGAGGATGCCCAGTATGCTGATCTTGTCCATGCCTCAGCCCTCCGCCGGCTTGCGTGGCGGTCTGCCGCGACGCTTGGCAGCTTTCGGCGTGCCGTCTTCGCCCAGTATCTGGGCGCGCAGTCGGGCAATTGCCTGACTATGCAGCTGACATACACGGGATTCGGTCACATCAAGTACTTCGCCGATTTCGCGCAAATTGAGCTCCTCATCGTAGTACAGCGACATTACCAGCTTTTCGCGCTCGGGTAGGCTCTCAATACCCCGTATCAGGGCTCCGCGCATGTCGTCTTCGAGCAACAGTGCGAGCGGATCCTGGGTTTCGCCGGTCTCGTGGCGATCGAGAAACTCGTCGTCACCATCTCCGCCATGGCTGCCCAGATCCTCCAGGCTCAACAACTGATGTCCGCGTGCCTCGCCCAGCAGGCGCTGATACTCGGGCAAGGGCATGTCGAGCGCGGAAGCCAGTTCGGTTTCGGTCGGCTGGCGACCGTTCTGATGTTCGAGCTGAAGGATGGCCGCTTCGACACGACGCATCTCGCGCCGCACGCTGCGCGGCACCCAGTCGTTTTCGCGCAGGCCGTCCAGCATGGCGCCGCGAACGCGCTGCACCGCATAGGTCTCGAATTGCGCACCCTGCCCGTCTTCGAAGCGGCCGCACGCATCCAGCAGGCCCAGCATGCCGTTCTGGATCAGATCCTCAACCTGAACGCTGGCCGGCAGTCGGGCCATCAGGTGGAATGCAATGCGTTTGACGAGTGGTGCGTACTGCGTGACGAGCTGCTGCCGGTCGAGCACGCCATGGGCGGTATACATCGATATCGGATCGAGTGGCCGTTTTCTTGGGCCGACTATACCACCGAATTCTGCGGTCCCAGCCAGGTCGTCGCGCCTGCCGGCGCTGTCATCTCGCCCGAATCGGCAACGTGCATGCCGAGACCGCTGTCGAGCAGTTCGGACAGCATGTCGGCGCGTGCCGGATCGACCAGGCCGAGATAGCCCAAGCGCACGCCGAGATGCTCGAAAGCGACCTGGCGCAGATTGTTGAAGATGACGCGCGCCTCGTCGCGGCCGATCTTGCCGCTGACCAGTATCTGGAAGTGCTCGCGCTGATGGAACTGCGCCAGCCGCTTGATTTGCGCATAGGCCTGCATGATGCCGTTGCCCGCCGCGGTCACGGCGATAACCACATGTCCGGCCTGCAGGGCCAGCGTGCTGATCTGCCCGGCGCGCGATGCGCAGCAGTCGATCAGGACGATGTCGTGGCTGTCGACGATCTGCTGATAAAGATCGGCAACGCGCCTCGTCAGTGGCAGCTCGGCATTGGCCAGACGGTCTACGCCCAGCACGCCGAGATTGCGATTGACGCTGCGGATCGCCTGCGCCAGCGACATTTCGCCCCGCACCACTTGCAGCAGATCGGCGCCAGGGCGTTCATGCAACAGGCTGGCGGTATTGCGCGGCGCCGGATTTTCGTCCAGCAGCAGCACCCGCCGGCCGCGTGCCGCCAACGCAGTCAGCGCCCCGGCCAGCAACTGCGGCCGGTTCTGCACCACGGCTGCGGCGGTCAGCGCGACCACCTGCGCGCCACGCGCATTGAACAGGCGGCGCAATCCCGCTGCCTGATCATGCGCATCCACCCGGATCGTACTCATGGCCTGAATCGATTTCAGCGTTGCACGCGCGCCATGGCCTGCGCTTCACGGCTGTTGGCGACAGCCAGGCCGACTTCGTCATGACGCAGGTGATGCGGCGACTCGTCGGCCGGCGTCTTGAAGCAGCGGTGCAGCAGATAGTTGCGATTGGGCAGATGCAGGTCCTCCGGCACGCGCTGGCCGCTGGCGATGTAGCTCATCAGCAGGCCGTGGCGCACCACAGTGTCGATGGCCGGCGCGATGGTTGCCGCTTCGTCCGTCTTGGTCAGGATGCAGCCGGCCAGATCCTCTCCGGCATACGCACGCACCACGTCGTCCAGCGTGTCGCCGCGGCTGGTGGCGTTGAGCAGCAGCAGGCGCTGCACCTGGCCGCTTCGCGAGAGCATTGCGGCCTGCTCGGCGACCATGCGGTCGCGCTGGCTCATGCCGACGGTATCGATCAGCACCATATGCTTGTCGCGCAGATCGGACAGGGTGTGGCGCAAATCTTCGCCATCACGCACCACATGCACCGGAACACCGAGAATGCGCCCGTAAATGCGCAGTTGCTCGTGCGCGCCGATACGATAGCTGTCCGTGGTCAGCAGCGCCAGCTTGTCGGCGCCGTAGCGAACGACGCAACGTGCGGCCAGCTTGGCGGTGGTGGTGGTCTTGCCGACGCCGGTCGGGCCGACCAGTGCAAACACGCCGCCACGGTCGATCAGATCGCCTTCCGGACCCAGCGTGCGCAGGTTGCGGCCGACGGCGTTGCGCGCCCACTTGCGCGCCTCGGCCATCTGCATGTCGG
>JAGWTC010000035.1 GCA_028869135.1 Rhodocyclaceae bacterium
CGCATACGCCTGTGGGGCTCGCTGGGCTTCATCGTGGTGGTTGCGACGGTCGGCAATGTGCTCGATCATTCGCCGGCGATAGCGGTGCTGTGGAGCTGTGTCGTACTGCTGGCGGGCACGGCCCTGATGGCGATGCTCATGCCGGAAACCCGCGTGCGCCACCTCCATCATGAGCTTGAGCCATTGCTGCCCTTGCTCAAGCGGCCCGAGGTGAAGTGCGTGCTGGCGGCGTGTTTCTTCATGTCGGTGGCGCATGGCCCGCTCTACGTCTTCTATTCGATCCATCTTGTCGATCACGGCTACAGCAAGACGGCGGTCGGTCTGTTGTGGGCGCTGGGGGTGGTGGCCGAAATCGTCGTCTTCATCTACATGCCGCAGATCCTGCGGCGCTGGTCGGTGCGGGGTTTGTTCCTGTTCAGCTTTGGCGCGGCCGGTTTGCGTTTCCTGCTGATTGCCTGGGGCGTGGAGTCGCTGGCCCTGCTGCTGTTCGCGCAGTTGCTGCATGGCGCCACCTTCGGGGTGTGCCATGCGACCGCAATGTCGGCGCTGAGCCGCTGGTTCGATCCGCGCCATCAGGGCCGGGTGCAGGGGCTCTATGGCAGCGTGTCCTTCGGCGCCGGCGGTCTGGTTGGCTCCTTGGTTGGCAGCGGCCTGTGGCAGCCCGTCGGCGCCGGCTGGGTTTATACCTTCGCGGCGCTGGCGGGCCTGTGCGGTTTGGCCTTGATTTTCATCGGGCTGCCGAAATCTGCGCCGTATAAGCCGTAGAACTGCGCCGAATCAAGGCTTTGGATCGCCGGCCGGGGCTGGTCTGTGACATAATCTAGGGTTCCCGCAAGCCAATTTCTGATCACCGGAATAGCCATGCCGCAAACGCTTTACGACAAGCTCTGGAACAACCATGTGGTCCATACCGAAGAGGATGGCACCACGCTGCTCTACATCGACCGCCATCTGGTGCATGAAGTCACCAGCCCGCAGGCTTTTGAGGGCCTGAAGCTCGCCAATCGCAAGCTGTGGCGCATCTCGTCGATTGTTGCGACCGCCGACCACAACACGCCGACCGATCACTGGGAGCTGGGCATCCAGGACCCGATCTCGCGTCAGCAGGTCGAGACGCTGGACGCCAATATCAAGGAATTCGGCGCGCTGGCCTACTTCCCGTTCAAGGACGAGCGTCAGGGCATCGTGCACGTCATGGGTCCGGAAAACGGTGCCACGCTGCCAGGCATGACCGTGGTTTGCGGCGACTCGCACACCAGCACGCACGGCGCTTTTGCTTGCCTGGCGCACGGTATCGGCACTTCCGAAGTCGAGCACGTCATGGCGACGCAGTGCCTGCTGCAGAAGAAGTCCAAGTCCATGTTGGTGCGCGTCGACGGCAAGCTCGGCGCCGGTCTCACGGCCAAGGACATTGCGCTCGCCATCATCGGCAAGATCGGCACCGCCGGCGGTACCGGCTACGCCATCGAGTTCGGCGGCGAGGCAATTCGCGCGCTGTCGATGGAAGGCCGCATGACGCTGTGCAATATGGCCATCGAAGGCGGCGCCCGCGCCGGCATGGTGGCCGTGGATGACAACACCATCAACTACCTCAAGGGCCGCCCGTTTGCGCCCAAGCCCGAGCAGTGGGGCGCCGCCGTCGCCTACTGGCGCACGCTCGTCTCCGACGAAGGCGCCGAGTTCGACCGCGTCGTCACGCTCGACGCCGCCGAGATTCAGCCGCAGGTCACCTGGGGCACTTCGCCGGAAATGGTCACGACCATCGACGGCGCCGTGCCGTCGCCCGACGACTTCGCCGACCCGGTCAAGCGCGAGGGTGTAGCCCGCGCGCTGCAGTACATGGGCCTGACGCCGCGTACGCCGATGGCCGAGATCCCCATCGACAAGGTTTTCATCGGTTCCTGCACCAATTCGCGCATCGAGGATCTGCGCGAGGCCGCGGCTGTGGCCAAGGGTAAGCATGTGGCCGCCAATGTGAAGCTGGCCATGGTCGTGCCGGGTTCGGGGCTGGTCAAGCGTCAGGCTGAGGCCGAGGGGCTGGACAGGGTTTTCAGGGACGCCGGTTTCGAATGGCGCGAACCGGGCTGCTCGATGTGTCTGGCCATGAACGCCGACCGGCTGGAACCGGGCGAACGTTGCGCTTCGACCTCGAACCGCAACTTCGAGGGGCGCCAGGGCAATGGCGGTCGTACCCATCTGGTCAGTCCGGCCATGGCCGCTGCGGCTGCCGTGACCGGCCATTTCGCCGACGTACGCAAGCTCTGAGGGAGGAAAAAGGAAAATGCGTAAATTCACTCACCTCAAGGGCCTGGTGGCGCCGCTGGATCGCGCCAATGTCGATACCGACGCCATCATCCCCAAGCAGTTCCTCAAGTCGATCAAGCGTTCCGGCTTCGGTCCCAACGCCTTCGACGAATGGCGTTATCTCGATCACGGCGAGCCGGGCATGGACAACTCCAGGCGTCCGCTCAATCCCGACTTCGTGCTCAACAAGCCGCGTTACCAGGGCGCCTCGGTGCTGCTGGTGCGCGACAACTTCGGCTGCGGCTCCTCGCGCGAGCATGCGCCGTGGGCCCTGGAAGACTATGGCTTCCGCGCCATCATCGGCCCGAGCTTCGCCGACATCTTCTTCAACAACAGTTTCAAGAACGGTTTGTTGCCGATCAAGTTGCCGGAAGCCGAGGTCGATATCATCTTCAAGCAGGTCGAAGAACATCAAGGCTATGCGCTGGATATTGATCTCGACAAGCAGACCATTACGCGTCCCGACGGCAAGAAAATTTCCTTCGAGATCGACGGCTTCCGCAAGCATTGCCTGCTCAACGGTCTCGACGACATCGGCCTGACCCTGCAGAAGGCCGACCTGATCAAGGCCTTCGAAGCCAAGCGCCGTGCCGAGCAGCCCTGGTTGTTTGCTTGAGCGCCGCCTAAGAATTCGTTTTAATTTTTACTGAAAGTTTGACCATGAAAATTTGTGTGATGCCCGGTGACGGGATTGGCAAGGAAATCACTCCGCAGGCCGTGCGCGTGCTGCAAGCCCTCGGCATCAAGGCCGAGTACGAAGAAGCCCCGGTCGGTGGCGAAGGCTACCGTGCTTCGGGCCACCCGCTGCCGGAAGCCAGCCTCAAGCTGGCCAAGGACTCGGATGCCATCCTGTTCGGCGCCATCGGCGATTTCACCCTCGACACGCTGCCGCGCGAACTGCGCCCCGAGCAAGCGATTCTCGGCCTGCGCCGCGAGCTGAACCTGTTCGCCAACTTCCGCCCGGCCATCGTCTATCCGGAACTGGTGCATGCCTCGACCATGAAGGAGGAAGTGATCTCCGGTCTCGACATGCTGATCGTGCGCGAACTCACCGGCGACATCTACTTCGGCCAGCCGCGTGCCATCCACACCCTGCCGAACGGCGAGCGCGAAGGCTACGACACCATGCGCTACAAGGAGTCGGAAATCATTCGTGTGGCCCACGTTGCCTTCCAGGCTGCGCAGAAGCGCTCCAAGCGCCTGTGCTCGGTGGATAAGGCCAATGTGCTGGAAACCATGCAGCTGTGGCGCGAGGTGGTGACCGCAGTCGCCAAGGAGTACCCGGACGTCAAGGTCGAGCACATGTACGTCGACAATGCCTCGATGCAACTGCTCAAGAATCCCAAGCAGTTCGACGTGATCCTGACTGGCAACATGTTCGGCGACATCCTGTCCGATGCGGCCTCTATGCTGACCGGCTCGATCGGCATGCTGCCTTCGGCTTCGCTCAACGAAAAGAACTTCGGCCTGTATGAGCCGATCCACGGTTCGGCTCCGGACATCGCTGGCAAGAACCTGGCTAATCCGCTGGCCACTATCCTGTCGGCGGCGATGATGCTGCGCTATTCTTTCGCCATGGGCGCCGAAGCCGATCACATCGAAGCTGCGGTCAAGAAGGTGCTGGCCCAGGGCTATCGCACCGGCGACATCAACGAGCCGGGCGCCAAGCTGGTGGGTACCAAGGAAATGGGCGACGCCGTCATCGCCGCCCTGTAAAGCGCACACTCGCATCACTAGAAGAGGCACGCAATGAAGAAGGTTGGTCTGGTTGGTTGGCGCGGGATGGTCGGTTCGGTTCTCATGCAGCGTATGCGCGAGGAGAAGGACTTCGATCTCATCGAGCCGGTGTTCTTCACTACCTCGAACCCCGGCGGTGCCGGCCCTGACGTGGGCATGGGCAGCGCTCCGTTGAAGGACGCACATTCGATCGACGAGCTGAAGGCGATGGACGTCATCATCACTTGCCAGGGCGGCGACTACACCACCGACATCTTCCCCAAGTTGCGTGCCGCCGGCTGGAATGGCTACTGGATCGACGCGGCTTCCACCCTGCGCATGGAGGACGATGCGGTCATCATCCTCGACCCGGTCAACCAGAACGTCATCGATGCGGCGCTGAAGAAGGGCGTCAAGAACTACATCGGCGGCAACTGCACCAACTCCATCATGCTGATGGGCGTGGGCAGTCTGTTCCATGCCGGCCTGGTCGAATGGGTCAGCTCCATGACCTATCAGGCGGCATCCGGCGCCGGCGCCAACAATATGCGTGAGCTGCTGAAAGGCATGGGCGTGATCCATGCCGCCGTGGCCCACGAGCTGTCCACGCCGGCTTCGGCCATTCTGGATATCGACAAGAAGGTTGCCCAGACCATCCGCGACGAAGTGCCGCACGAATATTTCCCGGCGCCGCTGGCCGGCGGGCTGATCCCGTGGATCGACAAGCAGCTCGACAACGGCCAGTCCAAGGAGGAGTGGAAGGGGCAGGCCGAAGTTAACAAGATTCTTGGCAATGCCAGTCCGGTTCCGGTGGATGGCCTGTGCGTGCGCATCGGCGCCATGCGCTGCCACAGTCTGGCGCTGACCTTGAAGCTCAAGAAGGATCTGCCGCTGGCCGAGATCGAGTCCATCATCCAGTCGGGCAACCCCTGGGTGAAGTTCGTTCCGAACGAAAGAAAGATTACGGAACAAGAGCTTACCCCTGCCGCTATCACCGGCGAACTGGAAATTGGCGTGGGTCGCGTGCGCAAGCTCAATATGGGGCCGGAATACGTCTCGGCCTTCGTCATCGGCGACCAGCTCCTCTGGGGCGCTGCCGAACCCCTGCGTCGGATGCTGCGCATTCTCCTGAAATAAGGGGGAATATGTTGCGAATTCTCCTCAAGTAAGCTTGTGGGATGAATTTCAGGTGGGGGTTTAGCTTGCTCAGCTAAAACCATGATGTTATTTTGAAAACCATCATTGATTCCCTGGTGGGAGGCGCTGTGCCGAAAACAACTACAAGATTTCCCCTGAAGGCCTCTGTCCTGGCTTTGGCCATGGCGGGAGGGCCCTTGCTGGCGAATGCCGCCGGCATTGGCAAGCTCACCGTGCTGTCCGCCCTTGGACAGCCGCTGCGTGCTGAAATCGAGCTGTCCGCGACCAAGGATGAGCTGAGCTCGCTGTCCGCCAAGGTCGCAAATCAGGAGCAGTTCCGCCAGCAAGGCATGGAATACGGCGTGGCGGCTTCCGCGTTGAATCTCAGCATCGAAAAGCGCGCCAACGGCCAGCCCTATGTGCGCGTGAGCTCTGATCGCCCGCTCAACGAGCCGTATCTGGACATTCTGGTCGAGCTTACCTGGGCTTCCGGCCGCCTGATGCGCGAATACACTTTCCTGCTCGATCCGGTTGAGCTGCCGCGTCCGACCGGCGCCAGCGTCCTTACCCCCGGCGTCAATCCCGTCGGCACCCCGAATGCGCCCACGGTGACGGACACCTCGAAGTCGACCAAGGGCGGCAAGACTGCCAAGTCCATCGCTGCACCCAAGGCGGAGGCGGCGCCGAAGCCTGAACCCGCCCCCAAACCCGTGCCGGCGCCCAAGGCCGAGCCGGCCGCCAAGCCGACCGCTGCAACCCCCAGCGAAGGTGGCACGACGCGCGAGATCAAGCGCGGCGACACGCTGGGCAAGATTGCTGCCGAAACTGCGCCCGAAGGCGTCAGCCTTGATCAGATGCTGGTCGCGCTCTACAGCACCAATCGCGACGCCTTCATCGGCGATAATCTCAATCGCCTGCGCACCGGCAAGATCCTGAGCGTTCCCGACCGCGATGCGGCTGCCGCCATCAGCGAAACCGAGGCGCGCAAGACGGTGTCACTGCACGCCAGGAATTTCAACGCCTACCGCAAGCAGCTCGCCGAGGCTGCAGCCGCAAGTGGCGCAGCCGAAGCGTCGGCTGCGCAGCAATCCAGCGGCAAGATTACGCCCAAGGTCGAAGACAGGGCCCCCGCGCCCGCGACAGGCAAGGACAAGCTCGAAGTCTCCAGGAGCGAGAATGCCAAGGATGGCGGCAAGGCGAGCAAGGCCGCGGCGGAGGAGGATCGCGTCGCCCGGGAAAAGGCCTTGAAGGAGGCCGAAGCCCGCGTTGCTGCACTGGAAAAGAACGTTTCCGACCTCAAGCAACTGAACGAGATCAAGAGCAAGGCGCTGGCCGAGGCCGAAAAGAAGGCAACGGCCAAGCCCGAAGTAGCGAAGGAGGCGGCGAAGCCGGCTGAAGTGGCTAAGCCCGAGGCTCCCAAGCCTGAAACGGCCAAGGCCGAAACCCCTGCGCCGGAAAGCAAGTCTGCCGCACCCGAAGTCAAACCGGCCGAGCCCGTCGCTCCGCCGCAGGCAACCGAGGCCGCCAAACCGCAAGAAAAGCCTGCTGAGGTGACTGCGCCGGATGCCCAGGCAACGCCGCCTGCCGACAAGCCCGCTCCGCCGCCGAAGAAAAAGGTCTTCGTTCCGCCGCCCGAGCCGGAACCCGAGCCTACCTTCATGGAAGAGTTCGGCTCCTTCGTCTATCTCGGCCTGGCCGCGCTGCTCAGTCTCGGCGGTTTCTTCGGCTTCCGCGAATACAAGCGCCGCAAGGCACTTGAGCCCGCCACCGGCAGCCAGTTCGACGAGCCCAGCTCGACCAGCTCGGTGTTCGGCACCACCGGCGGCCAGAGCGTTGACACCAACAACGTTTCGCTGGCATCCGGCTTCAGCCAGACCAGCCTGACCGGCAACGAAGGCACAGCCGGTGTCGATCCGGTCGCTGAAGCCGAGGTGTACATGGCCTACGGTCGCGACGCGCAAGCCGAGGAAATCCTGCTCGAAGCGATCAAGGCCGAGCCGACGCGTCAGGCCGTGCATCTCAAGTTGCTGGAGCTTTACGCCGCTCGCAAGAGCGTCAAGCCGTTTGAGGAAGTCGCCAAGGCGCTCAAGCAACAGACCGGCGGTATCGGCGCCAATTGGGATCGTGCCGCTGCCCTGGGCAAGGGCATTGATCCTGCCAATCCGCTCTATGGCGATGCCCGCAGCCCGGCCGAGACCATGAACATGGACACTTTTGGCACCAGCACCGTCATCATGCCGCCGGGCCAGTTGGCCAAGATGGCAGCGATGGACCCGGCCAAGGCGGAAACCCTGGTAATGCCTGCGGTTGAGCCGGCCCCGGAGCCCGCCGCGGAGGAAGAGGTTCAGAGTTTCGATCTCGATCTGGGCGACGAGCCGGCATCGATTTCCGCACCCGAGCCGGCCCCGGTAACGCTGGACTTCGATCTGGACCTTGGTTCCGGAGCAACCACCGCAGCCGCCACGACGAACGCCCCGACAGCGCTGGATATCGAAGTGCCGTCGATCAGCCCGGCCGAAGCGCCTGCCGCACCCGCCATGGATATCGAGTTCGACCTCGGTTTGCCGGCAACGACGCCTGCAGCGGCCGCACCCGCGCCGGCTGTCGGCAACAGCGTCGATTTCGACTTCAATCTGGACACGCCTGCTGCAAGTGCGCCGGAGCCGGGTGCGATCAAGCCGGCGGTGAATTTCTCCGATATCAACCTTGATCTGGAGCCTCCCGCAGCGGCTGCAGCGCCGGCATCCGCCGATACGCCGTCCAGCGAGGAGGACAACCCCGAGGTCAGTACCAAGCTTGAGCTGGCGCAGGCTTACGAGGAAATGGGCGATACTGAAGGCATGCGCGAGCTGCTGCAGGAAGTGCTGGGCGAAGGCTCCGCTGCCCAGCAGGAAACCGCACGCAGCAAGCTGGCCCAGCACGGCTTCTGAGCGCTTCTGCCGTAACATCGACGGCTACGACGCAAGTCGTAGCCGTTTTGTTTTGTACTGGTATGCGCATGGATAGGCTGATAGGTTTTTCTCGCTATGCGTTGCCCCGCAACGCCAAGCCAGGTCAAATTTCGGCATGACAAAATTAGACGGGTCTATGTCCCCTGCTCATATTCGACCCCCAACGCGGATAGCGTTGGGGGTCGAATATGACGGCAGCGCCTTCAACGGCTGGCAGTCGCAACCGGACGGCAAGACCGTGCAGGACGCGCTTGAGGCCGCTTTGGGTGCGGTTGCGGCCGAGCCAGTGCGGGTGCATTGCGCCGGCCGTACCGATGCCGGTGTGCACGCGCTTTGTCAGGTGGCGCATTTCGATACTGCTGCGCAACGCCCGGATACCGCCTGGGTGCGCGGGGTGAACGCCAACCTGCCCAGTACCGTCGCAGTACGTTGGGCGCAACCCGTGGGTGAGGATTTTCACGCGCGCTTTTCGGCGACGGGTCGCCGCTATCGCTATGTGCTGCTGAATCGTCCACAACGGCCGGCGCTGTGGGCCAGCTATGCCGGCTGGCACCATGCGCCGCTCGATGCCGCAGCCATGCAGGTTGCCGCGCAGCTTTGGTTGGGCGAACACGACTTCTCGGCGTTTCGCGCCGCCGAGTGCCAGGCCAAGAGCCCCGTCAAAACGCTGTATCGCGCAGAGGTGATGCGCCACGGCGACTGGCTGATCTTTGATTTCCATGCCAGCGCCTTCCTGCACCACATGGTGCGCAATCTGGTCGGCACGCTGGTCTATGTCGGCAAGGGCGCGCATCCCCCCGGGTGGGCCGGCGAAGTCTTGGACAGCCGCAGCCGCGACGTCGCGGCGCCGACTTTCTCCGCAGCGGGCTTGTATTTCGCCGGTGTCGATTACGACGCATCTTTCGGTCTGGCAGGTAAAATCGAGGATTCAGCCGTTCTGCCTTTCTGTCTGCTTTGACATGCCCCGTACCGCCATCAAGATTTGCGGCCTGACCCGCAAGGAAGACCTGCTTAATGCCATAGCCGCCGGCGCCGACGCAGTCGGACTGGTGTTCTACAGGCCCAGTGCGCGCTATGTGAATCTGGCCAAGGCGCGCGAGCTGGCGCGCTGGGTGCCGCCGAACGTCTGCCTGGTCGGCCTCTTCGTCAATGCGACGGCGGAGGAGGTGAGGACGGTGCTGAATGCGGTGCCGCTCGATCTGCTGCAGTTCCATGGCGATGAAAAACATGAGGACGAGGCGTACTGCAGGCAGTTCGGCCGCCCCTATCTCAAGGCCGCGCGCATGGCACCCGGCCTCGATTTGCTAGAATACGCATCCCGCTATCCGTCCGCACAGGCGCTCCTGCTTGATGCCTTGGTCGAAGGCTACGGAGGGGGTGGGAAAACCTTCGACTGGTCCCTGATTCCCAAGTCCTTGCCGCTGCCCATCGTCCTTTCGGGAGGGCTCAATCCGGACAATGTGACGGAGGCGGTGCGCGCGGTACGCCCGGCCGGCGTGGATGTCAGCAGCGGGGTGGAAGCAGGCAAGGGCATCAAGGATGCCGCCAAGATCACTGCGTTTATCGCTGGAGTTAAAGAAGCCGATGTCTGAAAAGTACGCGTTCCCGGATGCCAAGGGCCACTTCGGCCCTTACGGTGGCATCTTCGTTGCCGAGACCCTGATGCCTGCACTGCAGGAACTGAACGAGGCTTATGCCGCTGCCCAGGCTGATCCGGCTTTCCGAGCCGAGTTCGAATATGAGCTCAAGCACTATGTCGGTCGTCCCAGCCCGATCTATCACGCCAAGCGCTGGTCCGAGCTGCTTGGCGGCGCGCAGATCTATCTCAAGCGCGAAGACCTGAACCACACCGGCGCGCACAAGGTGAATAACTGCATCGGTCAGGCGCTGGTGGCCCGTCGCATGGGCAAGCCGCGTGTGATCGCCGAAACCGGCGCCGGCCAGCATGGCGTGGCGACTGCCACCGTGGCCGCCCGTTACGGCATGGAGTGCGTGGTGTACATGGGCAGCGAGGACGTCAAGCGCCAGGCCGCCAACGTGTATCGGATGAAGCTGCTCGGCGCCACCGTGGTGCCCGTGGAGAGCGGTTCGAAGACGCTCAAGGATGCGCTCAATGAAGCCATGCGCGACTGGGTGACGAACGTCAATAACACCTTCTACATCATTGGCACCGTCGCCGGCCCGCACCCGTATCCGATGATGGTGCGCGACTTCCAGTCCGTGATCGGCGACGAATGCAAGGTGCAGATGCCCGAGCACACCGGTCGCCAGCCGGATGCCGTGATCGCCTGCGTCGGCGGCGGTTCCAACGCCATGGGCATCTTTTATCCCTACATCGACGTGCCTGGCGTCAAGTTGATCGGCGTTGAAGCGGCTGGCCATGGTATCGATTCCGGCAAGCATTCGGCCTCGCTGACGCTCGGCCGTCCCGGCGTGCTGCACGGCAACCGCACCTATCTGCTGCAGAACGAGGATGGGCAGATCACCGAAACGCATTCGGTTTCCGCCGGTCTCGACTATCCTGGCGTTGGTCCCGAGCACGCCTGGCTCAAGGACTCGCAGCGCGCCGAATACGCCACCATCATCGACAAGGAAGCACTGCAGGCCTTCCACGACCTGTGTCGCTTCGAGGGCATCATCCCGGCGCTGGAGTCTTCCCACGCGCTGGCGCATGCCGCCAAGCTTGCGCCTACGCTGGGCAAGGACAAGGTGCTGCTGGTCAACCTGTCCGGCCGCGGTGACAAGGACATGCACACGGTGGCCGAGGAGTCCGGGATCAAATTCTGACGATGGTGGTACGGTCGTTTGCCGGCCATTGAAATTCCGGCGCCCAACCCTACATCGAGAAAAAACTGATCCCGCAGCCTTGCTGTAACCCTTTACCAGACAGAGTTGCCATGGAACGCATTAACGTCCGCTTCAATATCCTCAAGTCCGCCGGCCGCAAGGCCCTGATCCCCTTCATTACCGCTGGCGATCCGAATCCCGAAACCACGCTGCCGCTCATGCACGCACTGGTGGCCGGCGGGGCCGACATCATCGAGCTGGGGGTGCCATTCTCGGATCCAATGGCCGATGGCCCGACCATCCAGCGCGCCTCCGAACGTGCGCTGGCGCAGGGCATGACCATGCGCAAGGTGCTGGAGCTGGTCTCCAAGTTTCGCCAGGTCAACGAAAATACAGCCGTCGTGCTGATGGGCTACGCGAATCCGATCGAGGCCATGGGCGTTGAGAACTTCGCCAAGGCGGCCAAGGCGGCGGGAGTGGACGGCGTACTGGTGGTGGACTATCCACCCGAAGAGTGCGTCGATTTCGCCCGTGTGCTGAAGTCCCACGAGATCGCCCCGATCTTCTTGCTGGCGCCGACCTCTTCTGAGCAGCGCTTCCGCGAGGTCGCCGAAATCGGCGCCGGTTACATCTACTACGTTTCGCTCAAGGGCGTCACCGGTGCCGGCCACCTCGATCTGGACGAAGTGGCGCGTCGTATCCCCGAAATTCAGAAGATCGTCGGCATGCCGGTCGGCGTAGGCTTCGGGATCCGTGATGCCGAAAGCGCCAAGAAGCTCGGTGCCGTGGCTGATGCCGTGGTAATAGGCAGTCGCATCATTGAGGAAATCGAGCGTTCCGACCCCAAGGATGCGCCGCTCAATGTGCGCACCTTCCTACGCAGCATTCGTACTGCGCTGGACGAGAAATAAGCCTTTTCCCGACCGCTCTATGCCGGGAAATGCAGGAATAGGGCGGAAAAGTAAGCAAGCGGTAAGAAAATCATAAAAACGGGTAAAATGGCGCCCGCTTGACGACCATTAGTCGCCAGATCGCTGATGTTCGTGACACCCATATCCGGGTCGATGCCTTGCGGCAGCGGCCCAGAGGAGAAGAAATGAGCTGGATTCAGAAACTGCTGCCGCCCAAGATCAAGCGTGTCGAGGGCGTCAAGAAGTCCATCCCCGAAGGCCTGTGGTGCAAGTGCCCGTCTTGCGAGGCCGTTCTCTACAGCACCGACCTCGAAAGCAATCAGGGCGTCTGCCCCAAGTGCAGCCACCATCACCGCATGAAGGCGCGCGCGCGCCTCGATGGCTTGCTGGACGCAGAAGGCCGTTACGAAATCGGTTCGGAAGTGCTGCCGACCGATATCCTCAAATTCAAGGACAGCAAGCGCTATCCCGACCGTATTCTTGCCGCCCATGAAGATACCGGCGAGGCCGATGCCCTCATCGTCATGCAGGGCTCGGTCAAGAGCGTGCCGTTGGTTGCCGCAGTGTTCGAGTTTGATTTTATGGGCGGTTCGATGGGCTCCGTGGTCGGCGAACGTTTTGTGCGCGGCGTGCGCGCCGCCATCGAAGCGCAATGCCCATTTGTCTGCTTCACTTCTTCGGGCGGCGCCCGCATGCAGGAAGGCCTGTTCTCGCTGATGCAGATGGCCAAGACCTGCTCCGCCGCGACTCAGCTCGCCGCGCACCAGTTGCCTTTCATCACCGTGCTGACCGACCCGACCATGGGCGGCGTCTCGGCAAGCTTTGCCTTCGTTTCCGATGTGGTGCTGGCCGAGCCGGGCGCACTGATCGGCTTCGCCGGCCCACGCGTGATCGAGCAGACCGTGCGCGAAAAGCTGCCGGAGGGCTTCCAGCGTTCCGAATTCCTGATGGAGAAGGGCGCGATCGACCAGATCGTCGACCGTCGCGAAATGCGCGATCGCCTCGCCAGCCTGCTGACCATGCTGCAGCGTCAACCCGCCGTTACAAACTAAGGACTGCATGCCGCAAGCTGCGCCGGCTAAGCTGAACGACTGGCTGGCCTACATAGAGCAACAACACACGCAGGCGATCGAGCTCGGGCTCGATCGCCTGTTTGTCGTCAAGGCCGCGCTCAAGCAGGTTCAGACCTGCCCGGTCATTACCGTTGGCGGTACCAATGGCAAGGGTTCGACCTGCGCCATGCTGGAGGCGATTCTGACGGCCGCCGGTTATCGCGTCGGCCTCTATACATCGCCGCATCTACTGCACTACAACGAGCGTGTGCGCATCAACGGTAAGCCGGCCAGCGATCAAGCTTTGTGCGCCGCCTTTGCCAAGGTGGAGCAAGCGCGCGCTGATGTGCCGCTGACCTATTTCGAATTTGGCACGCTGGGGGCGTGGGAAGCGTTTGCCGCGGCCGGGCTCGATGTCATCATTCTCGAAGTCGGCCTCGGCGGCCGACTCGATGCGGTCAATATCTACGAGCCGGACTGCGCCATCGTCACCGGCATAGACCTCGATCACATGGACTTCCTCGGGGATACGCGCGAGAAGATCGCTTTCGAGAAGGCCGGCATCTTCCGCACCGGCAAGCCGGCGATCTGCGGCGACTTCCATGCGCCGCACACGCTGGTCGAATATGCCGAAGCCATCGGTGCCGACCTGCAACTGATAGGTCGTGATTTCGGCTATGAGACTCAGCTCGAAACCCGGCAGTGGCTGTGGTGGGGCAGGGGACCGGAAAGCAATGTGACCAAGCGCGGCGGGCTGGCCCATCCGGCCCTGCGTGGCAGTCGTCAGCTTGGCAATGCCAGCGTCGTGCTGGCCGCGCTCGATACGCTTCATGACCGGCTGCCGCTGTCCATGGCTGAGATTCGGCTCGGCCTGGCGGTAGTCGAGCTGCCTGGTCGTTTCCAGACCTTGCCGGGGCGTCCGGTCACGGTGCTCGATGTGGCGCACAATCCCCAGGCCGCGCGTGTGCTTGCCGATAATCTCCTCGACCAGGGTTTTTTCGGTATCACCTGGGCGGTGTGCGGCATGCTGCGCGACAAGGACATGACCGGCGTGATCGCGGCGCTCAAAGGACGCATCGAGCGTTGGTTGCCCTGTACCCTGAGTGGGCCACGCGGCGCTTCCTCGACCCAGCTGGCGCAATGTCTGCAAGCGGCTGGCGAAAGCGTCGAAGCCGAGTTCGATACGGTGATGGCCGCCTATGCATATGCGCAGGAGAAGGCGGCCGAAAATGATAGAATTGTGGTCTTCGGTTCTTTCCTGACCGTGGCGGATGTGCTGGAAGCGCGATCCCCTGCGGCCCATACAGGCTCACAAGGCTCATGACGGAAAACACAGCGGCGCCCGATAGCGATCTCCAGCTTAAAAAGCGGGCGCGTCGTCGCCTCGTCGGTGCGGTGGCACTGGCACTCCTTGCTGCCATCGTCCTGCCCATGGTCATGGATCATGAGCCTCGCCCCGCCCAGCAAGACATTCAGGTTCGCATTCCCAGCCAGGACGCCGGCAGCTTTACCTCCCGCGTCCTGCCCGGCGCGCCGACGGCTACCCCTTTGCCGCCGGTGGCTGAGGCAAGGAAGCCGGAGCCAACGCCGGAGCTCAAACCCGAACTCAAACCGGAAGCGGCGCTCGAGCCGGTTGCTCCCGCCAAGGTGGAAATCAGGCCGGAGCCCAAGCCGGTCGAAGCCAAGCCTGTGATCAAACCCGAGCTGCCCAGGCACGACGCGAAGCCCGATGCCAAGACAGCCGAGGCCTTGCGTGCCGAAAAGATTCTGGCCGGCGGCGACGCGCCCAAGGCCGAAGCCCCGAAGTCCGACCACGACCAGTGGGTGCTGCAACTCGGCGCCTACGCCGAACAGGGCAACGTCAAGGTGCTTCAGGGCAAGATCAAGGAACTCGGCTATCCCAGCTACACTGAAAAAGTGACGACGCCGCAAGGTGAGCGCATTCGCGTGCGTGCCGGCCCCTTCAGCTCCAAGGCTGCCGCCGAAAAGGCACAAGCCCGCTTGAAGCAGATCGGCGCAGGCGGCCCGCCGGGCGGTGTGGTGGCGCCCAAGTAAGACGCTGTGACCTGGTTCGACTACGCGGTACTGGCGGTGATTGCCGCCTCGCTGTTGCTGGGGCTGTGGCGCGGCATGGTCAGCGAGATTCTGGCCATTGCGGCCTGGGTGCTGGCGTTTTTCGTGGCGCGCGAATTTGCGCTGCCGGTGAGCGCGTTTTACGCGAGCCTGCTGCACGACAGGAGCATGCAGTACCTGGCGGGTTTTGCGACGGTGTTTGTTGGCGTACTGGTCGTGGTGGGCATTGCGCGGCTGGTGGTGTCGTTTTTGTTGCGGGCGGTCGGTCTGGGCTTGATAGACCGCATGCTCGGCGCCATATTCGGGATAGCCCGCGGCGTTTTGATAGTTTTGCTTTGTGTCATGCTGGGCGGGCTGACCCCGCTGCCCAGAGAGCCTTGGTGGCGTAACGCGGTGCTTGCGCCGCCGCTGGAAACGGCGGTGCTGGCAAGTCGGCCGTGGATACCGGAAACCATGGCCAAGAAGATCAGGTATCGATAAGGAACCGGGCAACCCGTTCCGTTTTGCGAAGGTAGGTGAGGTATGTGCGGTATTCTCGGAGTCGTCGCCAAGACGCCGGTCAATCAACTGCTGTATGACGGACTGCAAGTGCTGCAGCACCGCGGACAGGATGCCGCGGGCATCGCCACGGCCGCCGAGGGCCGTTTCCACATGCACAAGGGCCCGGGCCTGGTGCGCGACGTGTTCCGCACCCGCAATATGCGCAACCTCACCGGCAACTGGGGTATCGGCCACTGCCGCTACCCGACTGCCGGATCGGCCTACAACGCCGCCGAAGCCCAGCCTTTCTATGTGAATTCACCGTTCGGCCTGATGCTGGCACATAACGGCAATCTCACCAACGCCGACCAGCTTCGTCAGGACATGTTCCTGCAGGATCTGCGCCACATGAACACCAACTCGGATTCCGAGGTGCTGCTGAATGTGTTCGCGCATGAGCTGCAGGTATCTTCCAAGCAGTATCAGGTGGACGCCGAGTCCATCTTCAAGGCAGTCGTCGGCACGCATCGCCGCATCAAGGGCGCGTATGCGGTGCTCGTCATGATCTCCGGCTATGGGCTCCTCGCCTTCCGCGACCCCTTTGGCATCCGCCCCATGGTCATCGGCAAGAACGAAACCACGGCCGGCACCGAATACATGGTGGCGTCTGAAAGCGTTGCTCTCGACACGCTGGGCTTCAAGTACCTGCGCGATGTCGAGCCGGGCGAAGCCATCCTCATCGACGTGCATGGCAACTTCCAGAGCCGCCAGTGCGCCGACAAGACCCTGCATGCGCCGTGCATGTTCGAATACGTCTATCTGGCCCGCCCCGACTCGCTGATGGACGGCATGTCGGTTTACGAGACGCGCGTCAAGATGGGCGAGTTCCTGGCCGACAAGATCAGGCATACCATGCCGCATCTGCAGATCGATGCGGTGATCCCGATTCCGGATTCGAGCCGTCCGTCGGCCATGGAGCTGGCCGCACGCCTCGACCTTCCCTACCGCGAAGGCTTCGTCAAGAACCGCTATATCGGCCGCACCTTCATCATGCCGGGCCAGGCCACGCGCAAGAAGTCGGTGCGTCAGAAGCTGAACGCCATCGCCCAGGAATTCAAGGGCAAGAACGTGCTGCTCGTCGACGACTCCATCGTGCGCGGCACCACCAGCCGCGAGATCGTGCAGATGGCGCGCGAAGCCGGTGCCTTGAACGTGTACATGGCCTCGGCCGCGCCGCCGGTGCGCTACGCCAATGTATATGGCATCGACATGCCCTCGCGCGAGGAGCTGATCGCCAGCGGTCGCACCGAGGAGCAGGTGCGCGTCGAGATCGGCGCCGATGCGCTGATCTATCAGGACCTTGACGATCTTAAGAGGGCCTTGCAGTCGCTCAATCCTGCCATTGCGCAGTTTGAGACCTCCTGCTTCGATGGCAACTACATCACCGGTGACATCACGGCCGAATACCTGACCGGCATCGAGGATGCGCGCAACAAGCCTGCGCCCAAGACCGTGCTGGCCGACGATGACGAAGGGCAGCTCGACCTGAACCTCGTGCAGAACGCCACAACGATGTAATTGCACTAATCCAACGGCGGCCGGTTCAATACCGGCCGCCGTTTTCTTTTTTGCGCAGAGCCTGTTATCGTTTGAATCATGGACATCAACGAATACGACATCGAAACCCTGGCCGTACGCGCCGGGCAGGAGCGCAGCCAGTTCGGGGAGCACGCCGAGGCGCTGTACCTGACCTCCAGCTACGTCTACAAGAGCGCCGCCCAGGCCGCCGCCCGTTTCAGCGGTGAGGAGCCAGGCAATATCTACTCGCGCTTTACCAACCCCACCGTTACCATGATGCAGGAACGTCTGGCCGCCCTGGAAGGCGCCGAGGCCTGCGTCGCCACGGCCTCGGGCATGGCCGCGATCCTGTCCACCGTCATGGGCTTGATGAAGGCCGGGGATCATCTCGTTTCTTCGCGCAGCATCTTCGGTTCGACCCAGGTGCTGTTCGGGCAGATCTTCTCCAAGTTCGGCATCGAGACCAGCTATGTCGACGGCGGCGACCTGGCCGCGTGGAAGGGCGCGATGCGTCCGAACACGAAGATCGTGTTCCTGGAGACGCCCTCGAATCCGCTGACCGAGGTGTTCGACATCGAGGCGATCGCCAAGGTCGCGCACGAAGCCGGCGCGCTACTGGTCGTCGACAACTGCTTCTGTTCGCCCGCGCTGCAACTGCCGCTTAAGCTCGGCGCCGATCTGATCATTCATTCGGCGACCAAGTATCTGGACGGGCAGGGCCGCGTACTGGCAGGTGCCATCTGCGGCCCCAGGGCCTTGATCGAGGAGCCTTTCAAGTTCATCCGCAGCGCCGGTCCCTCAATCTCGCCCTTCAATGCCTGGATTGTGCTCAAGGGCATGGAAACGCTGTCCATCCGCATGCAGGCCCAGTCGGCCAATGCGCTGGAGCTGGCCAAGCGCCTGGAAGCCCATCCCAAGGTCGCCCGCGTCTTTTACCCCGGCCTGCCTTCGCATCCGCAGCATGCGCTGGCGATGAAGCAGCAGAAGAGCGGCGGTGCGGTGCTCGCATTCGAGGTGAAGGGCGGCAAGGACGCCGCCTGGAGGGTCGTCGACAATACGAAGCTGCTGTCGATCACGGCCAATCTCGGCGACACCAAGACCACGATTACGCACCCGGCCACGACCACGCATGGTCGTATCTCACCGGAGGCCCGTGCGGCTTCTGGCATTAGCGATGGCTTGCTGCGTATCGCCGTAGGCCTGGAGTCGGTCGACGACATCGAGGCGGACCTGCTGCGTGGCATGGCCTAGCGTGCGTTTAGACTCACCAACAAAAAAACCCGCATCGCGGGTTTTTTTGTTGGTGGGATCGTAAAGAGCCGCTTGTTGCATGCGTATGACAATTGGGTAGCCTGATGCGTGACGCCGGCGTATTTTTATCCGCCAGCTTGATAAATGGCGCGTACCGTGTTTACTTATAGTGTTGGTCATCTAGGTTCCGTTTAGCGAACTAAAGGGAGAGAGTGATGCTGAAAAACATGCGTATCGGCCCGCGCCTGGCGACAGGGTTTGCCGTAATCCTAGTGCTGTTCCTGTTTGCGGTCGGGTTTGGCATCTGGCGGTTGAGTTCTGTTGCCGAAGCGACCAAGCACATGATGGCTGTTCCCTTGGCCAAAGAACGCTTGATCAGCGATTGGTCGCGCAATATCAATTCCGGCGTTCGACGTACAACTGCAATTGCAAAAAGCAGCGACGCGTCTCTGGCCAGTTTTTTCGCGGATGAGACCAAGCTTTCCACAGACCAGTCGTCGCAGTACCAGAAGTCGATCGGCGAGATGCTTGCCAGCGATGAGGAAAAGGCGCTGTATGAATCGGTTGGCGAGGCGCGCAAGATCTATGTGACGACGCGCGACGAGATCATGAAGTTGAAGCGCGAGGGCAAGGCCCAGGAGTCCGAACAGCTCCTGGAAAGTGTTTTTCTGCCCAATGCCAAGGAGTATCTGACTAGGGTGCAGAAGCTGCTCGAATTTCAGCGTGCCTCTATCGATCAGATGGCGCAAAAGGTGCAGTCTGACTTTGTTTTCGGGCGCAACCTGCTCCTCGGCTTCGGCGGTATTGCTGCGCTTCTGGCAATCTTGCTGGCGTGGGTAATCCAGCGGTCGATTACGAAACCGATCGGTCAGCTCGAAGCGACTATCGGCATTATCGCCAGTAACGGGGATTTGACCCACCGCGTTCCGGTGGAAACGAAAGATGAGGTCGGTGCGGTCGCCAAGTCATTCAATACGATGATCGACAAGATGCATTCGCTGACGACACAGGTGACCACGTCGGCGCATCAGGTTGCGGATGTGGTTAGGCAGATTACCGACACAGCCAGCGGCTTGCAGGAAAGTTCGGAACATCAGTCGGTTTCGGTCGGCGCCAGCGCGGCCGCAATCGAGGAGCTGACGGTGTCGATCGCGACCGTGGCGGATACGGTTGTGACCGTGCATGGGCAGTCGGCGCAGAGCGTATCCAATACGGAAGATGGCAATCGCAAGGTGTCCGAGCTGGTCAACGAGATCTACAACATCCGCACTACCGTCAGCGATACCGCCGCGGCCGTGGAGGAGTTCGTGCATAGCACCAAGACCATCACGGCTATGACGCAACAGGTCCGCGATATCGCGGACCAAACCAATCTGCTGGCATTGAATGCGGCCATCGAGGCAGCGCGCGCCGGTGAACAGGGCCGAGGTTTTGCCGTGGTTGCCGACGAGGTTCGCAAGCTTGCCGAAAAATCGGGCTCATCCGCAAACGAGATCAATACGCTCGCGCAGTCCATCATTCAGCAGAGCGAGCATGTGCACGCCGCCATCGAGAGCGGTCGGCAGTCGATCGAGATCAGCACCGAGCTGGCCGGCGCAGTCGAAAGCACCTTGAATCAGGCACGCGCTTCGGTCGAGCTGTCGAATCAGGGGGTGGATGAAATCACGCGTTCCGTGCAGGAGCAACGCCTGGCCAGTACGGAGATTGCACAGAGCATGGAAAAAATCACCATATCGGCGGATGCAGCCAATGAGGCGGCACGCGCCCTTGGGACTTCGGCCTCACAGTTGGGAAAATCGGTGCAGACGCTGGAGACGGCCGTGGCCGAGTTCCGGGTGTAAAACTCAGGACCGCAGGTGACTCGATGAGCGCCAGCCGGAAGCGGCTGGCGCTTTTCGTTTGCGCTTAAGCTGCGTCTTTCTTGGCTTGGCTGTGCTCGAAGTAGGCCGCGATGTGGTCCTCGTCGCGCTGCTCAGCGAGTTCGACCTGGCGCTGTCGTTCCGTATACGAGGCCTTTTGCTCGTCCGTGGTCTTGTCGTGACAATGCGCGCAGCTCACGCCTTTGCGGTAGTGAGGTGACTGGCGATCTTCCGCATCCAGCGGATAGCGGCAGGCACGACAGAGTTCGTAATCACCCTGCTTCAGGCCGTGGCCGACGGAGACGCGCTCGTCGAACACGAAACATTCCCCATCCCAGGTGCTTTGCTCAGGCGGCACTTCCTCCAGGTATTTGAGGATGCCACCCTGCAGGTGGTAGACCTCGTCGAAGCCTTGTTCCTTCATGAAGGCGGTCGACTTCTCGCAGCGAATGCCGCCAGTGCAGAACATGGCGACGCGCGGCTTGCCCGACAAGCGCCCGGCCTCGGTCTCGCGTTGCACCCACGCGGGTAGTTCGGTAAAGCTGCGGATATCCGGATCGATCGCGCCCTGGAAGGTGCCGATGGCGATCTCGTAGTCGTTGCGCGTGTCGATCAGCACTACATCAGGCTGGCGAATCAGTTCGTTCCAGTCTTGGGGCTTCACATAGGTGCCGACAATGTGGCGCGGATCAATGCCCGGCACGCCCATGGTCACGATTTCCTTCTTCAGACGCACCTTCATGCGGTGGAAGGGCATCTCGGCCGCCCAGGATTCCTTATGTTCGAGTTCGGCCAGGCGCGGGTCGCTGCGCAACCAGGCAAGTACGGTGCGGATACCGGCTTCGGGGCCGGATATCGTGCCGTTAATCCCCTCGGCCGCCAGCAGCAGGGTGCCCTTGATGCGATTTTCCTCGCACACGGCGAACAGCGGCTCACGCAATGCGGTGTAGTCGGGCAGGGCGACGAATTTATAGAGGGCGGCAGTCAAAAACATGGCGGTACGGCGCTAAGCTCAGCAAAGGCGGCCATTATCCCGCAATGCAGCAATCAGGGGAACAGGGTAGGGCCGTCCATGCTATAATCCGCCCCGCGTTGGTGCATTGCTTCAGTCTTGCCGGCGCGTCGCGTTGAGAATTCTCTTTCCGCGCCTTTCCCTTTGGAACCCTGATCTAGACGAGCGTGCGCTCCTCTGACTGCAATAGTCAAACTGCGCGCAGACAGGTTCCTGGAGCTTCACATGCTTTTTTCTGAACTCGGCCTGCGCGCCGAGATTTTGCGTTCCCTTTCTGAACAAGGGTACGACACGCCCACGCCCATTCAGCAGCAGGCGATTCCCGAGGTGTTGGCCGGCCACGACCTGATGGCGGCCGCCCAGACCGGTACCGGCAAGACCGCCGGCTTCACGCTGCCCATGCTGCAATTGCTGTCCACGCGCAACAGCGGCCTGTCCATGGCCAAGTTCCAGACGCGCGCCCTGATCCTGACCCCGACCCGCGAACTGGCGGCCCAGGTCTATGAGAGCGTGCGCACCTACGGTCAGCATTTGAACCTGCGCGCCGCCGCCATCTACGGCGGTGTCAGCATGGTGCCGCAGACCAAGCTGCTGCGTTCCGGCGTCGAGATCATCGTTGCTACGCCGGGTCGTCTGCTCGACCACGTCGCCCAGCGTAATGTCGACCTGTCGAATATCGAAATGGTCGTGCTCGACGAAGCCGATCGCATGCTGGACATGGGCTTCCTGCCGGACATCAAGAAGGTCATGAAGGTCTTGCCGGAAAAGCGTCAGACGCTGATGTATTCGGCTACGTTCTCCGACGAGATTCGCCAGCTGGCCAAGCAATTCCTGAATGACCCGCGTCAGGTCGCCGTGGCCAGCGCCAATTCGACTGCCGATACCGTGGCCCAGGCCGTGTACACGGTAGACCGCAACAAGAAGCGCGACCTGTTGGTCAAGCTGATCGAGGACAACCAGTGGCACCAGGTGCTGGTGTTCACGCGCACCAAGCACGGCGCCAACGCGCTGGCCGAGAAGCTGGACAAGGGTGGCATCCGCGCCGCCGCAATCCACGGCAACAAGAGCCAGGGTGCGCGCACCAAGGCGCTGGCCGACTTCAAGAGCCTCAAGCTGCATGTGCTGGTGGCGACGGATATTGCCGCGCGCGGCATCGACATCGACCAGTTGCCGCACGTGGTGAACTACGAACTGCCGAATGTTCCGGAAGACTACGTGCACCGCATCGGTCGTACCGGCCGCGCCGGTGCAACGGGCGAAGCTGTGTCGCTGGTGTGCGTGGACGAATTCAAGCTCTTGCGCGACATCGAGCGTCTGCTCAAGCGCCAGCTCGAAAAGCGCATGGTCGAAGGCTTCGAGCCGGATCCCAATGCCAAGCCGCAACCGATCGAAAACGGTCGTCGTTCGCAAGGGCAGGGGCACTCTTTCGGTGGTGGCGGCAATCGCGATGCGCGCCCGCCGCGCCAAGGCCAGAGCGAAGCACGCAAGCCGCAAGGCGATAATCGTTCGCGGGGCGAGGGGCGCAGCAATGCAGCGCGTAACGCCGCATCGCATGGCAACAAGCCGCAGCCAAACGGCGGCGGTGCTCGTCGCAGCGGCCCGCCGCGCCAGGGCGCTGCCGGCGCCGGTCGTGGCGACGGTCAGCAGCGTAGCGGTGGATTCCGCCAGCGCTGATGCCCAGCCAACAAAAAAGCCGACCTGCGGGTCGGCTTTTTTGTTGGCGCCGCGAAAAGATCGCTACTCTGCTTCCGGCCACCACATGCCGCGTCGCCAGCCATCCGGTGAGCAGGCGAGGTAGTTGCCGCCGTTCATGTGGTCGTGCCAGTCGCCCAGGACATGCCGCACGCACTTGCGACCGTCGACGTCGTAGTAGTGGCTGGCCAGACGATGCGTGTGACCGTGGATCATGGCCGAGACATTGTGGCGGCGGAAGGCATCGATCACGGCGTCTTTATTGACGTCCATGATGGCCATGGACTTCTGCTGCTTCTGCTGCTCGCTCTGGAGGCGGAGTTGCTCGATTTGCGCCTTGCGCTCCGCCAATGGGCGAGCGAGAAAGGCTTCTTGCCATTGCGGATTGCGGACCATGCGACGGAAGTCCTGATAGGCGACGTCGTCGGTGCAGAGTGTGTCGCCATGCAATAGCAGCGTTGGCGTGCCCGCGATGTCGTGCACGATCTCGTCGGGCAGCAACTCGCATCCGGCCGCCTTGCAGAAGTCCGCGCCGAAAAGGAAGTCGCGATTGCCCGGCAGCACGTACTTGGGCAGCTCGCAGGCCTTGATCGCCGCGCAGATGCGCGCATTGAACGGGTCGTCGAGGTCGTCGTCGCCGGCCCAGTATTCGAAGAGGTCGCCGAGCAGATAGAGCGCATCGTTGCCCGGTACGACGTCCTTGAGGAAGTCGCAAAAAAGGCCGGTCAGGACCGGCCTCGTGGGGCAGAGATGCAGATCGGAGACGAACAGAACCGCCATGGATCTGCCCCTGATACTCAGACGACTTCGGCGCGTTCGATCACCACGTCCTGTGCCGGCACGTCGCGATGGAAGCCGCTGCTGCCGGTCGGCACG
>JAGWTC010000036.1 GCA_028869135.1 Rhodocyclaceae bacterium
GGCCAAGCAATTCCTGAATGACCCGCGTCAGGTCGCCGTGGCCAGCGCCAATTCGACTGCCGATACCGTGGCCCAGGCCGTGTACACGGTAGACCGCAACAAGAAGCGCGACCTGTTGGTCAAGCTGATCGAGGACAATCAGTGGCATCAGGTGTTGGTGTTCACCCGCACCAAGCACGGCGCCAACGCGCTGGCCGAAAAACTGGACAAGGGCGGTATCCGCGCCGCCGCGATTCACGGCAACAAGAGCCAGGGTGCGCGCACCAAGGCGCTGGCCGACTTCAAGAATCTCAAGTTGCATGTGCTCGTTGCCACCGACATCGCTGCGCGTGGCATCGATATCGACCAGTTGCCGCATGTCGTGAACTACGAGCTGCCGAACGTCCCGGAAGACTATGTGCACCGTATCGGCCGTACCGGCCGTGCCGGCGCGACCGGCGAGGCCGTGTCGCTGGTGTGCGTGGATGAGTTCAAGCTCTTGCGCGACATCGAGCGTCTGCTCAAGCGCCAGCTCGAAAAGCGCATGGTCGAAGGCTTCGAGCCGGATCCCAATGCCAAGCCCCAACCGATCGAAAACGGTCGTCGTTCGCAAGGGCAAGGGCGCTCTTTCGGTGGTGGCGGCAATCGCGATGCGCGTCCGCCGCGCCAAGGCCAGGGCGAAGCACGCAAGCCGCAAGGCGATAATCGTTCGCGGGGCGAGGGGCGCAGCAATGCAGCGCGTAACGCAGCATCGCATGGCAATAAGCCGCAGCCTAACGGCGGTGGTGCTCGCCGCAGCGGCCCGCCGCGTCAGGGCGCTGCCGGCGCCGGTCGTGGCGACGGTCAGCAGCGTAGCGGTGGATTCCGCCAGCGCTGATGCCTAGCCAACAAAAAAGCCGACCTGCGGGTCGGCTTTTTTGTTGGCGCCGCGAAAAGATCGCTATTCTGCTTCCGGCCACCACATGCCGCGTCGCCAGCCGTCCGGTGAGCAGGCGAGGTAGTTGCCGCCGTTCATGTGATCGTGCCAATCGCCCAGGACATGGCGTACGCACTTGCGACCGTCGACGTCGTAGTAGTGGCTGGCCAGGCGATGCGTGTGACCGTGGATCATGGTCGAGACATTGTGGCGGCGGAAGGCATCGATGACGGCGTCTTTATTGACGTCCATGATGGCCATGGATTTCTGCTGCTTCTGCTGTTCGCTTTGGAGGCGAAGTTGCTCGATTTGCGCCTTGCGCTCCGCCAATGGACGAGCGAGAAAGGCTTCTTGCCATTGCGGATTGCGGACCATGCGACGGAAGTCCTGATAGGCGACATCGTCGGTGCAGAGTGTGTCGCCATGCAGCAGCAGCGTTGGGCTTCCGGCAATGTCATGCACGATTTCGTCGGGCAGCAACTCGCTGCCGGTGGCCTTGCAGAAGGCTTTGCCGAAAAGGAAATCGCGATTGCCCGGCAGAACATACTTCGGCAAGTCGCAGGCCTTGATCGCCGCGCAGATGCGCGCATTGAACGGGTCGTCGAGATCGTCGTCGCCGGCCCAGTATTCGAAGAGGTCGCCGAGCAGATAGAGCGCATCGTTGCCCGGTACGACATCCTTGAGGAAGTCGCAAAAAAGGCCGGTCAAGACCGGCCTTGTGGGGCAGAGATGCAGATCGGAGACGAACAGAACCGCCATGGATCTGCCCCTGATACTCAGACGACTTCGGCGCGTTCGATCACCACGTCCTGTGCCGGCACGTCGCGATGGAAGCCGCTGCTGCCGGTCGGCACGCCCTTGATCTTTTCGACCACGTCCATGCCTTCGACGACCTTGCCGAACACGGCGTAGCCCCAACCATCCTGGCCCGGGTAGTCGAGGAAGTCGTTGTCGCCGACGTTGATGAAGAACTGGGCCGAGGCCGAGTGCGGGTCGGAGGTGCGGGCCATGGCCAGCGTGCCCTTGGTGTTCTTGAGGCCGGCGGCGACGCCTTGCTTGGCTTCGTTCTCGATCGGCGCCTTGGTTTCCTTCTGCTTCATGCCCGGCTCGAAACCGCCACCCTGGATCATGAAGCCGTTGATGACGCGATGGAAGATGGTGCCGTCATAGTGGCCGGACTGCACGTAATCGATGAAGTTCTGTGCGGTCTTGGGGGTGTTCACGGTATCGACTTCAATGCCGATGACGCCGAGGTTGGTGTGCAGCTTGATCATGGTGTTCTCCTGAAAATCGGTGTTATTTCTTGTCGGCCGCTTTTGCTTCGGCCTTGTCCGAAAGGACGGTTGCGGATTCGATGATGACCGGGCTGGTCGGCACATCGTCATAGGGACCGACGCGGCCGGTCTGGACGAGGCGTATCTTCAGCACCACGTCCATGCCCTTGCTGACCTTGCCGAAGACGGCATAGCCCCAGTTGTCGCGGCCGGGATAATCGAGCGAGGAATTGTCCTTGACGTTGATGAAGAACTGCGCGGTGGCCGAATGCGGGTCGCCGGTGCGAGCCATGGCGATAGTGCCAGTGGTGTTGCGCAGGCCGGCTGTGACGCCTTCGGGCGCTTCGTTCCGGATTGGCGGGCGCGTTGCCTTTTCCTTCATGTCCGGCGTGAAGCCGCCGCCCTGAATCATGAAGTTGGCAATGACGCGATGGAAGATGGTGCCGTTGTAGAAGCCGTCCCTCGCATAGCGCAGGAAGTTGTCCACGGTCTTGGGGGCCTTGTCGGCGTACAGCTCGACCGTGAAGCCGCCCATATTGGTCTTGAATTCAACCTGAGGATTGGCCGCTTGTGCAAGATTGCAGACGACCGAGGTCAGCAGCGCGAGGCAAGCAAGAACGAATTTCTTCATGGGCATGGAGTCCTCAGGCAGCGCCTTCGTAGATGATCTTCCAGCGACCATCTTCCTTCTGCCAATACTGGCGCTTCATCATGGTGTTGTTGAGATTGTTGCTCTTGTAGTCCTGGCGGAACGTCACAACCACCATGTCGTCCTTGCCCGGATAGCGGAACATGGTCAGCTTGTCGGCCGAAATCGATATCCAGTTCTTGGCGGCGTTCACGGCGCGCTTCTGGTTGGTCCAGGCTGCATAGTCCGCGCCGTCGGCGCTGAACTTGTGCGAGTAGTGTCCGGCGTAGCGGTCGCCATCGCGGCTTTCCCAGTCGAGACGCCAGCTCTCGAAGGCGCCGAGCATGGCCTTGCGCTCCAACTGCCATTCGTCTTGCGACACCCATTCGACGTTCTGCGCAATGATGACGGGCGTGAGGCCGATCTGCAGATGGGTCGAGATCGCATCCAGGTCCGGGTTCGACAGAACCACGCAACCGTCGGAGGCGCGCGGCGGGCGCGAATAGGTGTCGGAGGGTACGCCGTGCAGCCAGATGCCGTGGCCGTTGCGCCCCATGCGACGATCGTAGTCGTTCGGATAGTTGAGCGGCCAGGCGCCGCTGCCGTAGAAGTCGCCGATCTTTTCGCGCGGCAGATTGCCGACCACCTGATAGACGCCGATCGGTGTCTTCTTGTCGCCTTCGCGCGCCTTGTCGAAGCCGAGCTTGCCTTGCGTGATGTAGTAGTCGCTGACAAGCTTCGGAGCGCCGGTGGCGTTTTCGTAGAGATAGAGACGCGAACGCTCCGCATCGACGACGACGGCGAATTTCTGTTCCGGCTGCATCTGCAGCAGGTAGCTCGGCACCATGTTGGCGGGCGGCTTGCTGCGGTAAGCGTTGAGGCGCGCCAGCGCTTCAGCGCGCAGGTCGGCGAGTTTGTCCTGCGGGGCATTGGTTGCGTTGCCGAAGGTCGAAATCGGTTGCACCCGCGCCAGCAGCAGGTCGCCCTTGACGAGCTGGCCGAGCCGGAAATTCGGATAGCGCTCGGTCAGCGTCTGCGCCTGTTGCAGGGCCAGATCGAGCTGGTTCTGCTCGATGCGCGCGAATACTTCGGTCAGTTGCGATTCGGGGCTGGCGTTCGCCGGCAGCGACATCAGCGGCAGGGCTTCACGTGCCTGCGCGGCAGTCGGCTGCGGCAGCTTGTTGCCGAGCACTTCGCTGCCGAAAAAATAGCTTGCGAAAAGTATTCCGACTCCTGCCGGAATTGCCAGCTTGCGCATTAGCGATCTGCCTTTCCTGCCTGCATGTGCAACCTCATCCACCCACTCGTTCCTGCTGGATCAGCCACTTGCCGTCGCGTTTGACCAGGACCAGGGTCTTGGTCGTCGACGAGCTCAGCGAGGCCGACTTGTAGTTCTGACGGAATCTTGCCGTAACCTGATCGGGCGCGTCTACTGAAACCTTGATGTTGTCGACGTCCACGCTGATTTTGCCGGGCTTGTTGATACGCTGGTGGCGCTCGGTTTCCCAGGAGCTGCGGCTGACACCGCCGGGCACCTTGAAGTCCCTGGCGTACTTTGCCAGATAGGCTTTCACGTCCTTGCGCTCCCAGGCGGAAGCCCAGGCCTCGATGGTCTTGCTGACGTCGGCGTGGGCGTCGGCCGGCTTGCTTTCCGGCTTGGGCTCGGATTTGGGTTCAACCTTGGGGTCGGGTTTGGCTTCCGCCGGTTTCGCTGCTTCGGTCGGTTTGGCCGGCTCGGCCACGGGCTTCGTCGGGGCTGTGGCGACAATGGTCGGCGTCGGCGGAGCGACAGGCGTTGACGGCGTCACGGGCGGCTTCGTCGGTTCGACCGGCTTGGTGGGCTCTGTCGCCGGCTTGCTTGCCGGGCGTGCGGAGACCGAGGTCAGATCCTTGATCAGCGCCAGCTTGCTCTGGGCGGTGGTGTTCGAGGCGTCGAGTTGCAGCGCCTTGCCGTAGGCCTGGCTGGCGAGGCGGGCGTAAAGATCGCCGAGGTTCTCGTGCGCCGTGGCGTAGGACGGATGGGTGCGGATCGCCTGTTCGAGCGCCTGCTTGGCCTTGTCATACTGCTTCTGTTGCGCGTAGATCACGGCCAGATTGTTATAGGGCTCCGGCAGTTCCGGGTAGTCTTCGGTGAGCTTCGTGAAAATGGCCGCGGCTTCGGCATTGCGACCCAGCTCCGTCAGGAGGGTGCCCTTGAGAAAACGTCCTTGGGCGTCCTTGGGCTTGTCGGCCAGAAAGCGGTCAACCTGTTCGAGCGCCTGAGTGGTTTGTCCCTGGCGCATCAGGCGGCTAGCATCCTGCAAGGCATCGGCATGTGCGGGCAGGGTAGCGCCAAGGATCAGACTGCAGCAGGCTAGGGCGGTCAGGGTGCGGCGCAGGGGCATGTTATACTCAAAAACGGTTTTTAAATAGTTTTGTTCTTTGTAGTTAGCTGTATTTAAACGGTTATTCCTGCTTTTTGAGATGGGAATGCCGCTTCTGGCAGGTTTGGTCCAGACAGCAACTACAACCTGTGATTCTACCAATAAGCCGGCCCCCGCAATAGCCGAAATGCGCAGTCTTTTCAGTGCTCCCCGGGGCTTCGCCAACGCGCTTTGCGGCTCCCTGACGGGCCCCTGACGACATGCTCAAGATTCATAACTCCCTGACCCGCAGCAAGCAGGATTTCAGCCCCATTGAACCCAATCATGTCCGCATGTATGTGTGCGGCATGACGGTCTACGATTTCTGCCACCTCGGCCACGCTCGCGTCATGGTGGTCTTCGACATGGTGGCGCGCTGGTTGCGCGAGCGCGGCTACAAGGTCACCTATGTCCGCAATATCACCGACATCGACGACAAGATCATCAAGCGTGCCGCCGAGAACGGCGAAAGCATCCGCACGCTGACCGACCGTTTCATCGCCGCCATGCATGCGGATGCCGATGCGCTGGGCGTGCTGCGCCCCGACCACGAGCCGCGCGCGACCGAGTATGTGCAGCAGATGCTGGACATGATCGCCAGCCTGGAAAAGCACGGCTACGCCTACGTCGCCGCCAACCGTGACGTCTGCTATTCGGTACGCAAGTTCCCCGGCTACGGCAAGCTTTCAGGCAAGTCTCTCGACGACCTGCGTGCCGGCGAGCGCGTCGACGTCGTGGACGGCAAGCAGGACCCGCTGGATTTCGTGTTGTGGAAGCACGCCAAGGACGACGATGCCGACGAGGTGAAGTGGAGTTCTCCCTGGGGGGCCGGCCGTCCGGGCTGGCATATCGAGTGCTCGGCGATGGGCAGCGACTTGCTGGGTAAGCATTTCGACATCCACGGCGGCGGCCAGGACCTGCAGTTCCCGCATCACGAGAACGAGATCGCCCAGTCCGAAGGGGCCCATGACTGCCAGTACGTCAATTACTGGATGCACAACGGCTTTATTCGCGTCGACGACGAGAAGATGTCGAAATCGCTGGGCAACTTCTTCACCATCCGCGATGTGCTCAAGCAGTACGATCCGGAAGTGGTGCGCTTCTTCATCCTGCGCGCCCACTACCGCAGTCCGCTCAACTACTCGGATGCACATCTCGACGACGCCCGCGGCGCACTGACGCGTTTGTACACGGCACTGAAGAACCATGCGGCGACCGGCGCCGCCGTCGACTGGAACGAGGCGCACGCGCAGAAGTTCGCCGCCGCCATGAACGACGACTTCGGCACCTCCGAGGCGCTGGCCGTTCTGTTCGATCTGGCCAATCTCGTCAATCGCGATAGCGATCCGAAAATGGCGGATCAACTGCGTGCGCTGGGCGGCGTGCTGGGACTGCTGCAGCGCGATGCGCAGGCATTTCTGCAGGCGGCGCCGACGGCCGAGGGAGGCCTGTCCAACGAGGCCATCGAAGCCTTGATCGTCGCTCGCGTGGAGGCCAAGAAAGCCAAGAACTTCGCCGAGTCCGATCGTATCCGTGATGAACTGAAGGCTGCCGGCATCGTGCTCGAAGATAAACCCGGTGGCGTGACCGAGTGGCGCCGCGCCTGAGCAGGATTTTGCAAAACTACTGCGGTGTCCATCTGCGGCGTGCACGCAGGGGGAGGGGCCTTTTCGTTCCCTCCTGGGTGCTCGCAATCCTCATGTACTTAAGTACATTCCGGTTGCTGTGCTCCGTGCGCCTTGTATCTGGCCGTCCTCGCTACGTTTTTCGAAAATCTGCCGGTAGATTGGAGGCCTGATGCAGTTCCGCTATCCTCGCTCCTTCTTCAAGCTGCTGGCGGTCGGCTTCTTCCTGGCCGTGCTGCCCCTGACCGCCGGTCTGCTGGCCATGACGGTGGCGATTCAGAAGCTGTCGACGCAGAGCCAGCAGGCGGTGTTCGATGCCGCGCGCATCGCCCACGGCAGCCGCCAGCTGGCAGAGGTACTGCCTACGCTGGAGCGGTCTGCGCGGCAGAACCAGATTCTCCAGGATGAAGCGCTGCGCGACGGCTATATCAGTCTGCGCGAAGAGTTCGCTGACATCATTGCCCAGATGCAACGCATGCCGCTGGACGCGGAGATGCGCGCCTTGCTGAACCGGATGATCGAGGAGGAGGCGGAGGCCTATCGCCTGCAGGTCGATAACAAGAGCAAGGACATGAACGAGCAGTTCTCCCAACTGGCCAAGACCGGGCGGGACATGCTGATGCACTCGAGCGCTGTGATCGACCGCGAGGCGGGCGCGCTCAAACTGCAGGCCGAAGAGGCTGAGAACGGCGCGCGTCTGCAACTGCTGGTGGTTGTGCCGGTGGCGCTGCTGGTGGTGGCCGGGTTCACCTATCTGCTGGCGCGCCCGATCGCGCAGATCGAGGCGGGCATTCTCGGCCTCGGCGAACGGCGTCTGCACGAACGCGTCGTGGTCGAGGGGCCGGACGATCTGGTCAAGCTCGGCGAGCAACTGAACTGGCTGCGCGAGCGGCTGCAGCAGTTGGAGGAGCAGAAGGCGCAGTTCCTGCGCCATGTCTCGCACGAGTTGAAGACGCCGCTGACTGCGCTGCGCGAAGGCTCCGAATTGCTGGCCGAAGGCACGACCGGCGCCTTGCTGCCGCGACAGCAGGAGATCGTGCATATCCTGCGCGAAAACAGCCTGCATCTGCAGCATCTGATCGAGGATCTGCTGCGCCACGGCGAGGCCGAGTTTCGCGCCGCGAGGATAGAGATCAAGTCATTCTCGCTGCCCGAGCTCGTGGCCCAGGTCAGCGAGCGGCACAGCATTGCGCTGGAAGCCAAGCGTCTGCACTTGCGCAGCGCCGTCGAGGCCCGGCAGTTGCGCACCGATCCCGAGCGCGTGCGGGTCATTCTCGACAATCTGCTGTCCAATGCGATCAAGCATGCGCCCGCTGCAAGCACGGTGGAGCTGTTTGCCCGGATTGAGGCTCAGCAACTCGTGCTGCGTGTCATGGATGCAGGGCCGGGGGTCCCGGTCGAGGCTCGCGAACGCGTGTTCGAGCCCTTCTTTCGCGGCGCCACGCCGGCCGGAAGCAAGGTCAAGAGCACGGGATTGGGGTTGTCGATCTGCCGCGATCATGCGCGTGCGCTCGGTGGCTCGATTACGATAGGCGACGGCTGCGGCGACTTCCGCGTCGTTTTGCCCGTGGAGGTGGTGGCATGAAAAGGTTTTTTGGGGTATTGCTGCTGCTGCTGTTGAGCGCTTGCGCGATGACGGCACGCTACGGCAACGGCGAGCGCTACTGGATCAGACCCGACGAGGCTGCCATCGGCATGGACGACTCGGTATCGCTGCTGTATTACGCCAACTACGTCCGCAGTCTGTCGGCGTCAGAGCGCGACCGCGAAACCGAGCGTCAGCGCATCGCTTACATGCGCGACAAAAGCGATTTCCGTCGCCTGCAATATGCGTTTGCCCTGACCGCTGCGGACGCTGGCGCCGGCGATCGCAAGCTTGCCCAGCAGGTGCTGGAACCGATGCTCGATGGCAAGCATGACAGCAGCGTGTCTGCGCTGGCGGCGCTGCTGAATTCGCATATGGGCGCGGTGGCACAGGCGCAGCAGCAAGGGATACAAATGGGGGCCCAGCAAGGGCAAAAGCGCATCGACGAGCTGGAGAAGAAGCTCGACGCAGTCAAGGACATCGAGCGCAGCCTGCTTCGGCGTGAGAAAGGAAAATTGTGAGCGAAAGCCGTCCCAACTATCTGCTGCTGGTCGATGACGACCCTGACCTGCTGCGTTTGCTGGCCATACGCCTTGAGGCGGCGGGCTATCGCATTGAAACGGCGAGCAACGGACAGGAGGCCCTGGCGCGAGCCAGCGTGGAGCGTCCGCAACTGGTGATTTCCGACATGCAGATGCCGGGCATGGATGGCTCGGCCCTGTTCGACGCCTTGCGCGTCCAGCACCCTCTGCTGCCGGTCATCATCCTGACCGCGCACGGCAGCATCCCGGATGCCGTGGCGGCCACCCAGCGCGGTGTCTTCGGTTATCTGACCAAACCGTACGAACCAAAGGCGCTGCTCGACCTCGTGGCGCAGGCGCTGCGCCTGGCACCGTCCAGCGAGTCGGGCGCCGCACCTGACTGGCGCGCCGACATCGTGACCCAGAACAACGTCATGGAGGACCTGCTGGCGCGCGCCGAGCTTGTGGCCGCCGGCGACGCCAGCGTGCTGCTGCTGGGCGAGTCGGGTACCGGCAAGGAGGTGCTGGCCAAGGCTATCCATCGTGCCAGTCCGCGCCGCGATGCGCCTTTTATTGCCGTGAACTGCGGCGCGATTCCGGAGAACCTTCTGGAGTCCGAACTCTTCGGCTATGTGAAAGGTGCCTTCACCGGCGCCAACCGCGACCAGCGCGGCCTGATTCCGGAAGCCGACGGCGGTACGCTTTTCCTCGACGAGATTGGCGACATGCCGACGCCCCTGCAGGTCAAGCTGCTGCGCGTGCTGGAGGAGCGAGAGGTGCGCCCTGTCGGCAGCACCCGGAGCGTGCCGGTGAATATCCGCGTCATCAGCGCCACGCACCGCGACTTGCGCGAAGAGATGGCCAGCGGCCAGTTCCGCAGCGACCTCTACTATCGGCTGAACGTCGTGTCGCTCGACATTCCATCGCTGAATGAGCGCCGCGACGATATCCCCCTGCTTGCCAACCACTTCCTGCATCGCCTCGCCGAACGCTACAGCAAGGAGATCAACGGTTTTGCGCCGGAAGCCATGGAGCTGCTCGTGCGCGCCAGTTGGCCCGGCAATGCGCGCCAGTTGTTGAACGTGGTGGAGCAGGCGGTGGCACTGGCCACATCAAGCGTCATTCCGCCGACTTTGGTCCAGCAGGCCATCCGCGAAACGGAAGAGGTGGTGCCCTTCGACGAGGCGCGTCGTCGCTTCGAGAGCGATTATCTCGTCCGTCTGCTCAAGATGACCGGCGGCAATGTCGCCCAGGCCGCCAAGCTGGCGCAACGCAATCGCACCGATTTTTACAAGCTGCTGCAACGGCATTCGCTCGAACCGGCCTTGTTCAAATAAGCCATCCGCGCCGGATGGTTTCTGTCGCCACTTGGCGACAGAAAAAGTCATTTCAAATCATTGTTCTAAATGCCAAATGCATGCCCGTGTCGCCAAATGGCGACGCGCATGCTGCAGCCGCTTGCGCCCATGTTTTTCTATCCCATTGTTTTAGCGTGAATATTTTTTCTGGCACGGGGCTTGCCTATAGGGGATACGAGGCGTCAGGAATAACTGATGCATAAAGGGACAGAAAAATGAACACAAGAAAAATGGGTGTCGTGATGCTGCTGATGATGATCGTCGTCATGGGCGCCGCCTTGAGCGGATGCAGCAGCAACCCGAACAAGCAGGATATCGGCACGGTGAGCGGTGCCGTTGTCGGCGGTGTTGTGGGGTCGGCCCTGACCGGCTCTACCCTCGGCACCGTGGCCGGTGCAGGCGCCGGCGCCTATGTGGGCAACCGCATCGGCCACCAGCTCGATCGCAAGTAATACACGAGGAGAGACAACATGAGCCATCTGATTGTCGGAAATAGCGATCAGGCACTCCTGAAGGAGAGAGCCATGACCATCAAACCCAAGATTCTCTATCCCTCGCTGATCGTGGCCGCGTTCTCCGTGACGTTGCTGAGCCTGACCGGCGTGGCCGCGCTGACCGGCTATCTGCCGGGCGCCAGTGCCAAGCAGGACACGGCCCAGAGCGAGGCGCTGCGCAACAAGGGCGGCGCCGAAGGCGACAAGGCGGCTACCTTGTGTGCAAGCTGCGGCACGGTGGAAAGCGTACGCCTGATCGAGCGCAAGGGTTCTGGCAGCGGTCTTGGCGCCGTGGCCGGTGGCGTGGCCGGCGCCCTGATCGGCAATCAGTTCGGCGGCGGCAGCGGTCGTACCGTGATGACGATCGCCGGTGCTGGCGGTGGTGCCTACGCCGGTAACGAGATCGAAAAGAACATGAACAAGACCAGCGCCTACCAGATCAAGGTGCGCATGGCTGACGGCAGCATGCGTACCTTCTCGCAACGCGAGGTGCCCAGGATGAACTCCGGCGATCGGGTGCGTATCGCCAACGGTTCGATTGCCGAGGTGCTGTAACTCGGCCGTTCGCCAGGAAGGAATCTCTACCCAGTTTTGGGTTCGCACAGACCGGGGTTTCTCCCCCTACCCCGGTTGAACCCATCCGCCCCGCTGCCGGTCTCTCCCCGGTGGCGGGGTTTTTCTTTTGCGGCGTCGAACCGCACTGGGCTCGGTTATTCCGGTGATACAGGATGCGGTGGTTCAGGACGACAGCCCGTCCCCGGGGGCCGGCAAGCGCAGTGGGGCGGGCGGGGCTTACGCGGCGTGGGCCGCCACAACGGGCGTGGCGAGCAGCTCCATGTCGGCGAGCTCTTCTTCGCTGATGCCCAGTTGTTCGAGGCAACGCGTACCCAGCTTTTCCCATTCATCGGTCTTGCTGAGCCCGGTATTCTTCTGCAACAAGTGCTCGGCAAGCTGGGAAATGCAGATCAGGTAGCGGAAGGGGGTGTCCCTGCTTTCCGGCGCGGGGTCGATGTCATGATGGTGACGTACTGCCTGGCAGATGCTGTCGGGCAGCCACCAGGATTGGGTCATCAAGGCGCCCATGACGACGTGATTGGTGGGCAGCACGTCGTCCTCGATATCGGTAAAGGCGCGCATGCGTTCGCTGTTGGCGCTTTGCAGGATGCGTGTGTAGTCGGGGAAGTGCTGCAGCAGCACCGCAATGCCGCAATCGCGGAACAGGCCGAAGGTGTAGGCTTCCTGCGGACGTACGCCCGGCCATTGCTTGTGGTTGGCCAGCCAGCCGGACAGGTTTGCGATCTGAGCGGAGGCATCCCAGAAACGCTCCATGGAGCGCATGTTGGGAAAGGCCTCGGCCAGCGCGATACAGGCCACTGCCTGGCTGGCAGTATCCAGACCCAGCAGGATCAGGGCTTCGGAGACGCTGGAAATGCGGCGCTGGGCACCGAAATACGGGGAGTTTGCCAGCTTGACCAGACCTGCGGCCAGCGCTACATCGCTGCTGATGATCTGGTTCAGATGACGGAGGTCAGGCTCGGCCCTGTTCATTTCATGCGCCAGACGTTCCAGCGCGATGGGGCAGGGCGGTATGCGATTGTCGCGCAGTGCGGACTGGAATTCGCGGTTGAGCGGTGTGTCGTTGCTATCGGCCGATACTGTCATGGTCGTACTCTTTCTGGATATTGTTCTGCGTCCGACTGCGAAGCCATTCCAGAAGTGTATCGCCAGACATTGCACTTGCATATAGGTGACCTTGCACCCCGTTTACCCTTGCCTGCTTCAAGGCCTGTATTTGCGCCTCGTTTTCCACACCTTCGGCGACGACGGCCATGCCCAGTTCCTGGCCCAGGCGCGTCATGGCCTTGACGATGGCGTAGGCGCGCCCATCTTCGGGCAGCGCGGTAGCAAAGGCCCGATCGAGCTTGAGCTTCGAGGCGTGTATGTCCTTGAGGTTGGACAAACAGGAGTAGCCGGTACCGAAATCGTCGATGGCCAGCGTGACACCGGTGGCGCGGACATCGCAGAGGTTGTCCTGCACCGTACGCGACATGTCCATGAACAGGGATTCGGTCAGCTCCAGCTCCAGTCGGTCGGCCGGAATCTTGGCGTAGATCACGGCGCTGCTGAGCATCTGCGCAAAGGTGGGCGACAGCAGTTGAGCGCGGGAAATGTTCACGGCGACCTTGAGGTCATGGCCGGACTCCTGAAGCCGTCGTGCGAACAGCGCACCCTGGCTCAGGCTCCATTCTCCGAGCCGGGTAATGAGCCCGGTCTTCTCCGCAATCGGAATGAAAATCGCAGGCGGCACGGCATGGCCGTCGACGGTGCAGCGCATCAACGCTTCGACCGATTCGACGCTGCCGTCGAGCCGCAGGATGGGCTGGTAATGAAGGTCCAGTCCGCCTGTTTCCATCGCGCGATGGAGCTTGCTTTCAATATCGAGTTCGGTGCGTGCCGGCAGGCCGATGCGGACTTTCTGTTCCGCATCCTCGTCATGGGCATAAAGCCAGCGTTGGCCGCTGCGTTTGGCACGAAGCATGGCCTGGTCGGCGCGCTGCAGCAACTGAATGGCGTTTTCGCCGGTTTCCAGCATGGCGATGCCGATGCGCGCGCTGGGGTGCAGGGTCATGTCGCCCCAGGCGAGCGGCGCCTTGATGCAGACTTCGATACGTTCGGCCAGCTCGGTGACCGTGGCTTCGCCTACCGCGTACAGCAGGCAGACGAACTCGTCGGCCCCCATGTGGCTCAGGTGTGCGTCATGCCCGATGGCTTCGTCGAGACGTCGGCCGATGACAGCGATGATCTCGTCGCCGCCCGCATAGCCGAAGGTTTCATTGACTTGCTGAAAGCGATCGAGATTGATCCATAACGCGGCGATGGTGCCGGGTACAGCACCATCGATCATGTACTGGGTCAATTGCAGGCAGCGTTCGCGACTTAACAGATCGGCCATGGGAGGGAGTTTGTCATGCTTGGCTTGGATAGCTTCGCATCATACTCTCGGGGTGGCCTGTCGATGTAAAAAATACCGACAAAACCCCGCAGAAATTAATGATTTATGGAACAGGTGTTCAAGTGAATTCGCAAAAAGACAAACGGGGCGTCAAGCCCCATTTGTCTATGCCATGTCAGATGACGCAAAAGCGCTTTCGCCCGGCCCACGCAAGCCGGACCTTGTTGCTCCGCCTGTATCGCTTAACCCGCGAAAAAGTCCTTCACCTTGTCCATCCAGCTTTGGGCTTTGGGGTTGTGGACGCCGGCTTCGCGTTGGCTGATGGTTTCGAACTCCTCCAGCAGCTCCTTCTGGCGTGCCGTCAGTTTGACCGGCGTTTCGACGACGACATGGCAGAGCAGGTCGCCGTGGCTGATGCTGCGGATGCCCTTGATGCCCTTGCCGCGCAGACGGAACACCTTGCCGGTCTGGGTTTCGGCCGGGATTTTGAGGCGGGCGATGCCGTCCAGCGTGGGAATCTCGATTTCGCCGCCGAGCGCCGCGGTGGTGATGCTGACCGGCATTTCGCAATGCAGGTCGTCGTGGTCGCGCTGGAATACGCCGTGTTCCTTTAGATGCACCTGAACGTAGAGGTCGCCGCTCGGACCGCCATTGACGCCGGCTTCGCCTTCGCCCGACAGGCGGATGCGATCGCCCTCGTCGATGCCGGCCGGAATCTTGACCGACAGGGTCTTGTGCGTCTTGATGCGCCCGGCGCCGTGGCAGCTCGGACAGGGTTCGGGAATGAACTTGCCGGTGCCGTGGCACTTGGGGCAGGTCTGCTGCATCGCGAAGATGCCTTGCTGGATACGTACCTGACCGTGGCCGCCGCAAGTGGGGCAGGTCTTGACCTCGGTGCCCTTCTTGGCGCCGCTGCCGTCGCAGGTATCGCATTCCTCCATGGTGGGGATGCGAATCTTGGTTTCAGTGCCGCGCGCGGCTTCCTCCAGCGAGATTTCCAGGTTGTAGCGCAGGTCGGCGCCGCGATAGACGTTCGAACGTCCGCCGCCGCCGGCGCGGCCGCCAAAGATGTCGCCGAAGATGTCCGAGAAGGCATCCGCAAAGCCACCCATGCCGGCGCCGCCACCGAAACCACCGCCGCCCATGCCCGCCTGCGGATCGACGCCGGCATGACCGTACTGATCATAGGCGGCGCGCTTCTGCCCGTCGGACAGAATCTCGTAGGCCTCCTTGGCCTCCTTGAATTGTTCCTCGGCCTTGGGGTTGTCCGGATTGCGGTCCGGGTGGTACTTCATCGCGAGCTTGCGATAAGCCTTTTTCAGCTCATCGTCTGATGCGTCGCGGTTGACCCCCAGCACTTCGTAGAAATCTTTTTTTCCAGCCATATTCTTCTTTCGCTACAGATGGCACGAAGGCACGGAAACAGAATTGCCCCTGTTTCTGTGCCTCCGCCGCCGTTTCAACTTGGTTAGGCGTTCAGGAATTACTTCTTGTCCTTGACCTCGGTGAATTCGGCATCCACCACGTCGCCGTCGTCCTTCTTGGCGTCGCCGGCACCCGCACCTGCTGCTTCGGCACCGCCCGCAGCGGCTTGCTGTTCGGCGTAGATCTTTTCACCCAGCTTCTGCGCGGCCTTGGCCAGCGCCTCGGTCTTGGCTTCGATGGCTTCCTTGTCGTTGCCCTTCAGCGCTTCCTCGGCTTCGGCGATGGCGGCCTCGATGGCGGCCTTGTCGTCGCCGGCCTTATCGGCGTGGTCGGACAGCGCCTTCTTGGTCGAGTGCACCATGGCTTCGCACTGGTTCTTGGTGTCCACCAGCTCGCGCGCCTTCTTGTCTTCCTCGGCGTGCGCGGCAGCATCCTGAACCATCTGCTGGATCTCGGCTTCGGACAAGCCCGAGTTCGCCTTGATGGTGATCTTGTTTTCCTTGCCGGTCGCCTTGTCCTTGGCCGACACGTGCAGGATGCCGTTGGCGTCGATGTCGAACGTGACTTCGATCTGCGGCATGCCGCGCGGGGCGGGCGGAATGTCGGACAGGTTGAACTGGCCCAGGCTCTTGTTGCCAGTGGCCATTTCGCGCTCGCCTTGCAGCACGTGGATGGTCACGGCGTTCTGATTATCGTCGGCGGTCGAGAAGACCTGGCTCTGCTTGGTCGGAATGGTGGTGTTCTTCTGGATCAGCTTGGTCATGACGCCGCCCAGCGTTTCGATACCCAGCGACAGCGGGGTCACGTCGAGCAGCAGCACGTCCTTGACTTCGCCTTGCAGCACGCCGCCCTGGATGGAAGCGCCGATGGCGACGGCTTCGTCCGGGTTCACGTCCTTGCGCGGGTCCTTGCCGAAGAACTCCTTAACCTTTTCCTGCACCTTGGGCATGCGGGTCATGCCGCCGACCAGGATCACGTCCTGAATGTCGCCGACCTTGACGCCGGCGTCCTTGATGGCGACGCGGCAGGGCTCGATGGTGCGGGTGATCAGTTCATCGACCAGCGACTCGAACTTGGCGCGGGTGATCTTCAGCGCGAGGTGCTTCGGACCGGTGGCGTCGGCGGTGATGTAGGGCAGGTTGACTTCGGTCTGGGTCGACGAGGACAGCTCGATCTTGGCCTTTTCAGCGGCTTCCTTGAGGCGCTGCAGGGCGAGCACGTCCTTCTTCAGGTCGACGCCCTGTTCCTTCTTGAACTCGTCGATGATGTAGTCGATCAGGCGCTGGTCGAAGTCTTCGCCGCCGAGGAAGGTGTCGCCGTTGGTGGAGAGCACTTCGAACTGGTGCTCGCCGTCGATTTCGGCGATGTCGATGATGGAGATGTCGAAGGTGCCGCCGCCCAGGTCGAACACGGCAATCTTGCGGTCGCCTTCCTGCTTGTCGAGGCCGAAGGAGATCGCGGCTGCGGTCGGTTCGTTGATGATGCGCTTGACTTCGAGACCGGCGATGCGGCCGGCGTCCTTGGTGGCCTGACGCTGGCTGTCGTTGAAGTAGGCGGGCACGGTGATGACGGCCTCGGTGACTTCTTCACCCAGGTAGTCTTCGGCGGTCTTCTTCATCTTCTTCAGCACTTCGGCCGAAACCTGCGGCGGCGCCAGCTTCTGGTCGCGCGCTTCAACCCAGGCGTCGCCGTTGTCGGCCTTGATGATCTTGAAGGGCATCAGGTCGATGTCCTTCTGCACGGCCTGCTCCTCGAAGCGGCGGCCGATCAGGCGCTTGACGGCGTACAGGGTGTTCTTGGCGTTGGTCACGGCCTGGCGCTTGGCCGAGGCACCGACCAGCACTTCGTCGTCGGTGTAGGCAACGATGGACGGGGTGGTGCGCGCACCTTCCGAATTTTCGATGACCTTGGGCTTGCCGCCTTCCATGACGGAGACGCAGCTATTGGTGGTGCCGAGGTCGATGCCGATGATCTTGCCCATTTTGTTTTCCTTTAAGTCTGAATTTGTCTGTGCGCTCGGGGTGCCCGAGTCGTCTTGCTACGAATATGGGGAGTACCGCTACAGGTTCAAGCCGTGAGCCTCAACTTTTCGCCTTTGAAACAATGACCAGTGCCGGGCGAATGATGCGTTCATGCAGGGCATAGCCTTTTTGCAGGACGTTGATGACGCGATTCGGCTCGCCGTCGGCCTCGACCTGGCTGATGGCCTGGTGCTTGTGCGGATCGAACTTGTCTTCGAGCGGATTGATTTCGAGCAGGGCGGATTTTTCAAAGGCCGCGACCAACTGCTTCAGAGTCAGCTCGACGCCGGCTTTCAAGTCTTCGGCACTTTGCTTGTCGCTGGCCAATGCGGCTTCCAGACTGTCCTTGACGGCGATGAGTTCACCGGCGAATTTTTCGACCGCAAACTTGCCGGCCTTGGTAATGTCTTCCTGGGCGCGGCGACGGATGTTTTCGCCTTCGGCCTTGGCGCGCAGCCAGGCATCGTGGCTTTCGGCGGCCTTCTGTTCGGCGATCTTCAACTGCTCCTCGATGCTCGGCATGCTGTCGACAGCGGCGTGCGCTTCGGTCTGGGGCGTCTCGTTGATCTGGGGTTCCTGTTCTTGCGACATGGGGCTTCCTTGCGATTCAAAATCTCGGATTGCCCACACTTGGGGACGGGTTTTAGGCTTTCAAGTGGCATTGTTTGAAAATCACCAAAAATAAAGGGCATCCGGAAGATGCCCTTTATTTTCTGGCGCAGAGCCCTGTATTGCCGGGCCTTAGACTGTTAGGTCTATCTCCTGCATGCTGCCGACGCGTCCGTCCTCGAACAGGAACACGCCAGTGTCGCGGATGCCGCCCAGATTGCTGTTGCCCTGGCCGCGCAATTCGAATTGGCTGTTGATGTGCGCCAGCGCCAGGGCGCCCACACCGGCCTCCTTGAGCGACATCAGCTTGCCGCCATCGGCGCCCGGTACCCAGATCTTGAGCTGTTCGAAGGCGGCGTCATTCTCGTCTATCCAGCCGTTTCTGTCGCCATCGAGCCGGGCCAGTTCACCAAAGCCGTTGTTGGTTGTGGGCCCGAACAGCTCGGTGCCATTGTTGATCTTGCCATCGCCGTTCTTGTCCAGCGCCAGATAACCGCTGCCGCCGGCGAGCTGCGAAATGGATTCCTCCTTGCCATCGCCGTTCAGGTCGAAACTGAATTTCATGTCGCTGAGCTGTGCCGCCGTGCCGTCGAAATTGATGACCAGCGGATCCTTGCGCTGCGCATTGCCGGCACGCACCGAGATATCGGTCGACTCGTAATAGCTGCGGCTCATGCTGAGATCAAGCTGGAAACTGACGGTCTTGCCGTCAGCCGTCTTGATCGTGCCGCTGCTTGATACCGTGGTCTGCTCGGCTTCGGTATAACTTTCGTGCAGATCGTATGTCATGCCCCAGTCGGCGGCCGATGGGGGCGTGGCGGAGGCGGGTGCGGAGTTGCCGGCGGCAGGCGGTTGCGCAAGGCTCGCCTGATTGAAGAACTTGACCGGCTTTCCGGTGATGGCCTCGATCATTGCGATCAGCAGCTTGATCTTGGGGTCCAGCTGCGCTTCCTCGCCATTGGCTGCGGCCGCCTGGATGGCCACGCCCTTGTCCGAAAGCAAGACTTGCGGTGTCGGCGTACGCGGGGCAGGGTTGGCCGAGCCCGCTGGCGAGCCTTTCCATGCCCGCAGCGATTCCATTCGCGAATAGATACTTACGCTCGAATGCTCAGATTGCATCGAGATTTCTGACGCGGAAATTTTCATGGCGGTCCTCCGTAAAGTCCTGTCTGTTCAGGCTGTTAACGGCGGATCACGGTATTGCTTGAGCGGCAGTCGCTCCGTGTTTCTATTGCTTCGCGCCGAGCGCAATGGCGCGTGCCGTGCTGCCGGCGTCGGCGGTTTGTGTGTTGGCCCAGTGCCCAAGGTGGCGCAAGGTAAGCTCGGTCAGCGCGGCGATCCAGTCAGGCCGCTCATTGAGGCAGGAGATGTAGTTGAATTCTTTGCCGCCGCCATTCCTGCCCTCGGTCAGGAATGCCTGTTTGCACTCCATGGCGATTTCTTCCAGCGTTTCCAGGCAATCCGCGGTGAAGCCCGGACAGATCACGTCCACACGGGCTACGCCGTCGCGGGCGAGCGCCTCCAGCGTCGGCTGGGTGTACGGTTGCAGCCATTCTGCGCGGCCGAAACGCGACTGGAAAGTGACCAGATACTGATCCTTGCCGAGGCCGAGCGCCTCGGCCAACAGCCGTCCGGTTTTCTGGCATTCGCAGAAGTAGGGGTCGCCCTTGTCGAGGCTGAAGCGGGGCAGGCCGTGGAAGCTCATGATTAGTTTGTCGTCGGCCTGCGGGGGCCCATTTTGCATCCAGTGCTGGCGCACGCTGGCGGCGAGTGCGCTGATATAGCCGGGGTCATCGTGATAGTTGCGCACGAAGCGCAACTCCGGGACGTTGCGCGTACGCTGCGCCCAGGCGCAGACCATGTCGGTCACGCTGGCCGTGGTCGATGCCGCATATTGCGGATAGGCCGGCAGGATCAGGATGCGTCCGCAGCCGGCCGCTTTCAACTGGTCGAGCTTGCTGGCGATAGAAGGATTGCCGTAACGCATCGCAAAAGCGACTTCGATGTCCGTGTAGCCGGCGGCGCCCAGTGCGCCGCGCAGCAGCTTGGCCTGCTTCTCGGTGTGCGCGGCAAGCGGCGAACCGTCCTTGGTCCAGACCATGGCATATTTTTCCGCCGATTTGCGCGGCCGGGTATTGAGGATGATGCCGTTGAGGATCAGCCACCAGATCGGACGCGGGATTTCCACCACGCGCGGGTCCCACAGGAATTCCTTGAGGTAGCGCCGCAAGGCGCTTGCGGTCGGCGCATCCGGGGTGCCGAGATTGACGTAAAGAATTCCGGTGCGAACCGGGCTGCCGTGCAAGTGCGCGGGTTCAGGCTGATAGCGGGCCATGGGTACCTTAAGGCTTAGGGGTGCTCAGCGCATTGCTGAGCAGGCGGGCGGTGATGTCGACGACGGGGATGACGCGCTCATAGGCCATGCGCGTCGGGCCGATCACGCCCAATGTGCCGACGACCTCGCCGTTGGCTTCATAGGGCGCGGTGACGACGCTGCATTCGTCCAGCGGCGCGATGCCGGACTCTCCGCCGATGAAGACCTGCACGCCCTCGGCGCGGCTGGAGATTTCGAGCAATTGCGCGAGGCTGGTCTTCTGTTCGAAGAGGTCGAAGAGCTGCCGCAGGCGGATGATATTGGAGCTCAGGTCCTCGACGTCGAGCAGCTTGCGTTCGCCGCTGAGGATGTATTGCGGCTGCTGGTTCTGCGTGTCCTCGCCGGCAGCCACGGCGGCCGTCATCAGCTCGCTCATGTCGGAGCGCAGTTGCGAAAGTTCCTCGCGCAGGCGGCCGCGAATCTGTTCGAGGTCGAGCCCGGCGTAGTTCTGGTTGATGAAGTTGGCCGCCTCGACGAGTTCGGACGGCGAATAGTCGCGCTGGGTATGCAGGATGCGGTTCTGCACGTCGCCTTCCGTGGTGACGAGGATCAGCAGCACGCGCTTGTCGGACAGGGTTAGAAATTCGACCTGGCGGATTCGGGTTTGCGGGCGGCGCGGCACAATGACGACGCCGGCGAATTGGGTCAGCTGCGACAGCAGTTGCGAGGCTGTATTGATGGCGAGTTGCGGCTGGTAAGACTGGATGGCGTCCTGGAGCTCGCTCAGTTCGGTGCGTTCCAGCGGCTTGATGGTCAGCAGGGTGTCGACGAAAAGTCGGTAGCCGAGCGCGGTCGGGATACGTCCGGCCGAAGTATGCGGGCTGGCGATAAAGCCCATTTCCTCAAGGTCCGACATGACGTTGCGTATCGTCGCCGGCGACAGCTCCAGCCCCGAATGCCGCGACAGGGTACGCGAACCCACGGGTTGCCCTTCGACGATATAGCGTTCGATCAGGGTTTTGAGCAGGGTTTGGGCGCGTTTGTCGAGCATGGGCTGATTGTATTAAAAAACCCGCGGGTACCGGGGGGAAGCAGGGAATTCGATCGTCCCTGCGGCTGACCCTGTTGCAAGACAGGGTATTCGCATCGACTTATGGAATAATCCGTGAATGACTACGGAATTCACCACCATCGGCCTCGTCGGCCGTTTCCAGACGCGCGAAGTCGGCGAATCGCTGGCCGCCATGGCCGCTTTTCTGCGCACGCAGGGCGTGACCGTGCTGATCGACGCAAGCACGGCCGCGGCCACCGATATCCAGGGCTACGAAGCCGTCAGTGTCGAAGACATGGGCGCCCGGGCCAAGCTGGTCATCGTGCTTGGCGGCGACGGCACCATGCTCAATGCGGCGCGCCAGATGGCCGAGTACGGCGTGCCGGTGGTGGGCGTGAATCAGGGCCGCCTCGGCTTCATGACCGATATTGCGCGCGACAACATGCTGGAAGGCGTGGCCGCCATTCTCGAAGGCAAGTACACGCGTGACGAGCGGGTGCTGCTGGAGGCAGAGGTCTTCCGCAGCGGCAGCAGCGTTTTTCATACGCTGGCCTTCAACGATGTGGTCATCAGCAAGGGCGATACGGGCCGCATGATCGAGCTGGAGGTCAAGGTCGACGGCGGCTTCCTCTATGTGCTGCGCGCCGACGGCATGATCGTCGCCACGCCGACCGGATCGACGGCTTACGCCTTGTCCGCCAACGGGCCCATTCTGCATCCCTCCGTGCGCGGCCTGGCCATCGTGCCCCTGTGCCCGCACGCCTTGTCGAATCGTCCGATTACCGTCAGCGACGAATCGGTAATCGAAGTCACCGTCGCCGCGCCGTACGAGTGCCGCTTCCACTTCGATTCGGTATCGCGTTTCGACGCACAGGCCTACGACAGGATTCTGATTCGTCGTTCCGAGCGTGTCGTGACCCTGCTGCACCCGCAGGGCTACAGCTATTTTGAAATGCTGCGCGAAAAGCTCCACTGGAGCTCCACGCCGCGGTACTGAGCGCACCCCGAGCGGCCCATACGGAACGATACATGCTGCAACGCCTGATCCTGCGCGATTTCGTCATTGTCGACAAACTTGAGCTGGAGTTCGATTCGGGCTTCGGCACCCTGACCGGCGAGACCGGCGCCGGCAAGTCCATTCTCATCGATGCACTATCGCTGGCCCTGGGCGAGCGCGCCGACGCGGCTGTCGTGCGCACGGGCGCGGAGCGCGCCGACATCAGCGCCGATTTTGCCGTAGTCGCCGACTCGCCGCTGGCCGTCTGGCTGCGCGAGAACGACTATGCCGACGATGAATGTCTGCTGCGCCGCGTCGTCGACAGCGCAGGCAAGTCGCGCGCCTATATCAACGGCGCGCCGGCGACGCTGGGCCAGTTGAAGGCGGCGGCGGATTTTCTCGCCGACATCCACGGCCAGCATGCGCATCATTCCCTGCTCAAGGCAGACGCGCAGCGTCAGTTGCTCGATGCGCATGCCGGCCTGACGGCGCAGGCCCGCGAGACCACCGAAAAGTTTCGCGCCTGGCAAAAGCTGCGCGAAGCCCGCGAACGTGCCGAAAGGGACGCTACCGCCAGTGCCCGCGAATGCGAGCTGCTGTCCTTTCAGGTCAGCGAACTCAGGGAGCTGGCCTTCGATGCGGCGCAATGGCAGGACGACAATCAGGAGCAGCGGCGTCTGTCGCACGCCGCCAGCCTGCTGGCCGGCGCCGAAGGCGCGGTCGAAGCCCTCGATGAGGGCGACAGCGCCGCCGCGACGCAACTGGATCATGTGCTGGCGACCTTGCGCCCCCTGGCGGAGATCGACGCCGACCTCAAGGAGCCGCTCGACCTGATCGAGGCGGCGCGCATCCAGCTCGGCGAGGCGTCGCATGCCCTGTCGCGCTACCGGCAGCGTCTCGACCTGGATCCGTCGCGGCTTTCAGAACTGGATGCCCGCATCGACGCGGTCATGACACTGGCGCGCAAGCATCGCATCGGCCCCGACGAACTGCCTGACACGCTGGCGCGGCTCGATGCACGCCTGAACGAGCTGCAGATTGCCAGCGATCCGGCCGCACTTGCCGCGCAGGAGGCAGCGGCCGAGAGCGCCTACATGGCGGTTGCCAAGAAGCTCTCCAGCGGGCGCAAGAAGGCGGCCGCCGAATTGTCCAAGCGCGTCACCGAAATCATGCAGGACTTGGCCATGGGCGGCGGGCGCTTCGAGATCGCCTTGAATGCGCTCGAACAGCCGGCCGGCTTTGGTCTCGAAGCCATCGA
>JAGWTC010000037.1 GCA_028869135.1 Rhodocyclaceae bacterium
TTGGAAATCAGCGCCTCATGATCTCCGATAAAACGGATATTCAACGCTGGCTTAGGTCGGTTTCCGAGTTGTTCGATTCCGTCAATGAAAGGCTGTAAAAATGGCGGATTCGGACAATATTGAGCTGAAATTGCAGCCGCTAGATATTGTCCTGCGCGATCTGGAAAACGACAGCGAAAGACTGGCGCTTGAACAGTTCGCGCGTAAGCACGGCATCACATCAGATGATGCCGTGTGGTCAATTATGGCTCTTCAATACGCTGTCGCTCGTCAACACTTGCAGATTGGAAAAGCCGTCCATGCGAGCAATCAAAAGGCGGTAAAAGACTTTGAATCGGGTGTTGAATTCGCGATCAAGAAAGGCATGGAAGCGATCAACGGACACGCCAAAGAAGGCGCGTCAGTAGTCGCAATAGAAGCCAGCAAGCAAGCCGGTAATCTCAAGACAACAGCAGACGGCCTAGTCAAGCAAGTTATCAACGAACTTAGCCGAATTGGATTCGAGGCCGGTGCGAACGGAATGCAGAAAGGCGCGAGCGATGCAAGCCGAGAATTCCGCGAACTCTTGAACAAGGCTCAGTCGCTTACGGGCCAACTTGCGGCGGCATCAGCGGAAGCCAAGAAGGCGGCAACCGTCGATCTCGCCAACAAGTTTATTGTCGCTGTCGTAGGCGGTTTGACGGGCTGTTTTGCGATGCTTGCCATCGCAAAACTTGCCCTTCATTGGTTCTAGGGGAAAGACGGTATGCCGTGGCTCTTACTGGTTGTTTTGCTGCCGGTTCCCTATGGTGTCGCAAGCCTGTTTCGCTACCTCAAGGGGCCAGCAAAACAGGCTTTTTCGCCATTGGATTCGGTCTATTACTTCGGCCTGTTTGCCGGAGCGGTTTTCATGGTCTACCTATACGGCCGTGACGATTCGTTTTGGCATCTAGCCTTCTTGGTCAAGGCGGCTTTGTGGTGGTTTGCGATCGGCATGGTTCACGCCATGTCGGCCGGATTGAAGGACAAGAAAGGCGGCGTTGTGCCAGCCCTCGAGCGCATCTTGCGCGGCTCTCGCGTCACCAGCGCGGCCGAGAAAGCGGCCAGCTATCAGGGGCAAGACTACTCGCGCAATATCCACATTGGCGGCGTCGTGTGGCCCTTCGACAAAGAGCCTCAACACCTGCTTGTGTCGGGCAAAACCGGCTCGGGCAAGACGCAAGCCATCAACGCGCTTTTGCGAACGGTGCAGACTCGCGGCCTGAACGAATCGGCGGTCATTGCCGATCCGTCCGGGGGATACTTGTCACGCTTTGGCCGGGCCTCTGACGCGGTGTTAAACCCGTTTGACCGGCGCTCGGTGCCCTGGTCGCCATTCGCTGAAATCCGGGCGGAATATGACTGCCAGCGCATCGCGCAAGCTGCCATTCCTGACGGCAACGGCGAATCGCGGCAATGGCACTTCTACGCTCAATCGCTGTTCTCGGCCGTGCTGCTCTCCCTGCACCGGCAAGGCAAGCGATCGGTGCGCGAGCTGCTGCGCTTGGTCATGTCGGGTACGGTGCGCGAGCTGGCCGAAGTGCTGCAAGGCACATCCGCCGCGCCGCTGGCGGAAAAAGGTAACGACAAGATGCTGTCGAACACGCGCGCCATTGCCTCCGTGTATCTGGCCGCGTGGCAATACCTGCCTGACGATGGCACGTTCTCTGTGCGCGACTTCGTGAAGGCCCAGCGCGGCGGCTGGCTGTTCCTGACCTACCGCGACGATCAAATGGCGCTCCTGCGCTATCTGGTGGCGACGTGGCTGGAACTGGCAATCGTCGAGGGCCTGAGCCTGTCTGAGAACCCCAAGCGACGGCTCTGGTTCATCATGGATGAGCTGGACAGCCTGGGCAAAGTCACCAGCCTTCGCGGTGGCCTTACCAAGCTGCGCAAGTATGGCGGTTGCTGCGTCTGTGGCCTGCAAACCATCGCCCAGCTTCGCGACACCTACGGGCACGACGAAGCGCAAACACTCCTGTCCTGCCTCTCGAGCAAGCTGGTGATGGCAGCGGGTGACGGAGAGACAGCCAAGTATTTCGAGGATGACTTGGGCGTGCAGGAAGTCGAGCGCAAAGAGGTGAGCCGTTCGACCTCGAGCAGTGGCGGGCGCGATGGCGGCGGATCAAGCAGCGCCTCGGAGAGCTGGCGGCGCGAGCACCGGGCGACGGTGCTGGCCTCGGAAATCACCAGCCTTCCCGATCTGGCCGGGTTCCTCAAGCTGCCCGGCGACGACATTGTGCGGGTTGCGCTGCCATACGTTTCGATGCCGGAAATCAATCCTTCATTCGTTGAATGAGTGTTGAATTTCTGTTGATCTTTCGAGGGGATAGGGGGTAAAATATGCTCGTTGCTGTTGAGGATTACCAAATGGACGCTGACGCTTTCTTGAAGCAAGTGCGCCCCGGTTCTCAACGGTCACGACTGGCCCCCTTCCTGGTCGAAATCCGCAAGCTACGCGACGCGGGTTGCACGCTGGAACAGGTGGTCGAGTTTTTGGCTAAGAACGGGGTAACGATCACGGTTGCCGGGTTGTCGGTCTACCTGCTTCGGCAGGCGGCCAAGGATGAACCGGCGAAGGGTCGCAAAAAAGTTTCGCGCGCGAAACTTGGGCAGTGAAAACGTGCATCGCCTTTCATGGCGATAGCCCCAGCGGTTAAGCCGCGAAGGGTCGTAAAGGCCCCTCCTGGTCGCTGGCGTTAGTGGCGGATCGAAAGGCCCGACACCACGAGAGAGACGGAACCTAAGCCGGGCGCGCAATGCGCTCGCAGTCAGCGGGGCGGGGTGTGCTTGCTGACTGACAGGCGAAAGCCTGTTGCATGGTTCATCAGCACGAGGCCAGCCAGCGGGGGCAAGTCATCCGCGAGGGCTTGCCGTGCTGTGCAGAATCCCCCCGCGCTTCATGGCAAGCCGTGTTCATCAACACGGAAAGGACTACTCGCCATGAAAGCAACATCCTCCAAGCCGGTCGCGTTCCGCGAGCCGGAAATCATCGACGCGGAGTTCCGCGAGATCACGCCGAATCGGCCGCTCCTGGCCTCTAGCGTGGCGCTGCGGCTCGCCATCGTGCTATCGCTCGTCCTGGCCTTCCTGGCCTTCGCCCTGGCGTCGTTCGTTCTTCGCCAGTCGGGCGGGCTGGGCTATGCGCCACTGGTCGCCCTGGCTGCGATCGTCCTGGCGTGGCTGGTCAAGCTGCGCGCGGATCGCTCCATCAAGCTCGGCGCTGTCCTGGCTGCGGTGCTTGCCCTGGGCCTGACTGGTTGCGGCAAGCAAGACCCGCAAACGCTGCAACAGGCGGCAGAGCAATACGACACCCCGGCCGCCAAGGCAGAGCGCAAGCAGCTCTTTCACTACGAAGACCCGCGCAAGGGCGTTCACTTCCAAGGCTTCAACGGCGGTTCGGCTGACTTCAAAAAGGGCGATGCCCCGGCCAGCGCCCCAGCCGCAAGCAAGGGGGCTTCGCAATGAAGATCATCCTTCACAACCTGCTGGCGTCCGTCCTGGCCTTGCTGCTGCTGCGCTTGGCCTTCTGGATGGTCGGTCAGTTCGTGCGCGAGACAACCGCGCGCATGAATGCACTGTTTGGCCTGATCGGTGATGCCTACCGCCAAAGCGGTCGCTCCTTCCGCTGGCCTGGGCTTCACCGGGCCATGCCCTATGTCGTGGCAATCGGGCTGCTTCTGGTGGCCTTCAAGGCCTCGGCTGCTGCCCCGCCTGACGTGGGCATCCTCGATAACTTGGTGGGTCAATACAAGCAAGCCTCGCTCGGGTGGTTCAACGTCCTGTATGGCTACGCACAAGTCCTGTTTGGCTTGCTCGCGGCGCTCGAATTCACTTGGGCAGCGGCAATGTGGGTGCTCGAAAAGGACAGCATGCAGAGCTGGATGGCAGCACTGGTGCGCAAGATCATGTCCGTTGGGTTCTTCTATGCCCTGCTCATCAAGTCCAGCACCTGGATTCCCGCCATCATCGACAGCCTTGTGCAAGCGGGGCAGACGGCCGGAAATACTGGCGCGCTGTCTCCGTCGAACGTAGTTTCGGCGGGCGTCGATTGCGCGTTTCAAATCATGCAGTCCTTGAGCAACCTGGGCTTGCTCGATCAGATCGCCATTGGCCTGATTGCCGACGCCTGCGCCGTCATCATCATGCTGTGCTTCGTATGGATCGCCTGCCATCTGGCCGTGGCGCTCATCGAAAGCTACATCGCGATCTCGGCTAACGTGCTGTTCCTCGGCTTTGGCGGCTCGCGCTGGACAACCGACTTCACCAGCAAGGTTCTCAATTACGCCTTCGCTACCGGCGTCAAGCTGTTCATGATGTACCTCATCATCGGCCTGGGGATGCAGGAGGCGAACAATTGGGCCTCGGCCTTGTCTGCTACGAGCGTCGGCAACAACTACGTCAATATCTGCCTGTACGTCCTGAGCGGGTCGGTGTTCTTTGCGTACATCGCTACCAAGATTCCATCGCTGGCCGCTTCCTTGCTGACAGGCACTCCCTCGATGACGGCAGGTGAAGCGGCGGGGACAGTTGCCGGGATGGTGGCCGGTGCTGCGGCACTGACGGCGGCGGCGGTCAATGGCAAGTCCATCTTTGGCGCGGCCAAGGCAGGACAAAACGGTTCTGGCCCTGGTGGATCGCCTGCCCTGGCTGCGGCAAGTGGCGGCTCGATCTCCAACGCGGCAGGCCTCGGCTTCGGTTCATCCTCTGGTGGTTCGTCAGCAGGGGGCAGCACAGCGGGCAAGGCGGCAATGGTGTCGCCCCCGCCAGTCTCCGGGGCAAGCTCGGCCAGCTCTGGCGGTTCTGGCAACTCTCCGGCCCTGTCGGCGTCGCAGCCTCCCAGCTCAAGCGCGTCCGCGCCATCCGCTCCGGCCAGCGCACCGCCTGCCGCTGCTGCGGCCGAAAGCGCGGCCTCTGCTGGTGCCTCGTCCTCGACGGCTGAGGCGGCCAGCGAGGAAAGCGACGCGCCCCCTCCGGTGGCTTCTGTACCGCCTCCGGCCCTGCCTAGCGCCCCGGCTCCGGCATCGGCTGGTGCCGCTACGGCTCAGGCTGCGGCCCCTGCCTCTGGCGCTCCCTCCAAGCTGGCAACAGGATCAACCGACAAGGCGGCTTCGGCGTCCAGCTCGGCCCCTGCTGGTTCTGCCCCTGCACCGTCCGCCGCGCCTGCTGCCGCTCCGGCTCCGGCGTCTGCCGTCGATGAAGCGGCCAAAGGCTTCGGCTCTGAAAACGCGATCGGAGCAAACGCCGATGAGGCTCCGCAAGACGGTGAGAAGTCTGCCTATCAAGGCAAGTCGCTAGGCGAGGCCTTCGACACTCTGCGAAACGAACTGCCGAACGATCAGACGGGCGGCGGCACGGTGCATATCAAGCTCGACCATTCACACGATTGACCCTCACACGGAAAGGAAACCATCATGCGTAAAAAGCTCATCGCCTCGGCTGTCTCGATCTCCCTGGCAACTTCTTCGATCTTCATTTCCCCGGTCGCACACGCGAGCGGCGCGGTGGCTGGTGCAACGGAGTTCACCCAGCTCGCCAATAACTTCGAGCTGGTGACTAGCGTGGCCCAGCAGGCCCAGCAGCTCGCCACGGAGTTGCAGCAATACCAGACGATGGTGCAAAACCTCGTCAACATCCCGAATCAGGTCTGGTCGCCCATTCAGCAAGACTTGGTGCAGCTCGGGCAGGTTGCGAACGTCGGTCAGGCTTTGTCGTTCGCCGCGAGCAACATTGGAAGCCAGTTCTCCAACTTCTACCCCGGCTATAAGACCCAATCGGTGAAGTTCTCGACGGCCTATCAAGGCTGGTCGCAAAAATCCCTCGACTCGATTAAGGGCGCACTTGCGGCGGCGGGCAAGCAATACAGCGATTTCTCGAGCGAGGAAGCGACGCTTCAATCGTTGCGCTCCATGTCGCAAAGCTCGCAAGGCCAGCTCCAAGCCTTGCAGACCGGCACGCAAATCGCCGTCGAACAGGCGGCCCAGCTTCAAAAGCTGCGCGGCCTCGTCATGGCCCAAATGCAGGCGCAGACGAACTACCAAGCCTCGCAACAGTCGATCAAGGATGCCAAGCAAGCGGCGGCCGATGCGGCCGTGCAATACGTCGATCCGCGCGCGGGGCAGTCCTTCACCGGCTTCAACGGCGGCAGCAAGTAACCGCCTCCCCGCCCTCGGGCGGGGGAAAGTGGATCTCACTATGGGTCAAGTTCTCGAGTTCAAACCGCACCGGGCAGCATGGCAACAGGCTGGCGAGCTGGAAGCCGTCGCGCGGTCTGGTGAGCCTCGCTTGGCCCTGGTGATGATCGCAACGGCTCGCGATCTCGATGGCGAGGTGCCGCCTCCGTTGCGTCAGCTCGAGGCCCGTTTGCTTGCCGGGGAATTTGGCGATGCAAGCGGGCTTGCGGAGTGGATCGGCGGGCGGTGAAACATCCGCGATAGCCGGTAGGGAAGGGCGGGGCAACCCGCCCTTTTTCTATGGTGACAACGGCGCTGCACCTGGTGCGCCTGGCTGTCACCATCAAGCGCCCTTTTTTCCCTTTGCGGCCGTGGTGGGGGCCGGTTCGGCCTTGGGCTTCAACAGGGCCATAAGTTCGGCGTGCTGAGTCTGCACGGCCTCGAGCTGGCCGCGCAGCTTGGCGGCATCCTCACGCGCGGCGCTGGCCTCGGCGCGGGCGCTGTCCCGGTCGGCCTCGGCCTTCGTCATGCGCTCGGCTACCCGGTGCGCCTCCTTCGCGGCGGTTTGCCGCTGCTCCTGGTGCGAGGTGTCGGCGGCCTCGGCCTTGGCCTTCACGGCGGCCAGCTCGGCCCGTAGACGGTCGCCCTCGGTGCGGGCCTGCTCGGCTTCCTGGTGGACGTGCGCAAGCTCGGCCTTGAGGTCGTCGGCCCGTTTCTCGATCTCGATCACGCGCGCGGCCTGCGTGGCGCTCTCGGCGCGCAATGCGTCGTTGTCAGCCTGCAAGCGGCTGTTGTCCGCCCTGGCTTGCTCGAGGTCGGCCGCGATCGCGGCCAGCTTCGAGGCCTGCGCCTGGGCGTCTACCTTCAAGGCTTCAACTTCGGCGGCCAGCTTGTCGGCCAGCTCGGTCGCCTCGGCCTGGGCGGCCTCCATGTCGGCGCGCGCGGCCTCCAAGGCCTCACGCTCGGCCGCAAGCCGGGTGTTCGCCAGCTCGAGGGCCACGGCCCACACGTCCGCGCCCAGCTCGGCCAAGCGATCGGCTACGGCCTGCGGTGCAGGCTCGCGCAACGGTGCGGCCGTGGTTTTCTGCCGGTTCTTCCATTCGTTGAGCGCGGGCGAAATCGTCGTGTAGCTGCCGCCGACGATCTGCCGCACGGCCTCGAGGGTGGGCCGCTGGCCAGCGGCGGCGATCTGGTCGGCCGCTTGAAAAATCTGCTCCTTGGTGACTGGGGTTGTAAGCTGGAACCCCAGAAATTTCCGTCATCCAGGAGAAGGCCCAACAGTCGTGCTACCAGCGCCATCTACGGCTGTGACCGGGCCAGTTGCACCGCAGGGTGGCAAGCAAGAGCGACCAAGGCGATCACGCAAAAGCCTGCCCCAGCGTAGAAGGTGACCGATGCGCCCAGCCTGTCCCACAGCAGGCCGGCAATGACGCTGGCCAGTAGCATGGCGATGCCACTGACTAGGTTGAAGAAGCCGTAAGCCGTGCCGCGCAGATCGGCGGGGGCAGTGTCGGCCACCATCGTCGCCAGCAGTCCCTGCGTGATACCCAAGTGGACGCCCCACAGCGCAACGCCGGCGAGGACGACGCCCCAGTGGTCATTCGTGGCAAGCACCAGGTCGGCCGCGATCAACAAGGCCAGCCCAAGGGCGAGCAGGCTACGGTGACTCATGCGGTCGGAGAGCTTGCCGAACGGGTAGGCCGACAGGGAATAAACCAGGTTCATCGCCACCATCACCAGCGGCACCAAGGCGATTGGTACGCCGCCCTGCTGGGCGCGCAGGACCAGGAACGCTTCGCTGAAGCGGGCCAGCGTGAATACCGCACCGACGCCGACGACCCACCAGTAGGGGATAGAGAGGCGGCGCAGGTTCTCGCGCCGGATTGGATTCGTGCGCTTGTCGGTCTGAAGGTGTGCCGGTTCGCGCAGGCCGAAGGCGAGCAATGCGACGCTCGCCAAGCCAGGAATGACGGCCACCCAGAACACGGCGCGAAAATCGTTGGCCCACAGCAGCATCAAGCCGGCAGCCAACAGCGGCCCGAGAAAGGCGCCTACGGTGTCGAGTGATTGACGCAGCCCGAACGCGGCCCCCCGAATGTGTGGCGGCGTCATATCGGCCACCAGAGCGTCGCGCGGCGCACCTCGGACGCCCTTGCCGACGCGATCAAGCAGCCGAGCCGTCAGCACGATGCCTGCGGTCGGTGCAATGGCAAACAGCGGCTTGGTCAACGCGCCTAGCGCGTAGCCGAATACCGTGAGCCCCTTGCGCTTGCCCAGGTAGTCACTCAATGCGCCGGAGAAAATCTTGACGATCAGCGCGGTGGACTCGGCCAGGCCTTCGATCAGACCGACCACGAAGGCGCTTGTGCCCAGGGTCATGACCATGAACATCGGCAGCAGGCTATGGACCAGCTCCGATGAGATGTCCATCAGCATGCTGACGAAGCCGAGTACCCAAACGCCGGCCGGAATCTGTTTCAGCGGGGCGTCGCTGTTCTTATTGTGCATGGTTGTTGCCCAGCTTCTCTGGTCACGTTTGAATTGTCGCACCGCGTGGGGCGATCAGAAGTTCACGCCGAATTTCAATTTGGCCATCGCAAAGCGGTCGTTCGGATCGCCGATCTGGGTATGGTGGAAGTAGGAAACGCCGGCGTAGAGGCGCTGGCTGATGTAATGGTTGATCCCTATTTCATACTCGCGCTTCTTGCTTGGCTTGATGTCTAGTTCCCCGAGGTTTTCATAGACATGAACCGCCGCGAACATGCCGAAAAGCGGATGAAACTTGTACTCGATGTTGCCTGACAGGTCATAAAACGCCCGACCGCCCTTGTTGCGTTTCTCGACCAGTGCTGTAACCGAGGCCGAGGTCTGCGGCGCTATGTCGCCGCTGAGCGTTACGCCGCCCATGGCCCAGTAATAGGTATCCTGAAAGGTGTAATTGGTGTGATACAGCCCGCCCACCGTGGCCGTCACATGCTCGTTGAGCGGGTAGTTGTACATCAGCTGATTTTCCAGCTTGCGCTCGTTGACTTGGGTATCGCCGGCTCCGTGGAAGGAGGTCTCGGTGTAGCTCTCGAAACGGTAGTCGAAATTCCCCGGCATCGAAGTTGGCGCGTAATTGATGCCGATGCGGTTGTTCATCGACGTGAGTGACTCGCCGATGGTCGAGACGTTGCCGGTGGCCAGGTACTGACCGGTGAGTCCCTCGGCATGAGCGGCGGGCATCAAAATGGACGAGATGGCAAGCGCAACGAGCATGCTCGTCTGTCGGGTGGGAAATAACATTGTTCAGCTTCCTGTGAGGTGAAGAGTTGTTTCGGTTGAAAGGCAAAGGCGGTTAACGGTCTACGACGATGGGCGACTGCGCGCTGCGGCAGACACAAGCCAGCACTTCGCCACGGGCGATGTCTTCGTCGCTCAGTACGCTCTGCGCACCTAGCCGAACCTTGCCGGAGACGAGGCGAACACGACAGCTACCGCAATGCCCTTCGCGGCACGACGATTCGATGGCGACGCCACAGCGCTCTGCCGCAGATAGCAAACATTCGCCATCGGCAAGACGCACGGTATGGTTGCTGCGTAGGAAGGTCAGCGTCACCGAACCGACCTCGGCCGGCCACGCCTTCTCTTCGATCTGTTCGAGGCTGGCAGGGCCGAATGACTCGGTATGGACGTGTTCGGCGGGTACGTGCATGGTCGTCAGCATCTTGCGGACGGCGCGCATCATGGGTTCGGGGCCGCACAAGTGGACGCGGCTCTCGGTCAGGTGCGGAATCGGTGACAACAGGTCGCTGCTCAGCAGGCCGCGATTCCCGCGCCACGGATGATGACCCGCTTCCGTCACGAGCAATGTGAGATGCAGTTGCGGGTGCGATTCAGCCAGCAATTCCAGCTCGTGCGCATAGATAAGATCCTGCGGCGTCATCACGCTGTAGAGAAAGTGGATCTGCCCATGCCAGCTGATGTCGCTCAGGTAGCGCAGCACGCACATCAGCGGCGTGACGCCCACACCGCCACCGATCAAGACGATACGTTGGGCTTCCTCGCCGGTGAATACGAAACCGCCGTGCGGGCCGCTGACGTCGAGGCTGGCACCGACCTGTAGCTGATCGTGCATGAACTGTGAGCCTGGTCCGTTGCCGCGCTTGACCGTGATCTCGCAACATCCGCCGCGGGTTGGCGGGCTGGCAATGGTGTAATTGCGAATCAGGTGTTGCCCTTCCGCGCCAGGCAGGTGGAGCGTCAGATACTGCCCGGGCAACCAGCGAAATGGCATGGTGTCCCGCTCCAAAGCGCACAGCACGAAGGTTTTGACGTTGTGGGTTTCATCACGAATTGCGGCGACCGTTAGCGCACCGCGCCAGACCGGTGCAATTTCGCCATCGTCCTGCAAGATCGTGAACCCGGTCGGCAGCGGAGCGCGGCGGCGCTGCAAGGCCAGCCAGCCGCGCCATCCGGCGGCAACGATGATCAAGGCGCTGGCAAACTCGGCGAACACCTTGCCGCCGTCGAGATAGTCGATTGCGCCACCGGTTAAGGTGGGCTCAGTGAACACGGCGTGCCAGATCAGCGCTGGCGACAATACATAGTTGGCGTAGTGAATCGTTTTCCAGGCACGAAAGCTAAAGCGGGCGCGGAAGTACGAGGTGACAACAACGACCAGCACAAGATAGGCCGCCAGCGCGCCGAGGCTATTCTCCAGCGGCTGCACGGTCTGCCGAAATGGCAACAACAAATCCGATAGAACAAAGAGCGGTTTGGCTGACAGCAATAGCAGCGCCGGATGCAACAGGATAAGCAACAGGCACAGATAACCGGTCCACTCGTGAATACCGATCAGAGGCAGCCGGCGTTTCGGAAAACGGTTGGCCGTGTCATAGCGCAGGCTGATGAGTATGCCAATACATTGGTTGGCGGCGAGCAGGCCCAGTGCGGTCAAGCCCGCATAGGCGACAAGGTCGGCAATGCCAATGTCAAATAAGGCGAGCATTGAATTTATCATGATCGGCAATTCGAAAAGACCGCTCTCAAACCAATGTCCGCCCTGGATTCAAGGTTCAGTTGGGTGCAATGGAAATGCATGAATAACTACCTCCTTGGCTATTTTTGTTTCACCGGTACCAAAGTATTCCACCCGGACCCGCTGACCACGTCGGAGATCACCGACGCCGACCGCATGACCCAACGGTGGCTGATGACCATCCTCGACTTTGATCACCGTGGCCGAATCGACCTGAAAGGTCATGACCTGCCTATCCCTATCCTTGATTTGGAAAGCGCTGACCTTCAGATCGACCGCGCATACGACACCGACAACGCTCGGCCAGTTGACTCTGGCCGCAGGTCGGTCCTGGGCAAGCGCGGCTGCGGGTATCTGGGCGATGGCGAACGCTGCCATAAAGCGTAATACGGCCTTCACGGTGCAGTCCAAATAGGCATGTGGGCTAAAAATTGACCGGTCATTACCATCGAAAATGCCATTCTAGGTTTGTAGCCCGGTCAAACCCCGCACGATTTCATTACAAAATTGTCATTTTGGGGAGTGTCAGCGTGAAGGTGCTGCCGCAACCAAATTGGCTGCTAACCCTGATCGATCCGCCGTGCAAGGAAGCAATGGAATGGACGATGGCCAGCCCCAAGCCAGTATGCCCACGTTCGTCACGGGCCGACTCCACGCGATAGAATCGGTCGAATAGGTGCGGCAAATGTTCTGCCTGGATGCCGGAGCCGTCATCCCGCACCGTCAGCGTTACTACGCTGTCGCATTCTGAAGCCAAAAGACAAATTTGCCCGCCGGGTGGTGTATGCCGAATCGCATTGTCAATCAGGTTGGACAGTGCCCGCCTGATCAGTAATGGATCGGCCGAGAATAGCGCATGGCCGCTGCATGACATGGATATCTGTGCTTCTGCCGCCTTGGCTTCGAAGAACTCAGCCTGGCGTTGCAGTTCTTCGGCGGCCGACATGCGCTCCGGATGTAATATTTCAGCGGCATTGTCGGCGCGGGCGAGGAACAGCATGGTTTCCACCATGCGCGCCAAACTCTCGCATTCCACGACAACCGTTTCGAGCGTGTCCTGATACTCGGCTGGCGCTCGTGCGCGTGCCAGCGTCACGCTGGCGGCAGCCAGTAAATTGTTCACCGGAGTGCGCACCTCATGCGCCAAGTCAGCAGAGAAGCGGTGCAACTGGTTGAAAGCAGCCTCGATCCGCTCCAGCATGGCATCAAAGGCATTGGCTAGTTCAACCAGTTCGTTCGGCCAGGGCCGGTCGCCGATGCGGCCGGATAGCTCCTCGGCCGAGATGCGGTGCATTGCCGAGCCAATCTGGGTCAGTGGCAGCAGGCTGCGGCGTGCGATCAGCCAGCCAGTCAGCGCGGTAATGCCCAGCGCCGCGAGTAGCAGCTGTGCCAGCCGGTCTTTGTATGCCCGCAGGATGCCATGGCTCTGCGTGAGGTCGAGCGCCGCCTCTATGTGCCAGACACGGCTGGGGTGGACTTCGACCGGGAGCGTCATCAATAGGTAGTAGTCGTCCTCGCCGGCATGCCGGCGGCCATATTGCAGTGGTCCACCTTCCAATGGAAACGCCTGTGCTGGAATGGCCAAATTCGGCGTCGCGACATAAACCTCGCCATTTGGCGTCAGCACTCGGGCGGCCAGGCGCCGACTGCGGGCAATGTTCTCGGCCCATTCGCGTCGCCAGTCATCGCTATCCCGTTCATTGGCAAGTTCGCGCACGGTTTCACTGAGCGCGGTGGTGCCCTGTGTCAGTTCCGCCAGGTCTTTCGCCGCAAGCTGCCGCGAAAGCTCCTCATAAAGCAGGCCTGATACCGTGAACAGAATGGCCGCTGTAGCCAAGGTAAAAAACAAGGTCAGCCGAGTGACTATAGACAGGCGATGCAGCCCGAGCCGCTCAAGGACGTGATTCAAGTACATAGCCGGTGCCGCGTTGCGCGTGAATCAGCTTGCAGTCGAAATTGGCATCGACTTTGGTACGCAAACGCCTCACCGCGACATCCACCACGTTCGTGTCAGACTCGAAATGCATACCCCAGACCTGTTCTGCCAGGACGGTGCGGGACAGTACCTCTCCACTGCGCCGCATAAGCAGTTGCAGCAGCGAAAACTCCTTCGGCGTAAGTTCGATGCGTATGTCGCCGCGACGTGCCTCATGTTTCAGTAGATCGAGCGCCAAATCGGCGACCTGGAGCTGGGTTTCAACCGCCACCGATGGAGCGTTGCGACGCAAAACGACACGGATACGTGCCAGCAATTCCGAAAAGGCAAATGGCTTCACCAGATAGTCGTCTGCGCCCAGCTCAAGCCCACGCACGCGGTCTTCCACCGCATCTCGGGCGGTCAGGAACAATACCGGGGTTGTCCTACCTGCGCGCCGCATCGTTTCCAGGATGGCCCAGCCGTCAATGCCTGGCAGCATGATGTCCAGGATCGCCAACCCATAATCTTCGGTGAGCAATAAATGCAGGCCATCCGGCCCGGCTGTGGCGACATCGACGACAAAACCTTCTTCCCGCAACCCCTTGGCAACATAGTTGGCGGCGGTATGTTGATCTTCAACGAGCAGTAATTTCATCATCGTGCCTCGCGCAGTATTTCGAGGGCCTCCTTGGCGACATACAGGCCGATGGCCAACCCCACCAACAAGTCAGCCATACGCAAGGTCGGTGCGAGCCAGACCAGCAGGCCGGAGACGAACACTGCAATGTTGGCGATCACGTCCACGCGCGTGAAAATCCAGGTGGCGCGTAAATGGGCTTCGACGTGCCGGAACTTGTCGAGCATGCGCAGCACGGTCACGTTGATCGCCAGCGAGGCGAGCGAGAACGCCATCATGGCCGGCCCTAACGGTTCGCTGCCGACCAGGCCGCGTCGCGCCACGTCGAGTACGATACCAGCGCCCAGGATCAGCAGCAGCGACCCACTCCAGCGTGCCGCGATGCGCTTGAAGGGTGTGCCACGCGATGCCGCGAACAGCGCGAGTGCGTAGGCCGAGGCGTCGGCCAGCATGTCGAGCGCGTCGGCCATCAGGCCGCTGGACTGCGCCCACAGCCCGGCAGCGATGCCAACGACAAACATGGTGGCGTTCAGAGCCAGGGCGATACGCAGTGTGGCAGGCTCCGATTCAGACTGAGCCGCGACCTTGGAGCATTCACAATTCATGTTCCTCCAGTCAGGCGGTGGCGAGCGTCAGATGCCCGATGGGCTCGGCTGCCGGCCGCACCTTGATCTCAATGTCGTAGCCAAGGCGATTCAGGCAGTCCATCAGCTTGCGCTCGGACAGATTGGTGAAGTCGCCGTGCATCATGCCCGACACCTTCGGTTGCGGGATGCCCATGCGCTTGGCCGCCGCTTGTTGCGTCAGGTCGAGGGTACGCATCGCCTTCCTGATCTCGATCACCAGGCCGGTCTTGATCTTCAGTTTCTCGGCGTCGGGCAGCCCCAAGTCGGCAAAGACGTTGCCCGAGCTGCGTTGAACCTCGACGCCTTCAATGATTCGTTTTTGCATTTCGTAGCTCCTGTGCCATTGCCTCGGCCACCTTCAACCGGGCGCGGATGATGTCCATGTCTGTCTTCGGCGTGGCGATCCCGCTCTTGCTCTTCTTCTGGAAGCAGTGCAGGACGAACACCGCTTCCGCGAACTTCACCGTGTAGACCGCCCGATAGGTGCCGCCGGCATCGTCTTCGACGACCTCCAGCACGCCGGCACCGCCGAAGCCCTTGAGCACCTTCGCCGCATCGTCCTGGTCGCCCATCTGGGCCAGCGACAGCGCGAAACCGAAACGCCGGCGCACGTCGGGCGGCAATGCCATCAGATCCTTGTAGCTGCTCGCAATCCATTCGAGCGGTTTTTCTTTGGCGGCCATGGCGGTAGTTTATACCTGTTCAGGTAAAGCAGCAAGCCGGGCAGGCTCAGGGTATATGTCGCCAAACATTTGTTTTGCGACATATCTGCAACAGTCCTCTGCACCAACCTCCTGGCAGCCCAAAAAATGTGCGGAAAACTCTGTCGCCATGCGCTACCATACGGAAATCTGTTTTCGATGGTTATCCGCCTATGTTGGTTGGCTACATGCGCGTGTCGTCGGATTGCGACCGGCAGAGCACGGACTTGCAGCGCGATGCGCTGCTCGCTGCCGGCGTCGATCCGCGTCACCTGTTCGAGGATCGCGCCTCCGGCGCGAAGGATGACCGCGCCGGCCTGGCGCGGGCGCTCGAATTCGTCCGGTCTGGCGATGTCCTGGTCGTGTGGAAACTCGACCGGCTCGGCCGCTCGCTATCGCACCTGCTCGCCATCGTGACCTCGCTCAAGGACAAGCGGGTGGCGTTTCGTTCGCTGACGGAGAACCTGGACACCACGACGCCCTCGGGCGAATTCCTGTTCCAGGTGTTCGGCGCGCTCGCGCAGTACGAGCGCGCCTTGATCCAGGAGCGCGTCGTCGCCGGTCTGGCCGCCGCGCGCAAACGCGGCCGCATCGGCGGCCGGCCGCAGGCGATCACCGGCGAGAAGCTGGACGCCATCGTCGCGGCGCTCGATGGCGGCATGTCCAAGGCGGCGGTGTGCCGTAACTTCAATGTCAAGCGTACTACGCTGATCGAAACCTTGGCGCGAGCGGGTTGGCGTGGCGCGGGAAAGGCGGCCGATGAACAACAAGAATAAGCTGCTCACCGTCTTATCCGACGCCGAGCAGGAAGCCCTGTACGGCCAGCCGGACTTCGACGATGCGCAGCGGCTGGAATACCTGGCCTTGACCGAAACCGAACTGGCGCTCGCCAGCAGCCGGCCCGACATACCCGCCCAAGTCTATTGCGTCTTGCAGATCGGCTATTTCAAAGCCAAGCACGCCTTCTTCCGTTTCGACTGGAACGAGGTTGAAGACGATTGTGCCTTCGTGCTGAGCCGATATTTCCACGGCGAGCCGTTCGAGCACAAGCCGATCACCAAGCACGAACACTACACCCAGCGCGAGCGGATCGCCGGGCTGTTCGGCTACCGGCCGTGGGCAGCCGGCTTCCTGCCGCAACTCGCGCAGCAGTCCGCGCTGATCGTGCGCCGCGACGTGACGCCCGGATTCGTGGCCACCGAGCTGATCGTCTGGCTCAACGAGCACAAAATCATCCGGCCCGGCTACACCACGCTGCAAGAACTGGTCAGCGAAGCCCTGTCCGCAGAGCGTCGGCGCTTGGGCGACCTGCTGGCGGAAGCGCTGGACGAATCCGCCAAGGCCGCGCTGGGTCAACTTCTGGTGCGCGACGACACCCTGTCGCAATTGGCTGCGCTCAAGCAGGATGCCAAGGATTTCGGCTGGCGTCAGATGGCCCGCGAGCGCGAGAAGCGCGCCACGCTGGAGCCGCTGCACTGGATCGCCAAGGCGCTGCTGCCCACGCTCGGCGTCTCCCAGCAGAACCTGCTGTATTACGCCAGCCTGGCGAATTTCTACACCGTCCACGACCTGCGCAACCTGAAGGTCGATCAGACCCAACTCTACTTGCTGTGCTATGCCTGGGTGCGCTATCGGCAGCTCTCCGACAACCTGGTCGATGCGATGGCCTACCACATGAAGCAGTTGGAAGATGAAAGCAGTGCTGACGCAAAGCAGTCCTTTGCCGCTGAGCAGACGCGCCGTCAGCAAGACACGCCGCAGGTCGGCCGCCTGCTTTCGCTCTATATCGACGACAGCGTGCCCGATCCCACGCCGTTCGGCGATGTACGCCAGCGCGCCTACAAGATCATGCCGCGCGACACGCTGCAAACCACCGCGCAGCGCATGAGTGTGAAGCCGGTGAGCAAACTGGCGCTGCACTGGCAGGCGGTGGACGGCCTGGCCGAGCGTATCCGCCGCCATCTTCGGCCGCTATATGTCGCGCTCGACCTTGCCGGCACCGATCCGGACAGCCCGTGGCTTGCGGCGCTGGCCTGGGCCACGGGCGTGTTCGCCAAACAGCAGCGCCTGTCGCAGCGACCGCTCGCCGAATGTCCGGCGGCCACGCTGCCGAAACGCTTGCGGCCTTACCTGCTGACCTTCGACGCCGACGGCAAGCCGACCGGCCTGCACGCTGACCGCTACGAGTTCTGGCTGTACCGCCAAGTCAGGAAGCGCTTCCAGTCGGGCGAGCTGTACCTCGACGACAGCCTGCAACACCGCCATTTCTCCGACGAGTTGGTTTCGTTGGACGACAAAGCCGACGCACTGGCGCAGATGGACATTCCCTTCCTGCGGCAGCCGATCGACACCCAGCTCGATGCGCTGGCGGCCGAACTGCACACGCAATGGCTGGCGTTCAACCACGAGTTGGAACAGGGCAAGCTGACTCACCTGGAATACGACAAGGACACGCAGAAACTGATCTGGCGCAAGCCCAAGGGCGAGAACCAGAAGGCCCGCGACAAGCCGTTCTACGAGCAATTGCCATTCTGCGACGTGGCCGACGTGTTCCGCTTCGTCAACGGCCAGTGCCAGTTTCTTTCGGCGCTGACGCCCTTGCAACCGCGCTATGCAAAAAAGGTCGCCGATGCCGACAGCCTGATGGCGGTCATCATCGCGCAGGCGATGAACCACGGAAACCAGGTCATGGCGCGCACCAGCGATATTCCGTACCACGTGCTGGAGAGCGCTTATCAGCAATACCTGCGCCACGCAACGCTGCATGCGGCCAACGACTGCATCAGCAACGCCATCGCGGAATTACCGATCTTCCCGTATTACTCGTTCGATCTCAACACGCTGTACGGTGCCGTCGATGGTCAGAAATTGGGGGTCGAGCGACCAACGATTAAGGCTCGCCACTCGCGCAAATATTTCGGACGCGGCAAGGGCGTGGTTGCCTATACGCTGTTATGCAATCACATACCGCTCAACGGCTACCTGATCGGCGCGCACGATTACGAGGCCCATCACGTATTCGACATCTGGTATCGCAACACGTCGGACATCATGCCGACCGCGATCACCGGCGACATGCACAGCGTAAACAAGGCCAACTTCGCCATCCTGCACTGGTTCGGTCCGCGCTTTGAGCCGCGCTTCACCAACCTCGACGACCAGTTGAAGGAACTGTACTGCGCCGACGATCCGGCGCTGTACGAGAACTGCCTGATCCGGCCGGTCGGGAGAATCGACCGCGATCTCATCATCGGCGAGAAGCCGAACATCGACCAGATCGTCGCCACGCTCGGGCTGAAGGAGATGACGCAGGGCACGCTGATCCGCAAGCTGTGTACCTACACCGCGCAAAACCCGACGCGGCGCGCGGTGTTCGAGTTCGACAAGCTTGTTCGCAGCATCTACACGCTGCGCTACCTGCGCGACCCTCAACTGGAGCGCAACGTGCACCGCTCACAGAACCGCATCGAGTCCTACCACCAGCTACGCTCGACCATCGCCCAGGTCGGCGGCAAGAAAGAGCTGACCGGGCGTACTGACATCGAGATCGAAATCAGCAACCAGTGTGCCCGGCTGATCGCCAACGCGGTCATCTTCTACAACTCGGCCATCCTGTCGCGACTGCTGACGAAGTACGAATCAGCAGGCAACGCCAAAGCGCTGGCGATCATCACCCAGATGTCACCGGCGGCCTGGCGGCACATCCTGCTCAACGGGCATTACACCTTCCAGAGCGACGGCAAGATGATCGATCTGGATGCGCTCGTGGCCGGGCTGGAACTGGGGTGACGGAAAAATCTGGGGTTCCGGCTTACAACCCCATAAACATCACTGATGTCGCAGGACCAATTTTCAACAATTTCTCGTTGGCCAACTTGAGCAAGTTCAGGGCAGGGCACCTCGAAGCTTTGGTGCCGGTTGCCCGTAGTTTTCCAGCCTAGCAGGTTGCCACGTTGATAACGTGAGTGGCAGATGGAAGAGTCGGAATCACCAAGTTCATGCCAATGAATAACACTTCTTGCGGCAATGCTGTTATTGGGCTGATCGAGAGGCACATGAAATTCTTGGTATTCGGCCAAAAGTCGCATTAGGCCGACAGGTTGGCCAATGTTTTTGATACTGTTGATGATGGTTTTAAGGATTGTGCTCATGTGTCACCATTCCATTAGTTAAATTCAATTTTTAATAACCCGGCGAGAAGCTGTTTCATGTGCTGATCGCGACGAGGTGAGTCTGCTACAAGACTTTTAACTCGGGTTCACGCTTGAAAACCAGTAGTAGAAACACCGGCCAGACCAAAGGAAATAGAGCCAAAACGACAGTAAAAGCCTTTAAATTATTTCCTGATTCCGCCCAGTACAAAAACAAAAATGTTAGCAACGCATTAGCCATCAGTTTCACCCAACGGCCAACATCATAGCCACGCAGAACTAACCAATAAGAAAATGCACTCATAAAACACGCGGCCTCCCATACCCAAAAATCGATATAGGAACTAGGGGCACGATTGGGCTCTTCGGCAAAAACGATGGGTACACCAATAATTAGCATTAGCCCAAGGAGTAAATTTGCGATCATCAATAATTGGCAGAGTAGTAACGGCCACAGTGGTTTTTTAGCAGGCATTTTTACAGTAATCATTAATCATTCGTAAAAGCGGTTAAATTTTTGTATTGCTCGACGAGCATTTTGCCGAGATCATGCCGTGTACCTTGGTTTTGCTGCTCTTGGTAATTATTTTTTGCGGCGGAATACGTAAAGCAGGAAAAAAGGCCACAGCAGTGGCACTACAGGAGCGACCACGTTAAAAAGATTGATGTTGTGTGCTAACACGACCAATAAGACGATGTAGGCCGAAATAGTGGCGTTAGCCGCCAGTTTTAGCCACCTACCCCAATCGTAACCCGTGCCCACAATCCAATAGGAAAAGGCGCTAATAATGGCGGCAATGGAAACCAGATATAGTGCATATTTTACGTATTGCGAGGGGTTGTGCATGTCCGCCATACCATCCGGTATGGTGATTAAAAACCCTATTCCAAATAGCAAGTTACCCCAGAAACCCAAGACGCAAATAAAACCTGGCCAGAGAGGTTTTTCAGCACGCATTTTTGCAATACTCCTCTGTAAATTTGGTTAAGTTTAGGTATTTCTCGGCAATCATTTTGCCCATTAAAAGGCCATATAGATTGGGTTTATGCGATAAGGGGGAAGATGTTTCCCTCTCCTCCTCACCAAAAATACGATGTACGAAATTTTTAATAGCATTGTGACTCGGCTTAAAAACACCCGTCCACCCGATGTAGTACGCAATAGGGTCATAACCCTTTTTCCTTAGAACGTAGCCAACTTCGACATACTCTATATCGACGAAATAAGGCGTTGTAGGTCGGGGGTCTCGAAACTCGGTGTCCTCAATGCCCTCGCCCTGACCAATGGGGTTAATCATGCCTTCGATGGGCGGCACATCCTGCCAGCTACCGCCGTCAATAGGATGATGATTAACGACCACGCGGCCCCTTACCACGTTCTTAAAATCGATTACATTGTCTAAAAACTTAGGCCCCTCCGCCCTTTCATAAGCGGCGAGCTCTTGTAATGCCTGGCACAGTGTTTTGTACTTCGGGCAGGTCACAGGTTTGGGCTTATTGTCAGACTTAGGTGTGGTCGTCACGGTGGCGACCTTAACCAATACCGGCCCTTTGTTTTTATCGCCATTAGCAAAAACAACAGGGGCTGTTTTTTCGAGTAGTTTACCCATGGCATTAAACCCCTTGCAGATAGATTGTTAAGGTTTTGGCATCATCGCCAGTCACATGTAAATTCGTGTGGCCACTAGCATCTGTTATGCCGTATTCAAACGTGCCATCTGGAAATTCGATTGCGTAGTGAGCGTTTGCCACAATCGCGCCAGCCGAATCTTTCAATATGAAGAAATCATTAAACTCTGAAGCCAAATCTTCTTTGCTTGGAGGTGTTGCCGGTTTTGCTTTTGAGCTGGTTGCTTTTGATTTCGAGCTACTGCCAGCATAATTTTCGACAAACATTAGCTTCTGCGATCCAAGCACCTTGCAACCACAACTTAACGTTGCGTTATGAAACGCGGTAGGCCTTCCATCGATCAAGCATCCGGGGTCACCCTCCAGAATCGTAACAATAGATGGATGGCCTTTTACTTGGCAGGTGGCTTTGTCGCCGACCCTTGCAACAGGTTGTCCCTCTACCGTGCTTTGACTAGAGCCCTCAATAACTTTGCCACCGCCGGTGGTACTGTCCCCCATTACAATTGCTGGAACCATCCGAATACCCAATTTATGAAAACGTCGTAATAGTAACTGACAACCGGGAATTTCGCCCTTTCCCTGCCAAACAGAAAAGCGATGATTGTTGTGTGTAACTGTTAGTTCGGCAGACGCGCACACGCGCCCGGCTGAGTCGTCAGGGTGGCCGCGTAGCGGGTGCGCTGAGGACGATTTGTCCGGGTCGGTCGTCTCGCGGTTTTTGCGAGGCGGCCAGATCAGCCACTTACGGACCTGTGCAAAAAGGTTGTGGCCAGAAGGCCACTCATTTTAGGGGAGGGGGAGCCGACTTGTTCGGGGGAACCCTTTAGGGTGCCCCGGCCGTAAGGCCGCAATCTGTTAAAGATTTTAAAAAGTTAAAAAACGCGCGCGCGCGTTACGATTCTCTGAACCACCGTTGTTAAAGGATTAGCTGGCATATTTTTTGGGTGATAACACGTTGTTTGTTTGGGTGATAACACGTACCTATCCACAGGTTATTTTGGGTGATAACACGTACCTATCCACATAATTCTGGGTAATAACACGAGTTGCTATTCGTGTTATTACCCAATTTTCTTGTTCTCAATGAATGATTTTATGTACCGTTGCGCATCCCGCGTATAAACCGTAACCATGACATCAGCAACCCGAGTTGCCGATGTCAGACTAATTTTGTACTGAGGTAAATGATTAAATTTTGCGATGTCTTTCATCGCTTCGTGGAACTCATAGATACTAGCTCTGCTGCCAGATTTTTCATGCAACAATGATAAGCTGATTTTCCATTGGGCTTGGTTCCCGCAATGTTTTCTAGCAATTTCATATACTTTCCGCTCAATCGGTTTACGTATCCGAAAATAGTTAGGATCTAGGGTAAGCACCTCTCTGGCTTGAATCGCGTTAAATAGCCATTCAGACAGGGTAATTTCAACTGCAATCATCCGCTCGTCCGTTGGAGACTTTTCAACAATTTCCCATCCATCGATCAAGCCAAAATCACGCTTGATCCGAATATCACCTGTCTCAATGTTGGTGTAAATACGAGTCCCAGATAGCCGACGAAGAGCAATCTCAAAGGTTTGATACTCTCTGCCACTGGTATGCCGATTTGTTGTCACTAAATAATCATGGACAGTGAATCTAACCACTCGATTTTTAGCATCACTCCTATCTCGGTTAAGAGCTTCCGTCATTTGAGACGTGACATAAATCAGGACATCCTTGTCGTGCATTGTTGCCCGGCCAAGCGTAGAAGGGGTTATCTCAAGTTTTCGCTTCCCATCCTTAGATACCCATTTGAACGTTGAAAGATCCGGTTTTGTCGAAAGGCTATACACCGGGACTTCCATCGTCACGTTATCGTCTTTCAAGACCGTATCCACTAAATCAGCAAGAAAGAAATCTCTATTTGAATGTCGAATCGGCAGTAATTTTTTTGGCTGATTTTCAGCAACTTCATCGAATAGATCTTGAGTTATCCCGTATGAATCATCTACGGCTATCGGCTGAGCCGCCTTCAACTGATATTCGGATAACCGCTCCCGGATCTCCGATAACTCCTTTTCATACTCATCTCTTTTTTCCTCTAACCGTTGAATTCTTGCTTTTAGGATGAGGATTCGCTCTTGCTTATCGGTGTTCTCACTCAATATCTCACGAGGTAATTGCAGCCGTGCTTCTTGCAGATCGAGCAGAACCTCTGAATAAAACCTACTGAGGTGATGCTCCCAGTCGGACTCATAATGGTATGCAAGAGCCCCTGTTAGCTCCTGATAATCAGGAGAAAGATCATCTAAACCAGCCAATAGGGCAGGATCAAAAGCCATGAGTACCCCTTATATCCCGGTTTGAAGAAACCGGAATATCGCCATATTGATTACGGCAGCTCTACTCTGCCCCATTTCAACA
>JAGWTC010000012.1 GCA_028869135.1 Rhodocyclaceae bacterium
CGGCATCGATGATGCGGGCCGGAATGCCGACCGCCGTCGCCCCGGCCGGCACATCGCGCACCACTACGGCATTGGAACCGACCTTGGCGCCCTCGTGCAAGGTAATCGGCCCGAGCACCTTGGCGCCGGCGCCGATGACGACGCCCGCCTTCAGCGTCGGATGGCGCTTGCCCTTGTTCCATGAAGTGCCACCCAGCGTGACACCGTGATAGAGCGTCACGTCGTCGCAGATTTCGGCGGTCTCGCCAATGACGACCCCCATGCCGTGGTCGATGAAGACACGGCGGCCGATGGTGGCCCCCGGATGGATTTCGATGCCGGTCAGCCAGCGCGTAAAGTGGGACGTAAAGCGCGCCAGCCAGCGCAGGCGATGACCCCAGAACCAGTGCGCAAGGCGATGCATGGTCAGCGCATGCAGGCCCGGATAGCAGGTCAGGACTTCCCAGGTCGAGCGCGCCGCGGGGTCGCGGGCAAACACGCTGGCAATATCCTCACGCAATTGGCTGAACATGCTGCTACTCCACTCCTGAAAGTCGGGCTGCTTCGTTGGCTAGGCTGAATACATGGGGCTGGATGCCGCTTTTTCCATCACCCCGGGGATCAATAACCTTATCACCTTCGTCAAGCCTGGTCGCTGATTTCCTATTTCGGCCAGTATCGGGTGTCCATCAGAGAGGACAGGAGACCGCGCAAGATGGCGACCTCCTCCTTTTCCGGTTGCGCCCGCGCGAACAGGCGGCGCACGCGCGGAATCAAGCGCTTGGGCTGAGCCGGATCGAGGAAACCACTTTTGATGGCCGCTGCCTCGATGTGGCCGATCAAGCCTTCAATCTCATCATGCGACGCGGGCAATCCGGCTTCATGAACCGGCGGCGGCGCGCCGACATCCAGGCCGGCCAGGCGCAGCTCATAGCAAGCAACTTGTACAGCAGCGGCCAGATTCAGCGAGCTGTATTCGCTATTGGCGGAAATCATGGCCAGGCGCTGGCAGAGATCCGTTTCCTGGTTGGACAGGCCGGCGGTCTCGTTCCCAAAGACGATCGCCACTTCGCCCTGCCCCGTCGCGGCTACTGCTTCGGCGGCGGCGTCTCGCACCCAGGCAATCGGCGCCGACAGATCGCGGCGGCGCGCGGTCATGGCGACGGCCAGCACCGTGCCCTGCAAGGCTTCCTCCAGCGTATCGACCACAATGGCGGCGGTAAGCACGTCGTCGGCCCCCGAGGCCATGGCGGTCGCCTGCTCTTCCGGCAGATGTTTTGGAGAAACCAGATAGAGGCGCGTCAGCCCCATGGTTTTCATGGCGCGCGCGGCGGCACCGATATTGCCGGGGTGGCTGGTGCGCGACAGCACGATGCGTATGCGCGAAAGCGGATCGTTCATGAGGGTAATCGGTTAAAATGTCGGGTATTCAGCAAAGGCGGCATAGTCAAAAAATGCCGCTGGCGCATCGCTCTCAAAAATTTGGAATCCCATGCACCCGACAATCAACATCGCCATCAAGGCGGCGCGTCGCGCCGGTCAGATCATCAATCGCGCCAGTCTCGACCTGGGCCAGGTCAAGGTCGCCACCAAGCAGCAGAGTGACTATGTCACCGAAATCGACAAGGCCGCCGAAGCCGCCATCATCGAGGTGCTGCAAGACGCCTATCCGAAGTACGCGATTCTAGCAGAGGAGTCTGGCGCCTCTACAGGCAGCGAGGGGGATTCCGAGTTCCAGTGGATCATCGATCCGCTCGACGGCACCACTAATTTCATCCACGGTTTTCCGCAATACGCGGTCTCGATCGGCCTCGCCCAGAACGGCGTGATGCAGCACGGCGTCGTCTACGATCCGAACCGCAACGAGCTCTTCACCGCCAGCAAGGGCGGCGGCGCTTTCCTCAATGACAAGCGCATCCGCGTGGCCAATCGCGCCAAGCTGGCCGAAGCGCTGATCGGCACCGGATTCCCCTACCGTATTTTCGACCGAATCGACCAATACGTCGCCATCTTCAAGGACATGACCCAGAAGACCGCCGGCATGCGCCGTCCCGGCGCCGCCTCGCTGGATCTCGCCTGGGTCGCCTGCGGCCGTCTCGACGGCTTCTGGGAGTTCGGCCTTGCCCCCTGGGACATGGCAGCCGGCAGCCTGCTGATTACCGAGGCCGGCGGCCTGGTCGGCGATACCAAGGGCGAACAGGACTTCCTGGCGAGCGGCGACATGCTCGGCGGCAATCCGAAGATCTTTGCTCAACTGCTGCAGATCATCGGACAACACATCCGCTAAGCAAGCCCCAAAACCGGCTTGCATTTCCCGCATTTCTTATAAGGCTGCCTTATACTCAAAACCGCCCTCCGCGCAAGCTAAGCAGAGGAAGGCCGGATGCCGGCAACATAATTACTCAGAATCAGTGCAACCGGCCGCAGGCAACAGCGAACCAAGGAGAAAAACGTGTCCATCAAGCAAAAAATTACCTGGATGATTGCCCTGCCCATCGCGGCGCTCATCATCCTGGGTGCGATTACCATGCGCGGCCAGCAAAACATCAATACGATGCTGCAGGAGCTGAACAAGAACGTCGTGCCCAGCCTCAAGGCCACCGCGCTGATCCAGCAGGAAGTCACCGTAATGCACGCGGTCGTGTATCGCCATGTGCTGTCCGAGGACGAAAAGGACATGGACAAACAGGCCGCGCGCATCAAAGAATTCAAGGGGCGCGTGGTCGGGCTGCTGGACAAGTATGAGAAGGATCTGATTTCCAACGACGCCGATCGGGCCGCCATCAAGGGCGTCCAGGACGGTTTCGAGGCTTACAACCAGTTCGCCGAACAGGTTGTAAGTGCCTCGCGCAGCGGCGACAAGGCCACTGCCAAGGCGCTGATGGGCAAGGAAGCGACTGCCAAGCGCAAGGGCCTGACCGATGCGCTGGAGGGCGTGATCAAGGGCAACGAGAACCTCGCCCAGCAGATCGCCGAAAAGAGCGAAACCGAATTCGAAAAGACAATCCGGCTCAGCATCGGCTTTGCCGCCGTCATGATCATCGCCGTGGCTGTGGCCGGCTTCATGATCGGCCGCTCGGTGATCACGCCGATCACGATCATGCGCGACTCTCTGTCGACCACGACCCGCGACCTCGACTTCACCCACCGCATCAACTATTCAAGCCGGGATGAGATCGGCGACACCATTAAAGCCTACGAAGGACTGCTCGGGAAGTTGCAGCAAAGTTTCCGCGATATCCAGCACGGCATCGAAGGTATTTACACCGCCGCCGCCGGCATGGCCCGTTCGGCGGGCGAAATCTCGACCAGCTCCATGACGCAGAGCGATTCCGCCGCCGGCATGGCCGCCAGCATCGAGGAAATGACGGTCAGCGTGAACCACATCGCCACGCGCGCCACCGAGGTGGGCAACCATGCCGCCAACTCCGGCAAGGAAGCCGAAAAGGGTACGGAAGTCATTCTTGCCACCGTCGATCGCATGAACCATATCGCCGACACGGTGCGCACGTCGGCGGAAGCCATCACCGATCTGAAGACCCTGAGCGAAACCATTTCCTCGACCGTGACCGTCATCAAGGAAGTCGCCGACCAGACCAATCTGCTGGCGTTGAACGCCGCCATCGAAGCGGCGCGTGCCGGCGAACAGGGCCGCGGCTTCGCGGTCGTGGCCGACGAAGTACGCAAGCTGGCCGAGCGCACCGCCAAGTCCACCGAGGAAATCGCCTCCCTACTCGGCCGCGTCCAGGACGGCGCCATCAACGCCTCGCGCAGCATGGACGATGCCGTCGCCGCCGTTACCGCCGGCGTCGAATCGGCGCGCAGCGCAGGCGATGCCATCGAGAAAATCCAGAGCGGTGCCAACGACATGGTTGGCATGGTCAGCGAAATCACCGATGCGGTGAAGGAACAAAGCGTCGCCTCCACGCACATCGCGCAGGAAGTCGAACGCATCGCGCAGATGGCCGAAGAAAATTCCGCCGAGTCCGCCAACACTGCGGACGGTGCGCGCCAGCTCGACGAAATGGCGCTGTCGATCAAGTCCGCAGTCAGCGTCTATCGCGTCTGATTGAAGCAGTCGAAATAAAAAGCCCCGGTGACGCCGGGGCTTTTTTTATGCGCTGCGGTCAGTGGAAAAACAAGTAGACGATGGCCAGTACGAAGACTGGAACGCCGAACAGCCATGCCAGGACATATTTACCCATGAGCGTCTCCTTCCAAGCAACGTTTCCACCCTAAGCCGGAATACCTCTCCGATCTGTAGGATGGGATTGAAGCTGGCGTAGGATCAGCAGACTCGCATCAAGGCAGGAGCAAGGTGGAAAGCTGCGAACGGTTGCCGCCCTGGCGCTTGGCGCTGTACATCGCTTCGTCCGCGTGGCGCATCAACTGCCTGCCGTCTTCACAGTGCTCGGGGCAGAGCGCGATGCCGATACTGGGCGTGGCGATCAGCTCCACCTCGTCCAGCAGATACGGCCGGCATAGCATGGTCCGGACAGTTTCCGCCACCACATAGGCATCCTGCGCCGACTGCACGCCGTGCAGCAGGACGAGGAACTCGTCGCCGCCGATACGGCCGACGGTATCCGACTCGCGCACGCAGGCCGCGATGCGCTTCGCGACTTCCTGCAGCAGCAGATCGCCGATGCCGTGCCCATGATCGTCATTGACCTGCTTGAACTGATCGATGTCCAGATACAGCAGCGCCACCTTGCCCCCATCGCGGCGCGCCAGCGTCAATGCATTCTGCAGGCGATCCTGGAACAGCCTGCGGTTCGGCAATTCGGTCAGCGGGTCATAGAGCGCCGCATGCTCCAGCCGGACGAACATCTGCTTGCGCTCGACCGCCGCCGCCACCTGGATTGACAGGAATTGCAGCAGGCGCATGTCCTGATCCGAGTATTGCACCTCCGGGGAATAACCACGCACCACCAGCGCCCCGACCATGCCGTTGCGCCCCTGCAGCGGCACACCCAGCCAATAGAGCGTGCTCGGCCCGACGTCGGCGCGGGCCAGCAGATCGGGGCTCATGCGGCTGCCCGGCGTGATCCACAAGGGGCGCCCGCTACGGATGATCTCAGCGCAAAGGGTACCGGCCTCAAGCCGCTGCGGCTTCGGCGCCGCATTCCGCTCATCGACGTAATGGGGAAAGCTCAGTTCGTCTCTCTGCGCATCGTACAGCGCCAGAAAGAAATTCCGGGCCGGCAGCAGGCCGCCGACAATCGCATGAATCGCCTGCAGCATGTCGCCCAGGCTTTCCGCCTTGTATGTTGCCTCGAAGATTTCCTGAACCGCCAGTCGCATCGCCTCGTCGCGCTTCCGCTCGCTGATGTCGCGCGCCACGGCAATCCGCGCCTGATCAGCCTCGGACCAGCGCGCCGACCACATGATGTGGACGATACGCCCATCCCTGCGGATGTAACGGTTCTCGAAATGGCGCTCGATGTTTCCCGCCATGATTCCGCCCGCGACCTCAAGCGTGCGCGCCCTGTCCTCGGGGTGTACGAGTTCGATCATGGACCGTCCGATCACCTCCTCCGGCTTGTAGCCGAAGATGGACTCGAAAGCGGCATTGACGTACAGGTAGCGCCCCTCCGCATCCACGATGCAGACAGCGTCGAGCAGCAGGTCCATTGCATTGCCGTAGGAGATACGGCCTTCGATTTTCATATGAACGAAACAAGGGATATGCCGGATGAGCCGTATTCTATCCTCAGTGCAGAACCCGCCGTGCAAGAAGACTGCGGATCCCGCCATACCTGCAACACGCTAAAATTGCTGGCTATCGTCGCCAGACCATTCCATTCGCCTACATGTCGCAGTCGAACGCCACGGGGCACACCCCGATGATGCAGCAGTACCTGAAACTCAAGGCTGCCCATCCCAACCTCCTGTTGTTTTATCGCATGGGGGACTTCTACGAACTGTTCTACGAAGACGCCGAAAAGGCAGCGCGCTTGCTCGACATCACCCTGACCAAACGCGGGCAATCGGCCGGTCAGCCCATCCCGATGTGCGGCGTCCCCTACCACGCGGTCGAGCAGCATCTGGTGCGACTGGTCAAGCTCGGCGAGTCGGTGGCGATCTGTGAGCAAATTGGAGACCCGGCCACCAGCAAGGGGCCGGTCGAGCGCGCCGTGACCCGTATCGTTACTCCGGGCACTGTCACTGACAGCGCGCTTCTCGACGACAAGAGCGAGAGCCTGCTGCTCGCGATGCATGTTGAGCGACAGCGGGTCGGACTGGCCTGGCTGAATCTTGCCAACGGCGGCTTCAGCCTGCTTGAGACCCGCTTCGATGCGCTGCCAATGCATTTTGAACGCCTGCGTCCGGCGGAAATCCTGCTGGCCGACGCGGAGGTGCTGAACGACTTAGATCTTCGCAATGCCGCCCGGCGCGAACTGCCGCAATGGCATTTCGATACCGCGACCGCCCGCCAGCTGCTGACCGGCCATTTCGGCACCCAGGATCTCGCCGGCTTCGGCCTGGCCGGCGCCGACGAGCCGACGCTGGCGCTGGCTGCCGCCGGCGCGCTGTTCCAGTATGCGCAGGCCACACAATTGCGCAGCCTCGCCCACATCACCGGCCTCAAGCTGGAATCGGAAAGCGAATTCCTGCGTCTGGATGCTGCCACGCGCCGCAATCTGGAACTGACAGAAACTCTGCGCGGCGAGGCCGCACCGACCCTGCTGTCCCTGCTCGATACCTGCTCGACCAGCATGGGCTCGCGCTGGCTGCGCCATGCGCTGCACCACCCTTCGGCCAATCCGTCAGTTGCGGTCGAACGTCACGAGGCGGTTGCCGAGCTGCTCGGCGAAGGCAGCTACGGGATGGGGTCGGAAATCCAGCAAGCCCTGAAGTCGGTTTCCGACATCGAGCGCATCACGTCGCGTATCGCCTTGAAATCCGCCCGGCCGCGCGACCTTTCCGCACTCCGGGACAGCCTGGCTGCGCTGCCGTCAGTACAGGCTGTGTTGCAGGCGCCGCAGGCCGCCCTGCTGACGCAATTGCGCGACAAGATCGCGATCCCCGCCGCGGCCTTGCAACTATTGCAGGCCGCCGTCACCGCCGAACCGTCCGCCGTGCTGCGCGAAGGCGGCGTCATCGCCGACGGTTACTCGGCGGATCTGGACGAGCTGCGCGGCATTCAGAGCAACTGCGGCGCCTTTCTGCTGGAGCTCGAGGCCAGGGAGAAGGCGCGTACCGGCATCAGCAGTCTCAAGGTCGAGTACAACAAGGTGCATGGCTTCTACATTGAGGTCACGCACGCGAATACCGAGAAGATTCCCGACGACTATCGCCGCCGCCAGACGCTGAAGAACGCCGAGCGCTACATTACGCCGGAGCTCAAGGCCTTCGAGGACAAGGCCCTGTCCGCCAATGATCGCGCCCTGGCGCTGGAGAAGCAGCTCTATGAAGCGCTGCTCGACATGCTGGCGCAGCACATTCCGCAATTGCAAAGCATCGCCCGCTCGCTGGCCCTGCTCGACGGTCTCTGTGCTTTTGCCGCGCTCGCGCGCGAGCGCAATTACTGCCGCCCCGAGATGGTGGCCGAGCCGGTGCTTGATATCGAGGCCGGCCGCCACCCCGTGGTCGAAGCGCAGCACGGCGTGCAATTCATCGCCAACCCCGTGCGCTTCGGCATCACGCGCCGCATGCTGCTGATCACCGGCCCGAACATGGGCGGTAAATCGACCTATATGCGCCAGGTGGCGCTGATCGTGCTGCTTGCCCACTGCGGCTGTTACGTCCCGGCCGCCGCTGCGCGCATCGGGCGCTTCGACGCCATCTACACGCGGATCGGCGCCTCCGACGACCTCGCTTCGGGGCGGTCGACCTTCATGGTCGAGATGACCGAGGCCGCCGCCATCCTCAACGGGGCGACCGAACGTTCGCTGGTGCTGATGGACGAGATCGGGCGCGGCACCTCCACCTTCGACGGCATGGCGCTGGCCTTCTCCATCGCCCGCCATCTGCTCGAAAAAAATAAGGCCTTCACGCTGTTTTCGACGCACTACTTCGAGCTCACGCGACTGGCCGAAGACTATGCCGAATGCGCCAATGTGCATCTCGATGCGGTCGAGCACGGACACAGCATCGTCTTTCTGCATGCGGTCGAGGAAGGCCCCGCCTCGCAGAGCTACGGCATTCAGGTGGCGGCGCTCGCCGGCATTCCCGGCAGTGTGGTGCGCGACGCAAAGCGCCGTCTGGTTGCGCTGGAGAATCGCGAGGTGCTGGCCTCACCGCAGGCCGACCTGTTCGCGGCCATTCCGCCCCCGGTCGAGGCGGAGCCGCACCCGCTGGTCGGCGCGCTCGAAGCCATTGATCCCGACTCGTTGTCGCCGCGCGAGGCGCTTGATCAGCTTTACGCGCTCAAGAAGCTCGCTCAATGAAGTTGCCACCGGGCAAGGCGCCGGTGCAACCGGGGCACATTGCGGCGATCCGCCCATGAAAAAAGGCGCGCATTGCAGCATTGCCGCAACGCGCGCCAGCCCCCTTGAAACCTAGACGCGGAAGCTCGCCACCGACTGGTTGAGCGAGGCCGCCAGGTCCTGCAGGCGCCGGGCATCGTCGACGATGCCCTTGACCGCAAGGTTGTTTTCCTCGTTCATGACCGCCACCTGCTCGATGTTCTGGGCGATCATCTCGCTGGCCGTCGACTGCTCGCGCAACTGGTCGGAAATCTCGTTCACGGCCTGTACCACCGCCACCGTGGATTCGTTGATGCGGGTCATGCTTTCGCCGGCCTGGTTGGCCTTGCCGACGCTGCCATTGACGCGCGACGCCCCTTCCTCGATGCCGGCGATGGCCTCGCTGGTGCTGTGCCGGATGTCCTGGATCATCGCGGTAATTTCGTGCGTCGAGGCGGCGGTGCGTTCCGCCAGCTTGCGTACCTCGTCGGCCACCACCGCAAAGCCGCGGCCCGTCTCGCCGGCGCGCGCCGCCTCAATCGCGGCATTCAGTGCCAGCAGATTGGTCTGGTCGGCAATGTCCTTGATCACGCCCACGATCGTGGTGATCTGGCGCGAACCTTCGCCCAGCTTTTCGACCATGGCCGCCGACTGATTCACCGAGTCGGCGCTGCGCTGCATCTCGACGACGGCCTCATTGACCGTGACATTGCCCTCGGAGGACAGCTCACCGGCGCTGTTGGCCTTCTGGTTGGCGAGACTGGCGTTGCTGGCGACATGGCGGATGCTGACGGTGATTTCCTCCAGCGTCGCGGCGATCGCCGTGGTCGCGTCGTTTTGCTTGGAAACGCCGTTCGCCACCTGGTCCGCCATCTCGCTCAGATTGTCGGCGGCCTTGTTGAGCGCCGCCGCACCGGTGTGGATGTTGCGCACGATATTGACCAGACCGTCGCGCATGGTGCTGATGGCGGCCATCATGCTCTTGTCGTCGCCGGCTGCGAGCGGAATGGCAACGCACAGATCGCCGGCGGCAATGCGGTTGGCGATATCGGTTGCGGCCGAAGGCTCGCCGCCCAGAGGCTGCAGCACCATCTTGCGCAGCAGGACGAACATCATGCCGATCAACGCCACGCAGGTAATGACGCCGACCACGATGATGGCAATCATGCGCTGACGACCGATGGCGCGTACTTCAGCCTCCGGGTGCGCGGCGACCACGGTGAAGCCCCAGGTGGGGAATTCCTCTCGCGTCACCACCCAGCCCTTGTCGTCAAGCCGCTTGGGCACATCTTCGGCCGTCACATGGCCGGAATGAAAACGGACCTTGTTCTGGGCATCGATAACGGCCAGGAAGCCGCTGTCCAGCAGGCGGCTGCGCTCGACCACATCCTTCAGCGCAGCGATATCGATCTTGTAGCCGACATACCAGATGCCTATGGTCTGCCCCTGGGCGTCGCGGATCGGCTCATAGCCGGTGATAAAGGGATTACCGAGGATGTCGACCAGACCGTAGAAGGGCTTGCCCTGATTGATGGCGGCAATCGCCTTGCCCTTGGGATCGAGCACGGTGCCGATGGCACGTTCGCCGTCGCGCTTCACATTGGTCGACACGCGCACGAAGTCGTCGCCCTTCTTGACGAACAACGTGGCGGTACCGCCGGCGATCTTGACCAGGCCATCGACCAAATCGAAATGATTGGCCTGGGGATGGCTGCCGAGCATCAGATCGGGCACGGACTTGTCCTTGACCTGCACGGTGGCCCCCTGCGAGGGCGTGCCGAGCGCTTCTCCGCGCTCGATCAGCAGGCGCATGGCGCCCCGGGTCTGTTCCATGACCAGGGCATCGGTAATCCCCAGAATCTGCAGAACATTCTGCAGATTGGTTTTTGCGGCGACAGACACCTCGCCTTCAATGCGTCGATTCTCCAGGCTGGAGAAAATCACCGCTCCGCCGAGCACAACAAAGATGACAAATACTGAAACGGGAACAATGAATCGGGCCTGCAAGCTCAGATTTTTCATGGTGCCTTTTATATCAACTAGTTATTTAAACACCTACCCCATTCCGGACTTGTTTTTTGCCTGGACAGCCGTCCTTCTGTCCAGTATAGAAATGGTTTTATTGATATGCCCATAAACCCATTGATTTGAGTCAAGAGCGTGACAATTATTTCGGTATGACCTCCCACGACAGGCTTTAGGCTAAAAAAAGACCATGCCAATAACATGGACATGGAGCGGTATTTTTTTACAAAGAGCTGTCGAATTTCTTACAAGCCTTTGAGCGGACAATAAAAAAGCCAGCACTAGGCTGGCTTTTCGTCAGGGCGGGATGAAACGCTCAGTGGTGATGTCCACCCGGCCCATGCACATGGCCGTGGCTCAATTCTTCGGCCGAAGCCTTGCGCACATCGGTGACGGTGCAGGAAAACACCAGGGCCTGACCAGCCAGCGGGTGATTGCCATCGACGACAACCTTGTCATCGGTAATGTCCGTGATGGTGTAGAGCAGGCCATCATCCTCATCATCCTCGCCGCCGCGCTCAAACTGCATGCCGACTTCAATATTGTCGGGGAACAGCGAACGCGGTTCGATGGCGATCAGGGACTCGTCGTAGTCGCCGAAGGCTTCTTCCGGCTGCAGCTTGACTTCGAGCTTTTCGCCGACGTCCTTGCCCTGCAGTTCGACCTCGATGCGGTCGAAGATGCCGCCGTAGCCGCCGTGGAGATAGGTCAATGGGTGCTTGCCGTCGTCGACGAGCGTGCCATCGCTGTCAGTCACGCGATATTCGAGCGTGACAACTGTGTCTTTGGTGATCTGCATGTGCGATCAAGTTCCTTCACGAGTTGAAAAACCTCGGCCGCATGGCCGCGGGGGTGTACATCGTACAACGCGTGCCGGACCACCCCGTGCATGTCGATGACGAAGGTGGAGCGTATCACACGGAGCTTTTTCACGCCGTCCAGTTCCTTGTAGTGGCAAACGCCGAACTGTCGGGAAACCTTGCCTTCCATGTCCGACAGGAGCCGGACCGAAAGGCCGTGCTTGTCGCGAAAATCGGCATGCTTCAGGCAATCGTCGCGGCTCACGCCGAAGATGGCGCAATGATGGCGGTTGAAATCGCTTTCATGGTCGCTGAAGTCGGCCGCCTCCATGGTGCACAGCGGCGTGTCGTCGCGAGGATAGAAAAAGAAGACTGCATGCGATTTACCGCGCAGGGACGACGGGCTGAACATCGCCATGTCCGCATCCGGCAACTCGAAGGACGGTATTGTCTGACCAACATGCAGCATGCTGCCTCCTGCCCGGCAATGTTGTTCTATCCCCTGAGCCTTTGCGTCTTCATGCGCTCGGGCCTTGCGGCGATTCTAGAACAAACTTCGCCCGACTGTGTGGCATAAATGTGTAGGCGGTCTTACGTTGCCGGCAGGCGTGCCGGCGGCCGGTGCGGCTGAGCCTGGTACTCACTCGAACGCATCTCACTGAGGCGGCTGACGGTACGATGGAATTCGGCGGCATGCACGCCCTCCACATAGAGCTCTTCGGCGGCGCAATCGGCGGCGACGATGAGCTTGACGCCGCAGTCGTAGAGAATGTCGATGAGCCAGGTAAAGCGCCGGGCTTCCGAGGCCCGGGCCGCCGACATGCGCGGCACCCCGGTCAGGAACAGCGTATGAAACTGACGTGCCAGTTCCAGATAGTCGGCCTGGCCGCGCGGCTCGCCGCACAGCGCCTGAAAATCGCACCAGATCGCGCCGGCGGCGCGGCGCACCACCAGCAGCTCGCGGCCGTTGAGCCAGACTGATTCATCGTTGCCCATGCCGCCGGCAATCTTGGCGAACGCCTGCTGTATCTCGAACCAGACGCCCTCGTCGGCATCCACATAATAGGCTTCGGTGCGGGCCAGCACGCGATTGCGGTAGTCGATGCCGGCATCGATTTCAATGACATCAAGTCGCTTCTCCAGCAGCCTGATCACGGGCAGAAACTGGTCGCGATGCAGGCCATCCGGATACAGGCGATCGGGCGGATAGTTGGAGGTGATGCAGAACACGACGCCCTCGTCGAAGAGCGCCTGCATCAAACGCCCCAGTATCATGGCGTCGGCAATGTCGCTGACGTGAAATTCGTCGAAGCACATCAGACGGGTCTGCTCGGCGATCTCGTGGGCAATGTCGGCGAGGGGGTCGGCGTGGTGGCCGGCGCTGCGACGCTGGTTGAGCGCGGCATGCACCTCCTGCATGAAGGCATGAAAATGCACGCGCCGCTTCTTGGTGTAAGGCACCACATCGAAGAAGCAGTTCATCAGGAAGCTCTTGCCGCGCCCGACGCCGCCCCAGATCCACACGCCGCGCGGCAGCTCGGGGCTCATCAGCAGTCGGCGCAGGGCCGTGCGGCGGGCCGCCTTGAATTCGAGCAAGTCCTCGTAGAAACGCTGCAGACGATCGGCGGCTGCGTTCTGCGCCGCGTCGGGCGTAATGCCACGCGCCTTGGCCTCGTCGGCAAAGCGTTCGAGCATGCCCTTCCGGGGCACGTTGAGAATCAGGTGGGCGTCCATTCAGCGCAAATCAGAAGCGGGCCGCCAAGCCGCAAGGAACACAAAGCTTCACCAAGACGAGCACAATCCTCATCGCCGCTTACGGTTTCCCTGGTGAGACTCGGTGCCCTTGGTAACCGGTGGCTTGCTTCGTCGCCGTTAAAAATGCAGCGCCCGCTTGTCGATGGCCAGCGCTGCTTCATGCACGGCTTCCGACAGGGTCGGATGCGCGTGGCAGATGCGGGCGATGTCCTCGGACGAGGCGCCGAACTCCATGGCGACAACGGCTTCGGCAATCAGCTCAGAGGCATTGTTGCCGAATACATGCATGCCGAGAATGCGGTCGGTCTTGGCGCACGCCAGCATCTTGACGAAGCCGGTGGTATCGCCCTGCCCCAGCGCGCGACCGTTGGCGGCGAAGGGAATCTGTCCGACGCGGTATTCCACGCCTTCGTTCTTCAACTGCTGCTCGGTCTTGCCGACCCAGGCGATTTCAGGATGCGTGTAGATGACCCAGGGAATGGTGTTCATGTCGATATGCCCGGCCTGCCCCGCCATCAGCTCGGCGACCATGACGCCTTCCTCCATGCCCTTGTGCGCCAGCATCGGGCCGCGCACGACGTCGCCGACCGCCCAGACGTTTTCAAGGTTGGTACGACAATGTTCGTCCACTTCGATACGGCCGCGCTCGTCGAGTTGCAGTCCGACGGCGTCCGTTCCCAGGCCGGCCGTATTCGGCACGCGCCCGACGGACACAATCAGCCGGTCGATCTCCAGCGTCTGGCTTTCTTCGGCGCTGTCGTACTCGATGCTCACACCGTTTTCGGTCACTGCCACGGCGCCGATCTTCACACCGAGCCGGATATCCAGCCCCTGCCCCGCGGTAAATGTTTTCCAGGCTTCCTTGGCAATCGCCTGATCGGCGGCGGCGAGGAAGTCCGGCGCCATTTCGAGTATCGTCACTTCCGCACCGAGGCGCTTCCAGACCGAACCAAGCTCCAGGCCGATGACGCCGGCGCCGATGATGCCGAGGCGCTTGGGCACACTCTCGAAACTGAGCGCGCCGACATTGTCGCAAACGATGCGATTGTCGACCGGCACACCATCCAGATGCCGCGCGCAGGAGCCCGTCGCGACCACGACATGGGTGGCGGCGACCAGCTCTTCGCCGTCAGTGCCGACAACCTCCACCATCCATTTGTCGCCCTCGCGACCGACGAAACGGCCGTGTCCCGACAGCAGGGCAACCTTGTTCTTCTTGAACAGCCCGCGTATGCCGCTGGTCAACTGCGTGACGATGTTCTCCTTGCGGCGCAACATGGTGGCGACGTCCATGCGCACGCCGTCCACACCGATGCCATGCATCTGGAAGGAATGGTTCGCCTGCGCGAACAGCTCGGAAGATTGCAGCAGCGCCTTGGACGGAATGCAGCCGACGTTGAGGCAAGTGCCGCCGAGGCGAATCTGGCCCTTGGGATCGGCATACGACTCCGATTCGATACAGGCGGACTTCAAGCCCAACTGTGCGGCGCGGATCGCGGCCACATAACCGGCGGGCCCTGCGCCGACGACAACGACGTCAAATTCTTTCATGGGGAACCCCTCAAAATTTTCAGCGCGAAAACACAAAGATCGCGAAGAACACCCAATGCGGGAAAGGCATTTTCTGTGTGCGGCCTGGTGTCTTTGTGGTTCGTTTCCGGCCTTCTCAAAGATCCAGCAACAGGCGGGCCGGATCCTCCAGCGCTTCCTTGATCGTCACCAGGCCCAGCACCGCTTCACGGCCATCGATGATGCGATGGTCATAGGACAGCGCCAGATAATTGATCGGGCGGATCACGATCTGGCCGTTTTCGACCACGGGCCTGTCCTTGGTCGCGTGGATGCCCAGAATCGCCGATTGCGGCGGATTGATGATGGGCGTAGACAGCATGGAGCCGAATACGCCGCCGTTGGAGATGGAGAAGGTGCCGCCGGTCAGCTCTTCCATGGACAGCTTGCCGTCCATGGCCTTCTTGCCGAACTCGGCGATCTTCTTCTCGATCTGGGCCAGGCTCATCTGGTCGGCATCGCGCAGGATGGGCACAACTAGGCCGCGCGGGCTGCCGACGGCAATGCCGATGTCGAAATAGCCGTGATAGACGATGTCGTTGCCGTCCACCGAGGCATTGATGACCGGATACTTCTTCAGCGCCGCGACCACGGCCTTCACAAAGAAGGACATGAAGCCCAGCTTGACGCCGTGTTCCTTCTCGAATTTTTCGCGATATCGGGCGCGCAGTTCCATGACCGGCCCCATGTTCACCTCGTTGAAGGTGGTCAGGATGGCGCTTTGCTGCTGCGACTGGAGCAGACGCTCGGCCACGCGTGCGCGCAGGCGCGACATGGGCACACGCTGCTCGGGCCGCCCCGCCAGCACGGACTCGACGTTCAGCGCCGGCGGTTGCTGCAGCACCGGACGCGGCGCGGCGGCCGGGCTGGTGACCGATACCGCGGCGGGCACCGCCTGCGCCGGCTTCGTCATGTTCAGGACATCCGCCTTGGTGATGCGACCACCGCGCCCGCTGCCCTCGACCTGCGCGGGATCGACGCCGGACTCGGCGAGCATTTTTCGCGCCGCCGGCATGACGGTCGGCGCCGCCGCAGACTTGAGCTGTGCAGCGGGCGCAGCAGCAGGCGCCGCCTTGGCGGCCTTGTCCTCCTTAGCGGCAGCCTTGGCCGGCGTTGCCGCGCTCTTAGCCTCCGTATCCAGATGCGCGATCACCTCGCCCGAGGTCACCGTCGCCCCATTCTCCTTGAGCACCTTGACCAAGACCCCGTCGCCGGGCGCCGGCAGCTCCAGCACGACCTTGTCGGTCTCGATATCGATGAGATTCTCGTCACGCGCAACCGCATCGCCCGGCTGCTTGTGCCAATTCACCAGCGTGGCCTCCGCCACCGATTCGGACAACTGCGGCACTTTCACTTCGATCAGCATGTTTTTCTCCGTAAACCGTTCAGGCGTGACGTTCAAGCGGACCGAAAGCTCCTTCGATCACCGCTTTCTGTTGGGCATGATGCTTGGCGTAATAGCCGACCGCGGGCGAAGCCGAGGCTGGCCGCGCGACGAGGAACAGTTCCTGCCCGCTCGTGACCGTACGGGCGATGTGATAGCGCGATGCCAACCAATACCAGGCGCCTTGGTTGCGCGGCTCTTCCTGGCACCAAACGATTTCCGTGGCGTTCGGCCACTTCATGAGCTCGGCCTGGATCACGTCGTTGGGGAAGGGATAGAGCTGTTCGATGCGCAGAATCGCGGTGTTCTCGATCTTCTGCTCACGGCGATGCGCCAGCAGTTCGTAGTAGATCTTGCCGGAGCAGAACACGATGCGCGTCACCTTGCCGGCGTCCAACGTGTCGGTTTCGCCGATCACCGTGCGGAATTGGCCGTTGGCCAGATCGTCCAGGCTGGATACCGCATCCTTGTGACGCAGCAGCGACTTGGGCGTGATGATGACGAGCGGCTTCCTGAGCTTCCTGAGCATCTGGCGACGCAGCAGATGGAAGATCTGCGCCGGCGTCGACGGCACGCAGACCTGCCAGTTCATTTCGGCGCACAAACTCATGTAGCGCTCGATACGCGCCGACGAATGCTCGGGACCCTGCCCTTCGTAGCCATGCGGCAGCATCAGCGTGAGGCCGGACAGGCGTCCCCATTTCGCCTCGCCGGAGGAAATGAACTGATCGACGACAACCTGGGCGCCGTTGGCGAAATCGCCGAACTGCGCTTCCCAGACGGTCAGCTCGTTCGGCGAGGCGGTCGAATAGCCGTACTCGAAAGCCAGCACCGCCTCTTCGGAGAGTACCGAGTCGATGACGATGAAAGGCGCCTGCTTGGCATCGATGTTCTGCAGCGGGAGATAGCTGCCGGTATCCCATTTCTCGCGGCTCTGGTCGTGCAGCGTTGCATGACGATGGAAGAAGGTGCCGCGCCCGACGTCCTCGCCCGACAGGCGCACGCCGTAGCCCTGCATCAGCATGGTGGCGTAGGCGAGGTTCTCGCCCATGCCCCAGTCGAGCGGCAGTTTGCCCTCGCCCATCAGGCGACGGTCGTCGATCACCTTCTGCACGCGCGGATGCAGCGTAAAGTCGTCGGGAATCGCGGTCAGCGCGTGCGCCATGCGCTGCAACTCGGGAACGGGAACGGCGGTCTTGCACTCGTCCGAATACTTCTGTCCGATGAAGGGCGTCCAGTCGATCGCCAGCGTTACCGGATGATTGGTCAGCACCGGGTTGTACAACAACTCGCCGCGATCCATCGCAGCGCGATAATCCTTGATGAACTGGTCGGGTTCGCCTTCGGCGCAGACGCCCTGCGCAACGAGCTTGTCGGCATAGAGCTGGCGTGTGCCCGGATGCGCCTGGATGCGCTTGTACATCAGGGGCTGCGTCACCATCGGCTCGTCCTGCTCGTTGTGGCCGAGCTTGCGGAAACAGACGAGATCGATGACGACGTCGGTATTGAACTCCTGGCGGAACTCCATCGCCACCTGCGTGACGTAGGCTACCGCTTCGGGGTCATCGCCGTTCACATGAAAGATCGGCGCCTCGATCATCTTGAAGATGTCGGTGCAGTAGGTCGAGGAACGGTAGTCGCGCGGATCGGAGGTCGTGAAACCAATCTGGTTGTTCACGATGATGTGCACCGTGCCACCGACGCCGTAGCCGCGCGTCTTGGAGAAGTTGAGCGTTTCCTGATTCACGCCCTGCCCCGCCACGGCGGCATCGCCGTGCAGCAGGATGGGCAGCACATGATCGCCGCCCTTGTCGCCGCGACGGCGCTGGCGCGCATAGACCGAGCCCTCCACGACCGGGTTGACGATTTCCAGATGCGAAGGATTGAAAGCCAGCGACAGATGCACCGGGCCGCCGACGGTGGCGATATTCGACGAGAAACCCATGTGGTACTTCACATCGCCCGAGGTCAGCTCCTCGGCATGCTTGCCTTCGAACTCCGAGAACAGCTCCTTGGGCGACTTGCCCAGGGTGTTGACCAGCACATTGAGGCGGCCGCGGTGGGCCATGCCGACGACGATTTCCTGGACGCCGAGCTTGCCGGCGGTCTGGATCAGCTCGTCGAGCGCGAGGATGGTGGCCTCGCTGCCTTCGAGCGAAAAGCGTTTCTGGCCGACGTATTTGGTGTGCAGGTAGCGCTCCAGCGTTTCCGCTGCGGTCAGGCGCTCGAGGAAATGGCGTTTGCGGTCGGGCGCATAGCTCGGCGTGGAGCGTATCGGCTCGAAGCGCGCCTGCAGCCAGCGCTTCTGCGTCACATCCGAGATGTACATGTATTCCAGGCCGATGCTGCCGCAATAAGTCTGGCGCAGGCCGTCGATGATTTCGCGCAACGTGGCGTTCTCGGGCACGCCGGAGAACGAGCCTGCGCTGAAGTTATGGCTGAGATCGGCCTCGGTGAATCCGTAGAAAGCAGGTTCGAGCTCGGCGATGTTCGGCCGTTCGGCGCGCTTCAGCGGGTCGATCTGCGCCCAGCGATTACCGAGAAAGCGATAGGCCGACACAAGACGGAAGACGCCATGCTGCTTGCCGTCTTCGGCAACGGCGGGGCGTTGCTGCCTTGTCAGCTCGCCTTCGCGGGCGCGCTGAGCGAAGGACGCGACGATGGGCGCATGCGGTACGTCCGGGCCGGTGTAGCTGCCTGCACCCGGCAGGCTGGCGAGCTTGTCGAAATAATCCCGCCAGGCGGGATCGACCGAGGTCGGATTGACAAGATAGGCCTCATACAGCTCTTCGATAAATGGCGCATTGGCGCCGAAGAGGTAGGAGTTGGAAAGCATTTGCAGCATGACGATCTCCCCATTTCCAGAACCGCACTACGAGCACTGCATTGGCGCCGATGCGGCGCCAAACGACAAGGGGCGATCGATCGCCCCTTGCGTGTTACCTCACATCCGGCACGTCCCGACGGGCAGCGCCGATATACAGCTGGCGCGGGCGGCCGATCTTGTATTCAGGATCGGTCAGCATCTCTTCCCATTGCGTCATCCAACCCACGGTGCGAGCGAGCGAGAAGATGCAGGTGAACATCGAGGTCGGGATGCCCAGCGCGCGCTGGACGATGCCGGAGTAGAAATCGACATTCGGGTAGAGCTTGCGATCGACGAAATATTCGTCCTCGAGCGCAATCCGCTCCAGCTCGCGCGCCAGCTTGAACAGCGGGTCGTTGCCCAAGCCGAGCTCATTCAGCACATCGGCGCAGACCTTGCTCATCAGCTTGGCGCGCGGATCAAAATTCTTGTAGACGCGGTGACCGAAGCCCATGAGGCGGAACGGATCGTTCTTGTCCTTGGCGCGCTTGATGTATTCGCCCACATGATCGACACTGCCGATCTGCTCCAGCATATTGAGGCAGGCTTCGTTGGCGCCGCCATGCGCCGGGCCCCACAGACAGGCGATGCCGGCTGAAATACAGGCGAAAGGATTGGCGCCGGAGGAGCCCGCCAGACGCACGGTCGAGGTCGACGCGTTCTGCTCGTGATCGGCATGCAGCGTGAAGATGGTGTCGAGCGCATGAACCAGCACCGGATTCGGCTTGTAGGTCTCACACGGGGTACCGAACATCATGTGCATGAAGTTCGCGGTGTAGTCGAGATCGTTGCGCGGATACATGAAAGGCTGGCCGGTGTTGTACTTGTAGGCCATGGCCACGATGGTCGGCATCTTGGCGACGATGCGATTGAAGTTGATGCTGCGGTGTTCGGCATCCGAGTTGTCCATCGCCTCGTGATAGAAGGCGGACAGCGCGCCGACCACGCCGACCATGACGGCCATGGGATGCGCGTCGCGGCGGAAGCCCTGGTAGAAGCGGTTGATCTGCTCATGCACCATCGTGTGAGACTTGATGGTATTTTCGAATCCGACTTTCTCTTCTGCATTCGGCAGTTCGCCGTTCTTCAGAAGATAGGCGACTTCAAGAAAGTTGCACTTCTCCGCCAGTTGCTCGATCGGATAGCCGCGATAGAGCAGCTCGCCCTTGTCGCCGTCGATATAGGTGATCCTGGACAGGCAGCTCGCCGTAGACAGAAAGCCCGAATCGTAGGTATACACGCCAGCCTTGCTGCCGAGGGTGCGGATGTCGATGACATCGCTGCCATGCGTACCCGTCATGACCGGGAACTCGTAGGTCTTCCCGTCCAGCGTCAGCGTAGTGTTACGGTTGCTAGTCATGTCTGCTTCCTTTCCGTCTGATTCAATTCTTATTCCAGGCCTGACGTAGACGCTGGAGTGAAGCGTTCGATTCTAACAGGCCGCGCGCCGCAACTTCGCACCGACACGCATTCGTCATATGCCGTTCACAGCATGCGCAAGCGCTCAAGAAACCTCGTATCGCCCTCGCTCATCCCCTGCGCCTCGCCGCGTCCACAGACCAAATCCCACAGCGGATGGTCCTCCAGCGCCAGCAGTTTCTCCATGCTGCGCGCATCGCTCTCCGACAGGGCCCGGCCCGCCTGTTCCGCCCAGAAACGCGACAGCACAATGTCAAGCTCCAGCAAGGCACGGCGGCAATGCCAGCGCAGCCTGTCGTCGCGTATGCGTTCCTGATCGGTCATCGCGATCACACCGCACGCCGCATCATCATGTCCTTGATCTTGCCGATCGCCTTGGTCGGATTCAGACCCTTGGGGCAGGCATCGACGCAATTCATGATGCTGTGGCAGCGGAACAGCCGGTACGGATCGTCAAGATTGTCGAGACGCTCGCTGGTCGCCTGGTCGCGCGTGTCGGCGAGGAAGCGATAGGCCGCCAGCAGGCCGGCCGGGCCGACGAACTTGTCCGGATTCCACCAGAACGAGGGGCAGGCAGTCGAGCAGCAGGCGCACAGGATGCATTCATACAGACCATCGAGCTCGTCCCTGTCCTCCGGTGACTGCAGGCGCTCGCGCTCCGGCAACGGATCGTAGTTGACCAGATAGGGCTTGATCGAATGGTACTGGGCGAAGAACTGCGTCATGTCCACGATCAGGTCGCGAATCACCGGCAACCCCGGCAGCGGACGCAGCACGATGGGCTGCTTGAGGCTTTCAATGTCGGTCAGGCAGGCCAGGCCGTTCTTGCCGTTGATGTTCATCGCATCCGAGCCGCACACGCCTTCGCGGCAGGAGCGGCGGAAGGCGATGCCGTCATCCTTGGCCTTGAGCTTGACGATGGCGTCGAGCAGCTTGTGGTCGGTTTCTTCAAGCTCGAGAGAGATATCCTGCATCCAGGGCTTGGCGTCCTTGTCGGGATCGTAGCGATAGATACGGAACTGGACGGTTCTGCTTTCCATTGTGCGCTCCTCAGTACGACCGCTTCTTCGGCGGAATCGAATCCACCGTCAGCGGGTCCATGTGCACCGGCTTGTAGTCGAGCCGGTTGTCCTCGGAATACCAGAGCGTGTGCTTGAGCCAGTCGACGTCATTGCGGCCGTCCGGATGCTCGGGCGTATCCGGCGCATCGTCCCGCACGTGCGATCCGCGCGACTCCTTGCGCGCCGCCGCGCCGACCATGGTGGCCTTGGCCACTTCGATCAGGTTGTCGAGCTCCAGCGCCTCGATGCGCGCCGTGTTGAACACGCGCGACTTGTCCTTGATCTCGGTGCGCTTGACAAGTTCGGCCACCTCCATGATCTGATGCACGCCCTCATCAAGCAGAGCCTTGAAGCGGAACACGCCGGCATGCTTTTGCATAACGCGCTGCAGTGCCAGCCGCGTCTCGTGTACGTTGGTGCCGTCCGTCTGGTTTTCCAGACGGTCGAGGCGCGCCAGCGTCCTGTCGATCGAGGCCTGGGGCAAGGGCTTGTGCTCGCGGCGGCCCATGCGCAAGTCGTTGATCGCGGTTTCGCCGGCCGACTTGCCGAACACGAGCAACTCCAGCAGCGAATTTGTGCCAAGGCGATTGGCGCCATGCACCGAGGAGCAGGAACACTCACCCGCCGCATAGAAACCATTCACAACTGCATCCGGATTGCCGCCACGCGGCGCGACGACCTGACCGCGGTAATTGATCGGAATGCCGCCCATCTGGAAGTGACAGGTCGGCACCACCGGAATCGGCGCGCGAATCGGATCGACGCCGGCAAAGCGGATCGAAATCTCGCGTATGCCCGGCAGGCGTTTCATGATGGTCTCGGGCTTGAGATGGGTGATGTCGAGCAGGACGAAATCCTTGTTCGGCCCGCAGCCGCGCCCTTCGTTGATCTCGGTCACCATGGCGCGCGAAACGACATCGCGCGAAGCCAGGTCCTTGGCATTGGGCGCATAGCGCTCCATGAAGCGCTCGCCCTGGGCATTGCGCAGGATGCCGCCCTCGCCGCGCACGCCTTCGGTGATCAGCACGCCGGCGCCAGCTACGCCGGTCGGATGGAATTGCCAGAACTCCATGTCCTCAAGCGGAATGCCGGCGCGCGCCGCCATGCCCAGGCCGTCGCCGGTATTGATGAAGGCATTGGTCGAGGAATGATAGATGCGCCCTGCGCCGCCGGTAGCGAAGATGGTGGCGCGCGCATGGAAGGCGACGACCTCGCCGGTTTCCATTTCCAGCGCCGTCACGCCGAGCACATCGCCGTCGTCGTCACGGATCAGATCGAGCGCCATCCACTCGGTGAAGAAGTGCGTGTTGACCTTGAGATTACGCTGGTAGAGCGCATGCAGCATGGCGTGGCCGGTACGGTCGGCCGCGGCACAGGAACGCGCCACCGGCTTTTCGCCGAAGTTGGACATGTGCCCTCCGAAGGGGCGCTGATAGATGCGGCCGTTGTCGAGCCGGTCGAACGGCATGCCGTAATGTTCGAGCTCGATGACCACCTCGTTGGCCTTGCGACACATGAACTCGATCGCGTCCTGGTCGCCGAGCCAATCGGAACCCTTGACGGTGTCGTACATGTGCCAGTGCCAGTGGTCCTCTTCCGAATTCCCGAGCGACGCCGCCACGCCGCCCTGCGCCGCAACAGTATGCGAACGGGTCGGGAAGACCTTGGAGATCACGGCCGTGCGCAGACCTGCTTCGGAAAGCTGAATGGCTGCCCGCAGCCCCGCGCCGCCGGCACCGACGATCACCGCATCGAATTTGCGCACCGATATGGATGCCGACATGCTCAAAGTCTCCAGAGAATTTCAAGGCACCAGCCAGCATAGCCGAGCAGCGCCAACAGGGTCAGCGAATGGAGCGTGAGTCGAACCCAGACAGGCTTGACGTAATCCATCCAGATGTCACGTATGCCAATCCATGCGTGGTAGCAGAGGCACAACGCAAAAAGAAAAGTCAGGAACTTGACCGGGCCGAAGGCAAAAAAGGCATGCCAGCGCTCGGACGTGTCATGAATGCCGAAGAACAGCCCGACCGCGACGACGATCGTGTACACGGCCATGACCACGGCCGTGATGCGCTGGAAGATCCAGTCGCGCAAACCATAATGGGCGCCAGTCGTGGTACGCATCTCAGAATACCTCCAGCACTTTGAGCGCCAGCAGCAAGGTCAGGCTCAAGCTGACCGCCAGCACAGCGGCGGCGGACCTGCGCGCACCGTCCTTATCCAGCCCGATATGCATATCAAGCAGAAGAAAGCGGATACCGGCGCAGAAGTGATGAAAATAGGCCCAGGTCAGACCAAACAGCGGAATGCCGATCATGGGCTGACGGATCAGCAAGCCGGCCCGCGTGAAACCCGCAGGCGATTCGAGCGACAGCGCAAACAGGCCGATCAGCGCCGGCAGCGCCAGGAACAATACGAAACCGCTAACCCGATGCAGGATCGAGACAAAGCCGGCCAGCGGCAAGCGGATTGCAACGAGATTCAGGAATTTGGGCCGAGACCGGCTGATCGGCTGATTGCTACGCGATGCGGCCATACGCTCCCCCTGTCTGCATGCATGCGCACAATGCAATCGCCACATTGCTGCGTTGCACAATATTTTGTCCATTATAGGGCGCAAAATTGCGCGAGCGATTGAGGACGATCATGCGCGTGTGCATTTCAGTTCAACCCGCTAATTCAATTCATTGAGATAGGAATGCTCGGCCGTGGAATACAGGCCGCGCCGCCATTCCATCGGCCTGTCGCCGTAGGTATAGCTGATGCGCTCCACCGACAACAGCGGACTGCCCTCCTCGACACCAAGCAAGGCCGCACCTTCGCGGTCCGCCACCACGGCGCGAACGCGCTCCTGGGCGCGAATCATGTGCACACCGAAACGCGCCTCGAACAGGCTGTAGAGCGATCCGTCGTGCGCTTTCAGCATGGCCATGTCGAGGCCGCGGAACTGTTCCTCCGGCAAATAGATCTCATCGCCGACGACATTGCGGCCATTGAACTGCAGCACGCGCCGCACCACAATCAGAGGCGCGCCGTGCGGCAAGTCCAGCATGCGCGCGGGTTCGGGGCCGGCCTTGGCGTGCCAGCATTCGAGCGGTACGCTCCTGGCCGGCACGACTTCGCCGTTATTCGGTACCAGACGGAGGAAACGGAAATATTCGCGCGGGTCATTGTGCGTCGCAACGAATGTGCCCTTGCCCTGACGCCGGATCAGCATCCGGTCGGCGGCCAGCTCATCGATCGCCTTGCGCACCGTCCCCTGGCTGACGCTGAAACGCGTGGCAAGCTCGGCCTCGCTGGGGATCGCGGTACCCGGGCGCCACTCCCCCCGATCAAGCGCCTGCACAAGCAGCGCCTTGATCTGGCGGTACAGCGGGCTGAAAGTCGGTGAGCCGGTCATGACTTGAGTAAAACACAAAAGCTCAAGCGCGTCCATAAGCTAATGTCTTATATAAGACATAAGATATTTATTTACGGAATTCAGGATATCTTCTACAATGCTTTCAAGCGCACGTCATACGCGCAACCTAAAATACCGACGTTCCCTCTCACCCAGCCCGCAGGAGACAGAACATGAGCAAAGCCCCGATTCGCGTTGCCGTCACCGGCGCAGCAGGCCAGATTGGCTATGCGCTTCTGTTCCGTATCGCCAGCGGCGACATGCTGGGTTCGGACCAGCCGGTCGTCCTGCAGTTGCTGGAGGCCACGCCATCGCTGCCCGCCCTGGGCGGCGTGGTCATGGAGCTGGAAGACGGGGCCTTTCCGCTGCTGGAAGGCATCGTTCAGACCGACGATCCCCTGGTTGCGTTCAAGGATGCCGACATCGCCATCCTGGTCGGCGCTAGGCCTCGCAGCAAGGGCATGGAGCGCAAGGATCTGCTCGAAGCCAACGGCGCCATCTTCACGGGCCAGGGCAAGGCGCTCAACGCCGTCGCCTCGCGCAACGTGAAGGTCCTGGTGGTCGGCAACCCGGCCAATACCAACGCCCTGATCGCAATGAACGCGGCGCCCGACCTGCCGCGGGAAAACTTTACGGCCATGCTGCGTCTGGATCATAATCGCGCCCTCGCGCAACTGGCGCTGCATCTCGGCAAGCCGGTCGCATCGATCGACAAGGTGTTTGTGTGGGGCAATCATTCGCCCACGATGTATGCCGACCTGCGCTACGCTACTGTGGATGGCGAACCTGTGATCGGCATGATCAACGAGGACTGGTATCACGACCGCTACATCCCGGCGATCGGCAAGCGCGGCGCCGCCGTCATCGAGGCGCGCGGCCTGTCGTCTGCCGCTTCGGCCGCCAATGCCGCCATCTTCCACATTCAGGACTGGCTGCTGGGCAGCAAGGGCCGCTGGATCACCATGGGGGTCTGCTCCGACGGCTCCTACGGCATTCCGGCAGGCTTGATCTACGGTATGCCGGTCACCACCGAGAACGGTCGCTGGAAGATCGTGCCGGGACTGGAAATCGACGCTTACAGCCGCGAAAAACTGGACATCGAAGCACGGGAATTACTGGAGGAAAAGAACAGCATCAAGCACTTGCTGGGCTGATCGCAATTGAGCAATGAGCAAACCGCATCCCAATGAAGTCCTTTACAGCGAAGGCAGCAAACGCTTTCCCGTCATTCCCGCCTGCGAACATTACGCCGGCAGCAGCAAGCTGATCACCAAGGCGCTCGCCCTGCAGGCCGAAATGAGCCCTGCAGGGCGAGCGTTGTTTGACCTTACCTGCGACTGCGAAGACGGCGCAGCAACAGGGCAAGAGCAACAGCACGCCGAAATGGTGGCCGGCTTCATCAACTCCGACGCCAACAAATTCAATCGTGTCGGCGTGCGCATTCACGACCTCACCCATCCGCACTGGCGTCAGGACCTCGACATCCTGATCGGCCGCGCCGGCGAGCGGATTGCCTATATCGTGCTGCCCAAGGCGGAGCGCGCGGCCGATGTGCTGACCCAGATCGGCATCATCGATGCCACCCGCGCACGCTACGGCGTCACGCGCGAGATTCCTGTCCATGTGTTGATCGAGACGCATGGCGCCCTGCGCGACGCCTGGGAGATTGCCGCCCTGCCTCATGTGGAAAGCATAGATTTCGGCATCATGGACTTCGTCAGCAGCCATCACGGCGCCGTACCCGGCAGCGCGATGATCTCGCCGGGCCAGTTCACGCATCCCCTGATGATGCGTGCCAAGACCGAAATTTCGGCGGCCGCGCTCGCCAACAATGTCGTGCCCTCGCACAACGTCACCACCGAGATCCGCGAGACGCAGGTCGTCGGCGACGATGCCGAGCGCGCCCGGCGCGAATTCGGCTATCTGCGCATGTGGAGCATCCACCCCAATCAGATCCGCCCCATCGTCGAGGCCATGCAACCCGACTATTCTGAAGTCGAGATGGCCAGCGAAATCATCTGCGCCGCCCAGGATGCCGACTGGGGTCCGATCCAGCATGCCGGCAAGCTGCACGACCGCGCCTCTTACCGCTACTACTGGGAACTGCTGCAGCGCGCCCATGCCACGGGCGTCGATCTGCCCGAAGCAGCGCGCCGGCGTTTCTTCGCCGAATAAAATACATAACCGTCCGGAATTACCCTAGGAGTTCAAAATGCTCGAAGCCTATCGCCAACATGTCGCCGAACGCGCCGCACTCGGCATTCCGCCGCTGCCGCTGACCAAGCAGCAGACTGCCGCCCTGATCGAACTGCTGAAGAATCCCGCCGGCAACGACGGCAAAGAACTGGTCGAGCTGATCACCCATCGCGTACCGGCCGGCGTGGACGATGCCGCCGAACTCAAGGCCAAGTTCCTCGCCGCCATCGCCCGGGGCGAAGAGAAGAACGCGCTGATCTCGCGCAAGCTGGCGACCGAACTGCTGGGCACCATGCTGGGCGGCTACAACGTCAAGCCGCTGATCGATGTGCTCGACGATGCCGGGGTCGGCGCGGCTGCGGCACACGGCCTCAAGCACACGCTGCTGATGTTCGACTATTTTCACGATGTGGCCGAACTCGCCAAGGGCGGCAGCGCCAATGCCAAGGCCGTGATGCAATCATGGGCCGATGCCGAGTGGTTCACCAGCAAACCGCAACTCCCCGAAAAAATCACCGTGACCGTATTCAAGGTCAGCGGCGAAACCAATACCGACGACCTCTCGCCCGCGCCCGACGCCTGGAGCCGCCCGGACATTCCGCTGCACGCGCTGGCCATGCTGAAGAATCCGCGCGAAGGCATCAACCCGGATAAACCGGGTGAAGTCGGCCCGATGAAGTTCATTCAGGAACTCAAGGCCAAGGGCCACCCCATCGCGTATGTCGGCGACGTGGTCGGCACCGGCTCATCGCGCAAGTCGGCCACCAACTCCGTGCTGTGGTGGACAGGCGAGGACATTCCCTTCGTGCCGAACAAGCGCTTCGGCGGCTTCTGCCTGGGCGGCAAGATCGCTCCGATCTTCTTCAATACTCAGGAAGACGCCGGCGCCCTGCCGATCGAATGTGATGTCGCCAATATCAATATGGGCGACGTCATCGACATCTATCCCTTCGCCGGGAAGGTCGAGAAAAATGGTGAAGTGATCTCAAGCTTCAGCTACAAGTCCGAAGTGCTGCTCGACGAGGTGCGTGCCGGCGGCCGCATCAACCTGATCATCGGCCGCGGCCTTACCACCAAGGCGCGTGAATTCCTCGGCCTGCCCGCCTCGACCCAGTTCCGCCTGCCCAAGGCGCCGGTCGACACCGGCAAGGGCTTTACCCTCGCGCAGAAGATGGTCGGCCGCGCTTGCGGCCTGCCGGAAGGCCAGGGCATCCGTCCGGGTACGTATTGCGAGCCGCGCATGGCTTCGGTCGGTTCACAGGATACGACCGGCCCGATGACGCGCGACGAGCTCAAGGACCTCGCCTGCCTCGGTTTCTCGGCCGACCTGGTGATGCAGTCCTTCTGCCACACCGCTGCCTATCCGAAGCTGGTGGACATCAAGACTCACCGCACCCTGCCTTCCTTCATGACGGCGCGTGGCGGCATCTCGCTGCGCCCGGGCGACGGCATCATCCACTCGTGGTTGAATCGCTTCCTGCTGCCGGATACCGTCGGCACCGGCGGCGACTCGCATACGCGCTTCCCGATCGGCATTTCCTTCCCGGCCGGGTCGGGCCTGGTGGCCTTTGCCGCGGCCACCGGCGTGATGCCGCTGGACATGCCGGAATCCGTGCTGGTGCGTTTCAAGGGCGAAATGCAACCGGGCGTGACGCTGCGCGACCTGGTCAATGCCATTCCCTACTACGCAATCAAGCAGGGCCTCCTGACCGTCGAGAAGAAGGGCAAGAAGAACATCTTCTCCGGCCGCATCCTCGAAATCGAAGGCCTGCCGAAGTTGAAGATCGAACAGGCCTTCGAGTTCTCCGACGCCTCGGCCGAACGCTCGGCTGCCGGCTGCACGGTCAAGCTCGACAAGGAACCCATCATCGAGTACCTGAACTCGAACATCACGCTGATGAAGTGGATGATTGCGGAAGGCTACGAAGACAAGCGCACCCTCACCCGGCGCATCCAGGCCATGCAGAGCTGGATCGCCAAACCGGAACTGCTGGCAGCCGACAAGGATGCCGAGTACGCGGCCGTCATCGAGATCGACCTCGCCGATATCCACGAACCGCTGCTTGCCTGCCCGAATGATCCCGACGACATCAAGACCCTGTCCGACGTCACCGGCGACAAGATCGATGAAGTCTTCATCGGCTCCTGCATGACGAACATCGGCCACTTCCGCGCCGCCGGCAAGGTGCTGGACGGCAAGAGCGACATCCCGACCCGTCTGTGGATCGCGCCACCGACCAAGATGGACGCCATGATCCTCAACGAGGAAGGCTACTACTCGGTGCTCGGCAAGTCGGGCGCGCGCATGGAAATGCCGGGGTGCTCGCTGTGCATGGGCAACCAGGCGCAGATCAAGAAGGGCAGCACGGCCGTGTCGACCTCGACGCGCAACTTCCCCAACCGTCTCGGCATCGATACCCGCGTCTATCTGGCTTCGGCGGAGTTGGCGGCCGTCTGCGCTTTGCTTGGCCGCATCCCGACCAAGGAGGAATATCTGACTCAGGTCAATATCGTTAATGAGAAAGCGGGTGATATTTACCGTTATATGAACTTCGACCAGATTTCAGAATTCCGCGAATTGGCTGATACGGTTTCTGTATAAGCCTCCATTAAGGCAACAGTGGCGGTTCATTTTTTTCATAAATTCGGGCAAGCGAACTAGCTTGCCCGTTAAAATGAAAAAGCGCAGTAATAAGTGCATCTAATCGGCGGGCCTGTCGGCCTGCTGAGGGGCACAATCAAAGAACCGCCGCCCGGCTCTTTCCAACAATTACCCGCCGGTGCGTCTCTGAGAGGATGGAGAGCCATATGGAAGTCTTGTTCAAACCCGCCCGTCAGTTTCTGGATGCCCTCAGTCTGGGCCAAAAGTTTCTGTTTTTGACGATATTGCTGGGTTTCCCCTTTGCAGCGCTCGCCTCCATCGCCTATGTCAATTGGACAGGCGAAATTCACCTGCCTGACTGGGCCGGCTACACGCTCTGGATCTGCATGTTCATTGCGGCTACCGGCGCCTACCTTTTCATCGCCTTCTATCTCTCGCTGATGAACAGCACCCGGATTCTGGGCACGGCAATCGCCCGTTTTGCCAAGGGCGATCTCTCGGCACGCGCCCAGCTCCAGACCCGGGACGAGTTCGGCGCCACCGCCGGCGCCTTCAACGGTATGGCCAAGGCCATCAAGCGCATGATCGCCGACGTATCGGGCCAGGCCAATTCGGTCTCCGATGCCGTTGCGAAACTGTCGACCCAAACCAGCCAGATCGCGCAAAGCTCGCAGAAGCAGAGCGACGCTGCAGCCAGCGTGGCGGCAGCCGTGGAACAGGTAACAACCAGCATCAATCTCGTCGCCACCCAGGCCGCCGACACCGAGTCCGTTTCGCGCAAGGCCTCCCAGCTCTCCGATGAAGGCGCCAGCGTCGTGCGCGAAGCCTCCTCCGAGATGACGCGCATCGCCGAATCGTTCAAGACCTCGTCGGAACAGGTCAATGAGCTCGGCCGCCGCACCCAGGAAATCAGCACCATCGTCCAGGTCATCAAGGACATCGCCGACCAGACCAATCTGCTCGCACTCAACGCCGCCATCGAAGCCGCCCGCGCCGGCGAACAGGGGCGCGGCTTCGCGGTCGTGGCCGACGAGGTTCGCAAGCTCGCCGAGCGCACCTCCGGCGCGACCAACGAGATCAGCAACATGATCTCGACCATCCAGAACAATATGCACTCGGCCGTGGAAAGCATGACGGCCGGCGTCGATCAGGTGCAGCAAGGCGTATCGCTGGCACAGAAGGCCGGCACGGCGCTTGACGACATCAATCAGGGCGCGCAGGAAGCCGTGCAGATGGTGCATGAGATCGCCAACGCCGTCAGCGAGCAAAGCGTCGCCAGCACCGACATCGCCAACAATGTCGAGCGCATCTCGGTCATGACGCAGGAAAACAGCGCCAGCCTCGAACAGATCTCCACGGAAGCCAGTCACCTCGACCGCACGGCCGCCGCGCTCAAGCAAGCCATCAGCGCCTTTTCGGGCGGCACGGCGAACGATGCCAAGTCTCTGGTGGACAAGGCCTCGGCCCTGCTGGAGTCGAGCGGCCGCCAGGCCGGCTTCGCCAAGGTCAACGACCCGCACGGCGAATATGTCATCCGCGACCTGTATATCTTCATCTACGGTCTGGATGGCGTCGTTCTCGCGCACGGCGGCAACCCCAGCCTGATCGGCAAGAACATGTTCTCGGCGACCGATGCCCATGGCAAGCACTTCATCCAGGAGCGCATCGAGATCGCCAAGCGCGACGGCAGCGGCTGGCAGGACTACATGTTCCTCAATCCCGAAACCCGGGAAGTCGAAAGCAAGACCTCCTACATTCGTCGCGTCGGCGACATGATCGTAGGCTGCGGCGTCTACAAATAAGCGCCCCGCTCCCCGAATCAAAGCCCGCCTCGGCGGGCTTTTTTTCGCTCCGACTGCCGCGACCGAAGGCGAACTCAGGAAGACGCCGGGGTACTGAACTCGCGAAAGGCAGCCACAGCATTGGCTGCATACATGGCAACCGGGCCGCCGCCCATGTAGATGGCAACGCCGAGAACCTCGTGCACTTCCTCCTCGCTGGCGCCAAGGCGGACCAATGCCTTGGCATGAAAGCCTATGCAGCCATCGCAGCGTGCCGCCACGCCGACGGCCAGAGCGATCAGCTCCTTCACCTTGGCATCAAGCACGCCGCCCGTCATGGCAGCCTTGCCCATATCGCCAAAACCTTTCATGACGTCGGGTTGAGTCTTGTGCAGTTGGGCAAGATGGCGCGAAATGTCCTGCGTAAGTTCCTTGTAGTGCGTGCTCATGGCGAAGCTCCTTCCGGTCGGGAATGAAAGTGACAGGGGGCAATCGGGCTTGTCGTGCCGCGGCCCGATCCTGCTTGACAGAATAATTTAGCTACTGCTAAATTAGCAATAGCTAAACTAAAATCCTGGCCAAAAACTTCAAAAAACATGACCCAACGCAAATCCGACCTTGAACTGTTGCAAGGCAGTGCCGCAGAGGCGGCAGCCCTGCTTCAGGCGGTGGGCAACCCAAAGCGCTTGCTGATCCTTTGCCTGCTGATCGCGAACGGCGAAATGACCGTGGGCGCACTCAACGAAATGATCGTTCTGAGTCCGTCGGCACTGTCCCAGCATCTGGCCAAGATGCGCGAGGAAGGCCTCGTCAGCTACCGGCGCGAAGCTCAAACTCTGTACTACCGCATTGAAGACCCGAACGTGATCAAGCTCATCGCTACGCTCAAGGACATTTTCTGTCCCTGACGCCTGAAGGGAGACGCCGCCATGATATCGAAGCCTGCGTCCTCGCTCCGCGCTCGGGATCTGGCGCAGGCATGGCTGTCGATGAGTCTGCGCACAGAAGCCACTCTACGGCGGCCGGGGGGACAGCTTGTGCATGGGCCTCCGCCGGAACCGGGCGGGTTGTTGAAACATTATTGGCGCCACCGCGCCGCAGTAAGCCAAGCTGCTTTTTTCCATGACCAACAGGAGTCACTCATGAAATCCAATGTCGGCGGTATCGATCGTGTTCTGCGAATTCTGGTGGGCGTTGTGCTGATCGCACTGGCGGCCACCGGCACCATAGGCTGGTGGGGCTGGTTGGGCCTGGTGCCCTTGCTCACCGGCCTGTTCTCGGTTTGCCCCATGTATTCGCTCCTGGGCATGAATAGCTGTCCCTTGAAGAAAAACAGCTAAGTCATCCAGATCGCCGCGGCCGCCGTCAGGCCGCGGCGCCTTCAAGGGGTGCCGCTTGCGCACGCCCCTGACAACGCACGCGGGCCACATCCCAGGCTCGGCAGCCCCTCCTGCCTTTCTTGCTTGCACACCTTCCCGCCTGCCAGCGTGCCCTTCGCAAAGCCTCGTGTCTGCATTGCGCCCCGGCTTCTCATTTGTTCAGACTGACTTCTACCTGACACAAAAACTCAGGCCTGAAGCCCAAAATCAGCCTGGGCAATCTGCCGTGGTCTGACAGTAAAATCATTATCTAATTGAATTAAATATAATTTAAAGACATCAAAGGAGATGTGGCGCCCCCACTTCCGCATATGCTGCAATGCAGCACAAAAGAATAAAAACCTTGCACGGAACTTTCAAAATCGGCAAAGGTCTGATTCGGCTTTAACGGGGACGACCGTCGGGATGACGGTCTGCGTTTTTCTGAATAAAAATTCATGAAGCCACAATGTACGCGCGGCACACCATTACTCTTCCTGATCACACTCCTGGCTTCCGCCTCGACATGGGCCGAAGCGCCGAGCTATACGCGCCAGCAGTTGGAATCGCTGGCGCATGTCTCCAGCCGTAGCATTCAGGCCGCCCGCAACCAGGTGGAGGCGGCCACCGCAGCGGTCAGAAGCGCCCGGGCCTACCCCAATCCCGAGCTCGAATACCTGAAAGGCAGCAGCCGCTCGCGCCAGCCCAGCGGGGTGCCCGGCGACGTCGAACAGTATTCGCTGACGCAGCCGCTGGACATGCCCTGGACGCGCAGTCCGCGCATCGGTGCGGCCGAGGCCGGCCTCGATGCCGCCACTGCGCAAGGGCGCGGCCAGGAAGCCGACATCATTGCGCGCATTCGCCTGCGTTACTTCGACATGCTGCGCCGTCAGGCCGAATCCAAGGCGGCGCTGGAAGACCAGACGACGATGGAAGGCATACGCGACCGCATTGCCCTGCGTGTCGAGACGGGCGAAGCGCCCCGCTTCGAGCTCGTCAAGGCCGATGCCGAAATGCTGAATACCCAGAAGAATGCCTACACCGCCGAACTGCGCGTCAATCAGGCCCGTGCCTCGCTGCGCGCCCTGGTCGGGCCGGCGCTTCCGGAAAACTTCATTCTGGCCGGCAAGCTGCAGGATCCGCTCGAACTCGAAAGCCTCGACGTGCTGCGCAAGCAAATCCTCGAACAGAACCCGGACCTGCTGCGCGCCCGCGCCGAGCGCCAGCGTGCCGGCAGGGAACTCGATCACGAACGGGGCAAGCGCTTGCCCAGGATGGCGCTTCGCGGCAGCAAGGAAAACGATCCTGAACTGAGCACCAACCGTGTCGGTCTGGTTGTCACGATCCCGATCTGGGATTGGCGCGGCGGCCCGATCGACGAGGCGCGCGCCAATCTGTCCCGCGCCACCAACGAGCTTGCGCATTACGAGTTTTCCATCGACCGCAGCATCGAGGTCGCTTACGAGCAATACCAGATCGCACAGGCGCAAGTCGCCGCGCTCGAATCCGGCATCGTTCGCCAGGCCGAGAACGCGGTGCGGATCGCCGAACATGCCTATCGCTTCGGCGAGCGCGGCATCCTCGACGTGCTCGACGCGCAACGCGTCTACCGGGCGGCGCGCAACGAGCTGATCAACGCCCGCTACGAAGCGGCCTCTACGTGGGCCGAGATCGAGCGCCTGCGCGCCAGCATTCCCTCCCAGAACTGACATGAATTCCCTCCATACCGACAAATCCATGATTGCGAACCGGCCCCGCTCCGCCCTGCCCAGACTGCTGTTGCCACTCGTGCTGATCGCCGCGCTCGGCGCTTGCAACAAGAAGAACGCGCAACCGGAAGACGAAGCCAAGCCCGATCCCATGGTCGTCAAGGCGCCCGATGCATTGCTGGCGCAGCTCAAGTTCGAACCGGCCGCCACCGTGCCGGTCAGCGACACCTTGCGCGTCGCGGGCCGCATCGATTTCGACGAGCAGCGCCTGGCGCGCATCGGCTCCAGCGTAAACGGCCGCGTCACGGATTTGTATGCGCAGCTCGGCCAAAGCGTGAACAAGGGTGAAGTCCTGGCGCGCCTGCACAGCAATGAACTGTCGACCGCCCAACTCGCCTATCTGAAGGCGAAATCTCAGATGGAACTCAATCGACGCAATATGGAACGCGCCCAGTCGCTGTTCGCCACGGACGTCATCAGCGATGCCGAGTTGCAGCGGCGCACCAATGAATTCGAGATTTCCAGCGCCGAAACGCGCGCCGCCCGCGACCAGCTTCGCGTGCTCGGCCTGCCGCAGAGCAGCATCGACCAGTTGGGCAAAAGCGGCGCCATCGATTCAGTGGCGCCGGTCATCTCCTCCATCAAGGGCGTCGTGGTCGAACGCAAGGTGGCCGCCGGCCAGGTCGTGCAGCCTGCCGACAACCTCTTTGTCATCGCCGAGCTGTCGCGCGTCTGGGCCGTCGCGCAGGTGCCTGAGCAGCAGGTCAGCCAAGTCAAAGAGGGGCAGTCGGTGCAGATCGAAGTGCCGGCGCTCGCCAACGAAAAGCTGGTCGGCAAGCTGATCTTCGTCGGCCAGACCATCAACCCGGACACCCGTACGGTGCTCGTGCGCACCGAGCTCGACAATCGCGACGGCCGCCTCAAGCCCGCCATGCTCGCCTCCATGCTGATCGAATCGGCGCCGCTCGAGCGGCTGGTCGTGCCCAATAGCGCGGTGGTCCGCGAAAACGACATGGACTACGTTTTCATCGGCCAGGGCGACAAGCAGTTCCGCCTGACGCGCGTCAAGCTGGGCCCGCAGTCGAACGGACATCGTGTCGTTGTGGACGGCATCAAGACCGGCGACAGGATCGTCGTCGAAGGCGCGTTTCACCTCAACAATCAGCGCAACAACACTGAGGCCGAGTAATGATCGAGTCGCTGATACGCATGGCGCTGCAGCAGCGCCTCATTGTCGTCGTCCTCTCTGTCGCGGCGCTTGGGCTGGGGTTGTTCGCCACCCGTTCGCTGTCGGTCGACGCCTTCCCCGACGTCACCAATATTCAGGTGCAGATCGCCACCGAAGCGCCCGGACGCTCGCCGGAAGAAATCGAGCGCTTCGCCACCGTACCCCTGGAAATCGCCATGACGGGCTTGCCCGGCCTGACCGAAATGCGCTCGCTCAACAAACCGGGGCTGTCGCTGATCACGCTGGTCTTCACCGACAAGACCAACGTCTATTTCGCGCGCCAACTGGTCATGGAGCGACTGCTCGAAATCGGACCCAAGCTGCCGGAAGGCATCGTGCCGGTGCTCGGGCCGGTGTCTACCGGCCTCGGCGAGGTCTATCAATACACGCTGGAACGCCCCGACGACGGTGATCGCGAACTCAGCGTCGATGAGCTGACCCAGCGCCGCATCGTGCAGGACTGGGTATTGCGCCCGATGCTGCGTTCGATTCCCGGCGTGGCCGAAATCAATACGATCGGCGGCTACGAGAAGCAATACCAGGTACTGGTCGACCCCGACCGACTGCGCCATTACAAAATTCCGCTGCACGACGTCTACCAGGCGGTTGCCCGCAACAACGCCAACTCGAGCGGCGGCATCCTGCCGCAGTTCGCCGAGCAATACCTGATCCGCGGCGTCGGCCTTGTCCACGACATCGAAGACCTGCAGCAGATCGTGATCAAGGAACGTGACGGAACGCCGGTTTATCTGCGCGACGTGGCGACCGTCACCCTGGGCCAGGCGGTACGCGCCGGCGCGATGCTGAAGAACGGCCAGACCGAAACCGTGGGCGCCATCGTCATGATGCTGGCCGGGGGCAATGCCAAGCAGATCGTCAGCCGCATCAAGGCCAAGGTTAAAGAAATCAACGACAAGGGCATGCTGCCCGGCGAACTCAAGGTCGTACCCTTCTACGACCGCTCGGAACTCGTGGACGCCGCCTTGTGGACGGTCAGCAAGGTGCTGATGGAAGGCGTTTTCTTCGTCGTCCTGGTGCTGTTCCTGTTCCTCGGCGATGTGCGTTCGTCATTGATCGTCGTGGCCACGCTGATTCTGACGCCGCTGCTGACCTTCTTCTTCATGAACAAGCTCGGCATTTCGGCCAATCTGATGTCGCTGGGCGGCCTCGCCATCGCCATCGGTCTCATGGTCGACGGCTCTGTCGTGATGGTCGAGAACGCCTATGCGCAGCTCGGCAATCCGGACAACGAGGGCGAACGACCGATCCGTATCATCCTGCGCGCAGTGACCGAGGTCGCCACGCCCGTAGTGTTCGGCGTCGGCATCATCATTCTCGTATTCCTGCCGCTGATGACGCTGGAAGGCATGGAAGGCAAGATGTTCGCCCCGCTCGCCTACACCATCGCGATTGCCCTTGCCATCTCGCTGTTCCTGTCACTGGTGCTGTCCCCGGTGCTGTCGTCGTATCTGCTCAAGCCGCCGGCGCACCATGGCGATCACGATACCAAGATCATTCGCATCATGAAGCAGTACTTCATGCCGCTGCTGCTGAAGGCGCTCAAGTACGAGAAGAAGACCATCGGCATCACCGTGGCGGTGTTCGTCGGCGTGCTGGCGCTGATTCCCTTTCTCGGCACCGCCTTCATCCCGACCATGAAGGAAGGCACGATCATGCCTTTCCTGACCCGGGTGCCGAATATTTCCCTTGAAGAATCCATCAAGATGGAGAAGCAAGCTTCCCGGCTGGCAATGGAAGTCCCCGGCGTGCAATCCATCGTCGCCGTCGTGGGTCGCGGCGAATCGCCGGCCGACCCGCAAGGAACGAACGAATCCTCTCCGATCGCCACCTTGAAGCCGCGCGACGAATGGCCCGACGGCTGGGACCAGGACGACATCGCGGCGGCCATCCGCGAGAAGCTGTCGATACTGCCGGGCGTTCAGCTCTCCATGGACCAGCCGATCTCGCAGCGCGTCGCCGAAATGGTCACCGGCGTGAAATCGGATATCGCGGTCAAGGTTTTCGGCGACGATCTCGACGAGCTGCGCGACGCCGCCAACCGCATCGCCAAGGTCGCCATGTCGCTGCCGGGCGCGCAGGATCTGCGCGTCGAGAAGGTATCCGGCCAGCAGTATCTGGAAATCGAAATCGATCGCCAGGCCATCGCCCGGCTCGGCCTCAACGTCGCCGACGTCAATGACGTCATCGAAACCGCCATCGGCGGCAAGGAAGCCACCGAGATTTTCGAAGGCGAGCGCCGCTTCGCCGGCGTGGTGCGTCTGCCCGAGAAGTTCCGCAACAATATCGGGGCGATCTCGAACATTCTGCTCGAATCGCGCACCGGCGCTCAGGCGCGGCTGGCCGACGTCGCGCACATTCATGTCGCCGATGGGCCGGCCCAGATCTCGCGTGAACTCGGCAAGCGCCGCATCGTGGTCGGCGTGAATGTCAAGGGCCGCGACCTCGGCGGCTTCGTCAAGGAGCTGCAGGAGAAAGTGGACCGCAAGATCAAGCTGCCCGACGGCTACTATCTCGAGTGGGGCGGGCAGTTCCAGAATATGGAACGCGCCATGGGCCACCTGATGATCATCGTACCGGTCACCATCGCCGCCATCTTCTTCCTGCTCTTCCTGCTCTTCAACTCCGTGCGCATGGCCTCGCTGATCATCCTGGTGCTGCCGTTCGCCTCCATGGGCGGCATCATCGGCCTCTTCGTCTCCGGCGAATATCTGTCGGTGCCCGCCTCGGTCGGCTTCATCGCCTTGTGGGGCATCGCCGTGCTCAACGGCGTGGTGCTGGTATCGTATATCCGCAAGCTGCGCACCGATGGCATGAGTGTGATCGAAGCCGTCGTCGAAGGCGTGCGCCAGCGTTTCCGCCCGGTCATGATGACCGCCACCGTCGCCATGCTCGGCCTGATTCCCTTCCTGTTTTCGGACGGGCCGGGCTCGGAAGTGCAGCGTCCGCTGGCCATCGTGGTGATCGGCGGCCTGATTACGTCGACGCTGCTCACGCTGGTCGTATTGCCCACGCTGTATCGCTGGTTCGATGAGAAGGAAGCCGAAGCATGAAAGAGATCAAGGCCATCATTCGCCCCAACAAGCTCGCGCTGCTGCGCGACAAGCTCATGCTGGTGCCCGGCTTTCCGGGCATGACGGTAACCAAGGTCGAAGGCTGCAGCGCGCCGACACGCAACTTCCCCGGCAACCTGAAGGAAGAGCTGATCGATTTCACGCCCAAGATCCGGGTCGAGATGATCGCCGCCGACGAGGCCGTGGAAGCCCTGGTGGAGTGCATCACCACGGTCAGCCAAACCGGGCAGATCGGCGACGGCCTGGTCTGGGTCGCCGACATCGAGCGCGCCTGGTTCCTGTTCAAGACCACGCCGGGCGAACCGACCACCTGAGCCGGACAGCACGCAAAAAAAAGGAGGCCTGCGGCCTCCTTTTTTACGCTCGGCGCCGGATATCCCGGATGCCGATCAACCCTTTTCGAGCAATGAACGCAACATCCACGCATTCTTCTCGTGGATTTCCATTCGCTGCGTCAGCATGTCGGCGGTCGGCTGATCGTCGGCGGCGTCCGCGACCTTGAAGGCTTCGCGGGCGGTGCGCACCACGGCCTCCTGGCCGGCGATCAACTGCTTGATCATGTCGGTCGCGCCCGGCGTGCCTTCCTCCTCCTTGATCGAGGACAGGCTGGCGAACTTCTTGTACGAACCCGGCGCCGGATAGCCGAGTGAGCGGATTCGTTCGGCAATCGGATCCAGCGCATTCCACAGCTCGGTGTACTGGCCCATGAACATCACATGCAGCGAATTGAACTGCGGGCCGGTGACATTCCAGTGGAAGTTATGGGTCTTGAGATAGAGGATGTAGCTGTCCGCCAGCATCTTGGAAAGACCGGCGACGATCTTCTTGCGATCCTTGTCGGCAATGCCGATATTAATGGCCATACTGTTTCCTTTCAGTTTTGTTTCACATCAGCCCAGCGTCGTATCCAGCGTCATCATCACGGCGAAACCGACCATAAGGCCTATGGAAGCCGCGGTCTGGTGACCGTCGCGATGCGTTTCAGGAATGACTTCGTGCGACACCACGAACAGCATAGCACCAGCCGCCAGCCCCAGGCCGACCGGATATGCAAGCGCCATACCGGACGACAGGCCGACAGCGAGCAATGCGCCCAGCGGCTCCAGCCATCCCGTCGCTGCGGCAATCAGCATCGCACGGATGTTCGACAAGCCGGCGCCGCGCAAGGCCAGCGCCACGGCGAGCCCTGCCGGAATGTCCTGCAGCGCGATCGCCGTGGTCAGGGGCAAGCCCGAACGTCGTCGCAGGCACAGAACGCGCGTGCGCCATGGCCGAATCCACCCAGCCTCCGCCCATCAAGGTGCGCACCGCTTCAATCATTGACCGCTCCATGCAAAAAACGGGGGAACGTCGCACCCGCGGCGCTCCCCGCCCACTTCAAACTTAACGCATCAAGACAATGCGGTAAGCCATCCCCACATCAAGCCAGATCGAAACGATCCAGATTCATCACCTTGACCCAGGCGGCGATGAAGTCCTTGACGAACTTTTCCTTGCCGTCGACGCTGGCATAAACTTCGGCCAGGGAGCGCAACACGGAGTTGGAGCCGAACACCAGATCCACGCGGGTGCCCTTCCACTTCACGGCGCCAGTCTTTCTGTCCTTGCCTTCAAACTCCTCGCCTGCCGGTTTCCACTCCGTCGCCATATCGAGCAGATTGACGAAGAAGTCATTGCTCAGCACACCGGGCCGGGCCGTCAACACGCCCTGATTGCCGCCGTCGTAGTTGGCGCCGAGCACGCGCAGGCCGCCGATCAATGCCGTCATTTCCGGCGCGGTCAAAGTCAGCAATTGCGCCTTGTCGACCAGCAAATGTTCGGCCGGCACTTCCGACTTGGCCTTGAGGTAATTGCGGAAGCCGTCGGCGAAAGGCTCAAGGTAGCTGAAGGACTCCACATCGGTCTGCTCCGCCGTCGCATCGACGCGGCCCGCTGCAAACGGCACTTCGACCGCTGCACCGGCCGCCTTGGCGGCCATCTCGATGCCCACGCCGCCGGCCAACACGATCACGTCGGCCAAGGACATTTTCCCGCTCGCCTTCTGGATCGCCTCAAGCTTGGGCAAGGCCTTGACCGCGATCTGATTGACTGCCCAGTCCTTCTGCGGCGCGAGGCGAATACGCGCGCCATTGGCGCCGCCGCGCTTGTCGCCGCCGCGAAAGGTCGAAGCGGAAGCCCAGGCCGTCGTGACCAGTTCGGACACAGGGATGCCGGCGGCGGCGATCTTCGCCTTGACGTCGGCGATGTCGGCGGCCGTGGGCTTGTGGATCGGCGCCGGCAAGGGGTCTTGCCAGATCAGATCCTCCTTCGGCGCTTCGGGGCCGAGGTAGCGGGCCTTGGGGCCGAGGTCGCGGTGCGTCAGCTTGAACCAGGCGCGGGCGTAGGCGTCGGCAAACGCCTGCGGATCGTTGAGGAACTTGCGCGAGATTTTTTCGTAGATCGGATCGAAGCGCAGCGACAAGTCGGTGGTCAGCATGGTCGGCTTGCGCTTGGGGCTGTCCGGCGTCGGGCCGGGGATGATGGCCTCGGCATCCTTGGCCTCCCACTGGATGGCGCCCGCCGGGCTTTTGGTCTTGACCCATTCGAACTTGAACAGGAACTGGAAGAAGTCGTTGCTCCAGCGCACCGGAGTGCTGGTCCAGGTGACTTCCAGACCTGAGGTAATGGCGTCCTTGCCCTTGCCGGTGCCGAACGCGCTCGCCCAACCGCAGCCCTGCAATTCCAACCCGGCCGCTTCCGGATCGACGCCAACATGGGAAGCCGCGCCCGCGCCGTGGGTCTTGCCTAGCGTGTGGCCGCCGGCGATCAGGGCGACGGTTTCCTCGTCGTCCATCGCCATGCGCTTGAAGGTTTCGCGGATATCCTTGGCGGCGGCAAGCGGATCGCCGTTGCCGTCGGGGCCTTCGGGATTAACGTAAATCAGGCCCATCTGCACGGCCGCGAGCGGGTTTTCCAGAGTCCGCTCGCCAGGCTTGCTGTCGGCATAGCGGCTGTCGGGCGTATCGCTGCCGGCGAGCCAGACAGTTTCCTTGCCCCAATAGACATCCAGGTCCGGCTCCCACACATCTTCGCGGCCGGCGGCGAAACCGAAGGTGCGGAAGCCCGCGTTCTCGAGCGCCACATTGCCGGCCAGCACGATCAGATCGGCCCAGGAAATCTTCTGTCCGTATTTTTGCTTGATCGGCCAGAGCAGACGGCGCGCCTTGTCGAGGCTGACATTGTCGGGCCAGGAGTTGAGCGGCGCAAAACGCTGCTGGCCGCGCCCGGCGCCGCCGCGCCCGTCGCCGACGCGATAGGTGCCGGCGCTGTGCCAGGCCATGCGTATCATCAGACCGGCATAGTTGCCGAAGTCGGCCGGCCACCAGTCCTGCGAATCGGTCATCAATTTGTTCAGGTCGGCCTTGAGCGCCGCGTAGTCGAGCGTCCTGAAGGCCTCGCGGTAGTTGAAGCCCTTGCCCAGCGGATTGGATTTTTCCGAATGCTGGCTCAACAGATCAAGGCGCAGTTGATTCGGCCACCAGTCCTTGTTGGTCTTGCCGCCGCCGGCGACCTGGTGGAAGGGGCATTTCGGTTCGCTCATTGCTTGCTCTCCTCGAATTGAACTGTTGATGGAAGACAACTCGAGTATAGGGAGCAATTTTTACAACATAAAATTGCCTTTTCTCATTCGCCATATAGCCAACGGCTATTGCCCATGATGCAACTGCCGGCAGCACCAGGCCGACATCCGGGCGGGGCGCGAACTGCGGCGCTCAGTTCATGCCGGCTTCTCGGGCCACCTCGCTGTCGAGATAAATGTCCACCTGCCCCTGGGCCGATACGCGGCTGGCTGGAATCGCGACGCCATCGCGCCAGTCGCGTACTGCGTCGGCCTTGGCGGTGCCGCTGATCAGAAAAAGCGTTGCCCGGCTGGCGCTCAAACGATCAGGACTGAGACTGACACGATCCGGCGGCGGCTTCGGCGCATCGTGCACCGGCAGCACCGGCGGCCAGGAAATCGCGCGTTCCCATTCCTGCATGGGGAACAAACTGGCGGTATGGCCGTCTTCACCCAGACCCAGCAAGACGAGATCGAAGTGCGGCACATTCTTCAATGTTTCGGCATAGGCCTGCGCGGCTTCCTCGGCCCCCAACTCCGCGGGAATCGCGTGGATCTGGGCCGCGGGAATCGGCACATGCGCGAGCCAGGCGACCGTGGCCATGCGGCTGTTGCGCTCGGGGTGCTGGGGCGGAAGGCAACGCTCGTCGCCGAAGTAGATGTGCCAGTTGCGCCAGTCGGCCTGTTCGGCACGCAGGGCTTCGTACACATAACGCGGCGTGGTGCCGCCGGCCAGCACGAGATGAAAGGCGCCGCGTGTCGCAATGGCTTCATGTGCTGCTGCCAGAATATGCGCAATGGCGGCGTCTTCAAGCTCGCCGACCGTGGCGAAAACATGCCATCGGGATTGCTGGGGTGCAACATTTGGATTTAAAGTAGCCATACTCATATTTCCCGCTGTGGTCGTGTCGATGTAGGACATGTCCGCATCACATTTTTGGAGGCGGACATGCATCTCGCGATGATAGGACTCGGCAAGATGGGCGGCAATATGGTGCGTCGCCTGCGCCAGAACGGTATCGACGTTACCGGCTACGACCATGCGCCGCAAGCCGTCGATCAACTGGTCAAGGAAGCCGGCATGCAAGCCGCACTGTCCGTGGCCGACGCGGTCGCCAAGCTGCCTTCGCCGCGCATCATCTGGCTGATGTTGCCGAGCGGCGCACCGACCGAAAGCCAGCTCGTCGCATTGGCCCCGATGCTGGCGCCGGGCGACATCATCATCGACGGCGGCAACTCCAATTACAAGGAAAGCCAGCGCCGCGGCGCATGGCTGGCGGAACGCGGCATCGGCTTCATGGACGCCGGCACCTCGGGCGGCATCTGGGGCCTGGAAAACGGCTATTGCCTGATGGTAGGCGCCACGCCCGAAGTGGCCAAGACCGTGCAGCCCATCCTCGAAGCGCTCGCGCCCAAGGGCGTTCCGGGCTGGGCGCACGTCGGCCCGGTGGGCGCCGGACACTTCACCAAGATGATTCATAACGGCATCGAGTACGGCATGATGCAGGCCTTCGCCGAAGGCCTCGATCTGATGCGCGGCAAGGAAGAATTCCACCTCGACTTGGCCCAGATCACCGAGCTGTGGCGCCACTCCTCGGTGGTACGCAGTTGGCTGCTCGACCTCACCGCCGATGCGCTGAAGAGCGACCAGAAGCTCGATCACATCAAACCCTACGTGCCCGACTCCGGCGAAGGACGCTGGACCGTGGTCGAATCCATTGAGCAAGGCATCGCCACGCCGGTGCTGACGCTGGCATTGCAGATGCGTTTCGCCAGCCAGGACGAGCGTGGCTACAGCTATCGCCTGCTGTCCTTGATGCGCAATGCCTTCGGCGGCCACTCGGTTGCGCTGATACCGGACGCCAAGCCCAGCGGCGAAGGTCAGCAAGTGCCGGTCGGCACGGTCGACCCGGGCGTCTCGTCCGGCAAGCCCCAGGCGCCCGTGACCTCGGCCGCCGTGCCGCATGAAGACGTCAAGACGCCGGATGCGCCGCCGGGAGCGATTGCCAGCGGCGGCAAGCCGGCACCCAGGCCGGTCGAGACCCAGGTCATTCCGCCCAAGGACAAGAAATGACAGCCATCGATCCCTGCACCCTCGTCATCTTCGGCGCCGGCGGCAACCTGTCGCGCCGCAAGCTCATCCCGGCCCTGTTCCAGCTTGAACTGGCCGGCCGCCTGCCGCCGCACATGGTCATCCTCGCCTCCGGTCTCGACAACTGGAGCCGCGAACAGTGGGTGGAGAAAATGCAGGAGTTCCTGCGCGAGAAGCATCCGCAGGGCGTCGATGCGGCGGCGCTGGAGCGCTTCTCCGCGCGCCAGCAATATCATGCCAACGGCGCCGGCGATCCGGAGGCCTACCAGCACCTCAAGGCGCGCCTCGACGACAGCGCGACCTTTCCGCCGAATGCGCTGTTCTACATGGCGGTGCGCCCGTCCGAGTTTCCCTTCATCATCGAACGCCTCGGCGACGTCGGCCTGCTGCAACAGAACGGCGGCTGGCGCCGCGTGGTCATCGAAAAACCTTTCGGCTACGACCTTATCAGCTCGCAGATACTGCAGCACGGGCTGGAGAAATACCTCGACGAAAACCAGATCTATCGCATCGACCATTATCTCGGCAAGGGCACGGTGCAGAACGTCATGGTGTTCCGCTTCGCCAACATCCTGCTCGAACCCTTGTGGAACCGCCATTACATCGATCATGTCCAGATCACGCATTCGGAAACGCTGGGCATCGAGGGGCGCGCCGATTACTACGACGGCGCCGGCGCACTGCGCGACATGATCCAGAGTCACCTGCTGCAGCTCCTGACGCTGGTCGCGATGGAGCCGCCGGTGAGCATGGCGGCCGAGCATCTGCGCGACGAAAAGGTCAAGGTGCTGCGCTCGATCCGCCCGATCACGCAGAACGCAGTGCACGCGCACGCCTTCCGCGGCCAGTATGCCAGCGGCAATATCGACGGCAAGGCGGTCCCCGGTTATCTGGAGGAGCCCGGCGTGCCTGCCGGCAGCACCACCGAAACCTACGCCGCCCTCAAACTGTTCATCGACAACTGGCGCTGGAGCGGCGTGCCCTTCTATCTGCGCACCGGCAAACGCATGTCCGAAAGCGCCTCGGCCATCAGCATTCGCTTCAAGAATCCGCCGCAGAACATCCTGCGCAACGTGCGCGGTGAAACCACCCAGCCCAACTGGCTGATGCTCGGCATCCAGCCCAACGAATCGCTCAAGATGGAATTGCAGGTCAAGGAACCCGGCCTCGATCTGCATACTCGCACCATGAGCCTGGACGCCATCTATCGCAAGGACGACGACGCCGACATCGATGCCTATGAAGGCCTGCTCCTCGATGCCATGGAAGGCGACCAGTCGCTGTTCCTGCGCATCGACGAGGTGGAGAATGCCTGGCGCGTGGTAGACCCCATCATCAAGGTCTGGGCTATGGAGCGCGAGTTCATCAACACTTATCCGGCCGGGTCGTGGGGCCCGCGCGGCACCTATCGCCTGTTCGACCGCGACGACCAGTTCTGGCGGCACTCGCTGGAAATCGGCGGCGGCAAGCTGCAGGCCTACTAGGCATGACGCTGGCGACGGCAGATCTCGGCAGGCCCGCGGCAGGATGGCGCCTCCGGCTTTACACCATCGTCTTCGAATCCGACACCGAGGCCGGCCGCCGCTTCGATCGCTGGCTGATCGTGCTGATCCTGTTCAGCGTCGGGGTCGTCATGATCGACAGCACACTGGCCGCCGATAACCGTATAGCGCCGGTCTTCGATGTCCTCGAATGGTTCGTCACGCTCGTCTTCACGCTCGAATATGCCGTTCGCATCGCCTGCGTGCGGCGCCCCTGGCGTTATGTGCTGAGCTTCTACGGCATCGTCGACCTGCTCGCCATCCTGCCGACCTGGCTGGCAATTCTCTGGCCGGAGGCGCACGCCCTGATCGATGTGCGCATCCTGCGTCTGCTGCGTGTCTTCCGCATCCTCAAGCTGTCGGCCTTCCTCGACGAATACCATATGCTCGGACGGGCGCTCTACGCCAGCCGCCGCAAAATACTGGTCTTTCTGTCGGTGGTCATGATGATCGTCGTGGTGCTCGGCAGCCTGATGTATGTGGTCGAAGGACCCGAACACGGCTTCAGCAGCGTGCCGACCAGCATCTATTGGGCCATCACCACGCTGACCACGGTGGGCTTCGGCGACATTACGCCGCAGACGGGCCTGGGACGGCTGATTTCCTCGCTGATGATGCTGCTCGGCTGGGGCACGCTGGCGGTGCCGACCGGCATCGTCACGTCCGAACTGACTGCGCAGCAGTTCGAGCTCAGACGCTCGGGGCGGGCCTGCCCGGGCTGCGGCAAGAGCGACCACCTGCGCGCAGCGGCTTATTGCCAGCATTGCGGCACGCAACTGCCGCCCGACACGATCCCTGGCCAACCGACCGCAACACGCTGACGGCATCGGGCAGGCCATGCCTGCCGGCCTCGCGCGCCATGCCCCTCCCCGCTTCAGCTTGCCGGGTCGACGGGTTTTGCGTTCCAGATCACTTTCGCGTACTCAGCGATGGTCCGGTCGCTCGAGAACTTGCCCATATTGGCGACATTGAGCACCGCCTTGCGCACCCAGGTCACCTGGTCGCGATAGGCATCGTCCACGGCATCCTGTGCGGCCACATACGACGCGTAGTCCGCCAGCAGCAGATAGCGGTCGCTGTCGAGCAGAGCGTCGATAACGGGTTCGTAGCGCTCCACTTCGTCGGGCGAAAAATAGCCGCTGGCGATCATGTCGATGACTTCGCGGAGCTCCGCATTGGCTTCATAGTAGTCGCGCGGACGATAGCCGTCGGCGCGCAGCTTTTCAACCTCATCGGTGGTCAGGCCGAAGATGAAGATATTGTCGGCACCGACCTCGTTCCTGATTTCGATATTGGCGCCGTCCAGCGTGCCGACGGTCAAGGCGCCGTTGAGCGCCATCTTCATGTTGCCGGTGCCCGAAGCCTCGGTTCCCGCAGTCGAGATCTGCTCGGAAACGTCGGCCGCCGGAATCATGATTTCGGCGGTCGATACGTCGTAGTTCGGCACGAACACAATCTTGAGCCGGTCGCCGACGCGCGGATCGTTGTTCACGATGTCGGCCACATCGTTGATAAGGCGAATGATGCGCTTGGCCATGACATAGCCGGGCGCAGCCTTGCCGCCGAACAGCACCACGCGCGGCACGGTGTCATGGCCCTGCCGGATACGGTTGTAGAGCGTGATGACATGCAGCAGATTGAGCAGTTGCCGCTTGTATTCGTGGATACGCTTGATCTGCACGTCGAACAGCGCATCGGCGTGGATATGCAGGCCCAGCCGATCCATCACCAAAGCGGCCAGGCGCTGCTTGTTGGCGCGCTTCACTTCGGCAAACTCCGCACAGAAGGCCGCATCGTCGGCGCAAGGCACCAGCTTCTTGAGCTCGGTGAGATCCTTCACCCATCCATCGCCGATCTTGCTCGTGATCAGCGCCGACAAACCGCGATTGGCCTGATGCAGCCAGCGGCGCGGCGTGATGCCGTTGGTCATGTTGACGATGCGGTCCGGGTAGAGCATGTGGAAGTCGGCGAAGATCGTCTGCTTCATCAGCTCGGTATGGATGGCGGCAACGCCATTGACCTTGTGCGAGCCGACCATGGCCAGATGCGCCATGCGCACGCGGCGTTCGCCGTCCTCGCCGATCAGCGAAACGCGCCGCAGCAGGTCATTGTCGCCGGGGTGGCAGTGCATGACCTCGCGCAGGAAACGATGATTGATCTCGTAGATGATCTGCAAATGGCGCGGCAGCACGTTCTCGAACAGCGCCACCGGCCAGGTTTCCAGCGCCTCCGGCATGAGGGTGTGATTGGTGTAGGCGAAGGTGCGGGTGGTGAGGTTCCACGCCTTGTCCCAGTCGAGATGATGGACATCCACCAGGATGCGCATCAGTTCCGCCACGGCGATGGAAGGATGCGTATCGTTGAGCTGGATCGCCACCTTGTCGGGCAGCGCGTCGAAGGTCTTGTGGAACTTGCTGTAGCGGTAGAGGATGTCCTGCAGGGACGCGCTGACGAAGAAGTACTGCTGCTTCAGACGCAGCTCGCGCCCCATCCGTGTGGTGTCGTCCGGATACAGCACCTTGGACAGGTTCTCGGACTGGTTCTTGTCCTCGACCGCCTTGATGTAGTTGCCCTCGTTGAAATAGCCGAGGTCGAAATCGCGCGAGGCCTTGGCCGCCCACAAGCGCATATTGTTGACCGTGCGATTGCCGTAACCCGGGATCGGCGTGTCGTTGGCCATGGCCATGACTTCATCCGAGTCCACCCAGCTATGCCGTTGCAGGCCCTGCTCGTCGGTATATTCGACGACCCGGCCATGGAACTTGACCTGATACAGCACCTCCGGCCGGGCGAACTCCCAGGGGTTGCTGTAGCGCAGCCAGTTGTCGGGGTGCTCGACCTGCTGTCCGTGTTCGATCTGTTGCGAGAACATACCGTATTCATAACGGATGCCGTAACCGTAGCCCGGGATCTGCAGCGTCGCCATCGAGTCGAGGAAGCAGGCGGCCAGACGCCCGAGGCCGCCGTTGCCGAGCGCGGCATCCGGCTCGACTTCGCGTATCGACTCAAGATTGATGCCTTGCGCCTCAAGCGCGGCGCGGCAGTCGGGCTCGATGCCGAGATTCAGCATGGCGTTCATCAGGGTGCGCCCCATCAGAAACTCCATGGACAAGTAGTACACGCGCTTGGCATCGCACTCGTAATAGCTGCGCATGGTTTCCATCCAGCGCCCGATCAGGTGGTCGCGCGTGGCGTAGGCAGTCGCGTTGTACCAGTCGCGCGGCGTTGCCGTGATCGCATCCTTGCCGACGCTGTAATTCAGGTGGCTGGTCAGAGACGGCCTGTGCGCAGCCCCCCCGATATCGTCCTCGGCGGAAATGGCTGCCTGTTGCTGGGGCATCGTACACTCCTTCGAAAGCCTGTCACCTGCCCGTCATAAAATCGCCCTGACGGACCATCTAATGTAGCTGCAAGTAGAGCCCATCCTCGCGTCTGCTGTCAAGCAGACATGCGCTTGTCATCAAGCCTGCAAAGCCTCATGCAAGATGGAAACCCGGAGTGTATCGATGCAAGCGCCGACGGGCTCCGCCTGCCGGCAGGCCGGCGCGAGCAATGCGGCCTCAGATGATCACAGCATTTCCAGCGAACGCTTGCGCGTCGGCGGCGGGAAGGCGGCGTCGAGCTCGGCCAGATCGGCAGCGCTCAGGACAATGTCGGCACTGCGGCGATTTTCCTTCACATGCGCCTCATTGCCTGCCTTGGGAATCGAGATCACATTCGGCAAGCGCAGCGTCCAGGCCAGCGCGATCTGCGCCGGCGTCGCGTCATGGCGCTGCGCGATCTGCGCCAGCGCCGGATGACGCAGCAAGCGCCCCTGCTCAATGGGTGAATAGGCCATGATCGGGATCTTGCGCTGCTCCAGCCAGGGCAGCAGATCGAATTCGATACCGCGTCGCGTCAGGTTGTAGAGCACCTGATCGGTCTGGACGCGCTCGCCGCCCTCCTCGGCCACCCATTCCTCCATGTCCTCGACATCGAGATTGGAGACGCCCCAGTGGCGAATCTTGCCCTGATCGACAAGCTTTTCGAGCGCCTCGATCGTCTCCGAAAAATCCGGCCCCCCGCGCCAGTGATAGAGATAGAGGTCGAGATAATCAGTGCCGAGGCGGCGCAGGCTGGCCTCGCAGGCATTCGGCACGCCGCGCCTGGAAGCGTTGGACGGCAGCACCTTGCTTACCAGATACACCTCCTTGCGTCGCCCGGCAATCGCCTTGCCAACGACCTTTTCGGACCCGCCGTTGCCGTACATCTCGGCCGTGTCGATCAGCGTCATGCCCAGATCCAGGCCGACCTGCAGGGCGCGGATTTCGGCCGCCTCGGCGCGCGCGGATTCGCCCATGTACCACGTGCCCTGCCCCAGCGCCGGCACGCTGATACCAGAGGGAAACATCACTTTGCGGATATCGCTCATCGTCATTATTCCTTGCTGAAAATTCGCTCAATGATACCGTGAGCCCGCAGCGTAAGGCCCCTGCAATCCATGTCTGTCACAATGCCGGCCAACACAACGGAACACTTGGCGAAAAGGCGAACATATTGAACGGCGAAGGCGAAGCAACGGAAGGCAAAATCGACGACAGCAGCGCGGTTTATAAAACCCTGCTTGAGTCCACCAAGGCGATTCCCTGGAAGATAGACTGGGCGACGATGGCGTTCTCCTACATCGGCCCGCAGATCGAGCCGCTGCTCGGCTGGCCGCGTGAAAGCTGGCTCAGCGCCAACGACTGGGCCACGCGCATACACGAAGAGGATCGCGACAGGGTCGTGAATTTCTGCATCGCCCAATCCAAGGCCGGCGTCGATCACGAGGCCGATTACCGCGCCCTGACCCGGGACGGCCACTATGTCTGGATCCGCGACGTCGTGCACGTGGTGCGCAGGGACGACGGCACGGTCGACTCGCTGATCGGCTTCATGTTCGACATCAGCGAACGCAAAGCCGCCGAGGAGGAGCTGCTGCGTCTGCAGAAGGAGCTTGAGACGCTCTCCTACCAGGACGGCCTGACCGGCATCGCCAATCGGCGCATGCTCGACAGCGTGCTCGATAAGGAATGGGCGAGCGGCAAGCGCAATAGCCTGCCGCTGTCGGTGGTGCTGATCGATATCGACTACTTCAAGCAGTACAACGACCATTACGGCCACCTTCAGGGCGACGAATGCCTGCAGCGCGTCGCCAACGCGCTGCGCGCCGCGGCGGTGCGCCCGCGCGACCTGCTCGCGCGCTACGGCGGCGAGGAGTTCGTCGTGGTGCTGCCCGAGACGGACGAAGCGGCGGCGCTCAAGGTCGCCGAACGCTGCCGCAAGCTGATCTTCGAGGAGGAGATTCCGCACCGCAGCTCGGGCATGGGCGCCTTGCTCACCGTCAGCCTAGGCGTCGCCACGGCCGTGCCGACGCAAGATGGCCGGCCGCAGACCTTGATCGAACGCGCCGACCGCCGTCTCTATCTGGCGAAACAGCGCGGCCGCAACTGCATCGTCGGCAACGACGGCTAATTCAGCAGATGCATGGCCACGGGCGCGTGGCCATGGTTGACGGGCCCCTGGCCGTGCCCGGTGGACACACCGGCGCCGGCGGCGATCGCCTTGATGATGTAGTCGCGCCCGGCGCCGACCGCTTGCGGCAGCGACAGGCCCAGCGCCAGTTGCGCGGCGATGGCGGAAGACAGCGTGCAGCCGCTGCCGTGGATATTGCGGCTGGCGATGCGCGGTCCTTCCATGCGCAGCCAGTCGCCGGGCGCGTCGCCTTGTTCCGCAAAAATATCGACGATCTGCTCGCCGGGCAAATGCCCGCCCTTGAGCAGTACCGCCGGAGCGCCGAGCGCGAGCAAGTCGCGTGTCGCGTCTTCCAGCGCTGCGCGGTCGCTCAGTTTTCGCTGCAGCAGCAAGGCCGCTTCGTCGAGATTGGGCGTGATCACCGACGCCAGCGGGAAAAGCTCGCGCACCAGCACGTCCACAGTTTCGGGCGTGATCAGCGGATCGCCGTTGGCCGAGACCATGACCGGATCGAGCACGACCTTCTCAATCTTGTAGTGACGGATCGCCCAGGCGACGACCTCGACAATCTCGGGCGAATGCAGCATGCCGATCTTGAGCGCATGCGCGCCGATGTCGCCGAGCACGGCGTCGATCTGCGCCTTGAGCATGTCCACCGGTACGGCATGGATGGCGGTGACGCCGGTGGTGTTCTGCGCGGTCAGGGCGGTAATCGCGGTCATGGCGTAACAGCCGAGCGAGGCGACGGTCTTGATGTCGGCCTGGATGCCGGCGCCGCCGCCGCTGTCGGAGCCGGCGATCGAAAGGACGCGGGGATATTGCATGCTGGGAGTCCGTCGTTTGGATGTCGCGGGTAGATATGACGACGGGGACCGAAGTCCCCGCCGATAGCCATTCTGTTTATCGGACGGCTATGTCCTCAGCAGGCCTTAAGCGGCCAGTGCGAAACGCTCATCGTTGGCGTTTGTGGTTTTGCGCGGATTACGTCCGTCGCCTCTCGGGTCGCCTGCTCATCTTCTTTCACCCTGTCGAAACCAGTACAGCCCCTCAGTGGTGGAGCTGGCGGGAATCGAACCCGCGTCCAGAATGCCGCCCGACTGCCGGGATTACGACCATGAGTGGAATTATGGGGTCGAAGGCCCTGATTTACAAGGGCCAAGGCTCCAAAAGATTTGCCTTTTAATGCAGCGCCCGCTGGGTCTCCCGGCGGCGCCAGGCCATGAATGCCGGCGCCGCGCAGGCAACGGCAAGCACCACCAGCAAGGCCAACGGCCACAGCACCGGCCGGTTCCACTCGTCGCGTTTTTGCGCCCGCAATACGGGATCGATGCGCTGGTACTTGAGCGTATTGTTGCCCACCTTGCTCGGCTTGCGGTTGTAGAGCCAGGCATGGCCCAGGGTGTAGTCCTTGGGATGGAAACCCCACACCCACGGCGCGTCGCGACGCAGCATCTCCACCATCTGCTCGATGATGCGCTGCCGCTCGGGTGAGTTGTCCATGCTGCGCATGCGTTCGAACAGGCGGTCGTATTCGGGATTTGCGTAATTGGATGAGTTTTCGCCGTTATGCTTGACGCGGCTCTGCGGACCGTAGAACAGGAAGAGGAAGTTCTCGGGGTCCGGATAGTCGGCGTTCCAGCCGAAATAGAAGAGCTGACTCGCCCCCTTGCGGATTTTTTCCTGAAAACGGTTCCAGTCGGTGCTGCGCACCACCAGCTGGATGTCGATCTTCTGGAATTGCTTGCTCAGCCAGTCCACGCGCGCCTTGGCCCCCACGCCGCCGCCGGTGGTATCGAGATTGACGATCAGCGGCTCGCCGGTCTTGGCGTTGCGGCCGTTCGGGTAGCCCGCCTCGGCGAGAAGTTTTCTGGCCTCCTCAATGCCGCGCCGCTGCGGCTTGCCGTCGACGTTGCGGTACATATAGGAATTGACGCCCTCGGGCTCGCCGCGATAGCCGAAGATGCCCGGCGGAATCGGCCCTTGGGCGGCGACGCCGCGGCCGTTCATGAAGATGGAAATGAACTCCTCCTGGTCCAGGACAAGGGAGATCGCCTGGCGTATCTTGCGCGCCGATTCGGGGTTCGCGCCGCTCGTCCCCACCAGCGGGTCGAGCATATTGAAGCCCATGAACATGTCGCTGACGGCCACCGAAGTGATCAGACGGATGCCCTGCGCCTGCATATCCTCGGTCAGGCTCACATCGCCGCCGCCGCCGACCTGCACCGCCTGGTCGAAGGAGTCGGAGGAAATGCCGGAAGCATCGTAATAGCCCTGCAGGAACTTGTTCCAGTAGGGAATCTGCTCCTTCTCGCGGGTGAACACGACCTTGTCGATAAAAGGCAGCGCCTTGCCGCAGTCGGCCAGCAGGCCGGCCTCCGCATCGCCCGCCTCGCCTTCGCAGGGGTAGTTCTCGCCGTGGAAATTCGGATTGCGCTCCAGCACCATGCGCGCGTTCGGATTGTTCTCGCTGAGCATGTAGGGACCGGTGCCGACCGGATACCAGTCGAGCACGATGTTCCTCTCGGCCATGCCGGGCTGGCTGTAGAAACGGTCGGCCTCCCAGGGGATGGGGGCAAAGAAGTTCATGGCCAGCCAGTAGAGGAACTGCGGATATTTGCCCTTGATGCGGATACGGTAGCGATAGCGATCCAGCGCCTCGACGCCGGACAGCGGATAGGCCCGCAGGTCCAGCCATTTGCCCGCGCCCTGGGCGTCGGCAGCCTGCTTCAGCGTGCCTGCATAGTCGCCGAGGCCAACGATGTATTCACTCATCAGGCCGAGGATGGGTGAGTGCAGATGGGGATGGGCCAGTCGCTTGATGTTGTAGACATAGTCGTCGGCGGTCAGCTCGCGGCTGTCGCGCGCACTGAAGTCACGCAGCTCGCTAATTTTGGCCAGATCGTCGCTTGCCAAGGGGAAATAACGATAGCTGCCGTCGGCATTGCGGGCGAAAGCCGGATGCGGCTGGAATCGGGTTCCCGGCCGGATTTCGATGACGTAGTCGCTGTAGGCGATGCGGTCGGCGGGCGCATTGTCCGGCAGGCGATGGCCGCTCGCATCGTAATACCGCGGTGTGGGCACTCCCGTCGCGGCCCCCGGAATCAGCGTATAGGGGCGCTTGAGATAGTGGTATTGCAGCGGCGGTTCATAAATCTGGCCGAGAAAGGTTGCCTCGTCCTCGGCGTAGGACTGCACCGGATCGAGATGCTTGGGCCGCTCCGTGAACGCCGTGTACAGCGTGTTCGCGGTCCGCTCGGCGACCGGGTAGGGATTGTTCCATTCGCTGCCGCACGCGGTGAGCAGGCAGGCAAAAACAAGAGACAGACCAAGGCGCAGACGTAGCATGGCGGGAGTTTAGCCCAAGCCGCGACGGGACGGCCTGCCGGGGCTGATTTCGGGGCTGATCCGTTATAATCCCGTCCTCCAAACAGGGAATTCAGGGAATACAAGAATGGGCTTTCTAGCCGGAAAACGAATCCTCCTCACGGGTCTGCTGAGCAACCGCTCCATTTCCTATGGCATCGCGAAAGCCTGCCACCGCGAAGGCGCGGAGCTGGCTTTCACCTACCAGAACGAACGCTTCGCCGAGCGCATCGCCAAGTTTGCCGACGAGTTCGACAGCAAGCTCGTATTCCAGTGCGACGTCGCCGAAGACGCACAGATCGACGCCCTCTTCGCCGACCTCGGCAAGCACTGGGACAGCCTCGACAGCGTGGTGCACTCCATCGCCTTTGCGCCGGCCGAAGCCATCGAAGGCGACTTCCTGACGGGCATTTCGCGCGAATCCTTCCGCATCGCCCACGACATTTCCTCCTACAGCTTCGCCGCCCTGGCCAAAGGCGCGCGCCCGTTGATGCAGGGCCGCAACGGCTCGCTGCTGTGCCTCACCTACCTCGGCGCGGAGCGCACCATGCCGAACTACAACACCATGGGCCTGGCCAAGGCCAGCCTCGAAGCGGCGACCCGCTACCTGGCCTTCTCCCTCGGCCCGGAAGGCATACGCGCCAACGCTTTGTCGGCCGGCCCGATCAAGACCCTGGCCGCCTCCGGCATCGGCAATTTCGGCAAGCTGCTGGCATACAGCGCTCACCATGCCCCGCTGCGCCGCAACGTGACGATTGAAGAAGTCGGCAACGCCGCTGCCTTCCTGCTGTCCGACCTGGCTTCCGGCATTACCGGCGAAGTCATCTACGTCGATGGCGGCATACACTCGACCGCGCTGGGCAACCCCGATCCCCTGCCGTCGTAACCCGCGTCGCGGCCGGCCTGTCGAAGCAGAGACGGGCGGCCGCATCGCACTGCGCAAGCTTGGCGGAAACGCCGCTAGCCCTGCATCGACATCGCGGCTTCCATGATGGGCTTGGCCCAGTCGGGCGTGCGCTTGAAGGTTTCGCCGTCGATAGGAAAGGCGATTTGTCCGCGCTCCATTTGCAGCAGCAGCCGCGGATCGGCAACAGACGCTCCAGCGGGCGCATCCGCGCTGTTGTCGTAGACTTGCAATTGCGATAGATACGGCAGCAAGGCGATAAGGTTCAAGCGCGACGTATCGTAACGCTCGCGGATTTTGGCCTCGGGAATATCGTGTCCGCCATGTGCGACGCGCAGCTTGACGCGCGCCATGTGATGCTCAGGCGAATCCAGGCCGCAGAACCACATCAGCACGTCGTGCGTGGCGCATGCCGCGTGCAGCCTGGCGGCGATGGAGTCGCCGCCGAGCGTGGTTTCGAAGGCGTGATCCGCGCCTTGCGCAATGGCGCGCTCAAGTCGTGTGAAGCCTTCCTGCCACGCCAAGCCATTGGCTTCACCCAATGAGCAGCCGCAGACACTCATCAAATCCCGCGCATACGTATCCGGGTTGAACCAGTCCAGACCGATTCGCGTCAGAGCACGACCGCCGAGCGAGCTTTTGCCGCAGCCATTGACGCCCGCCAAAACGTAGATGACGGGACGGGACATGCTCAATGTTCGCCTGCGCGCACCTGACCGTGCAATTGCAAAGGCTTGCGCAAGGCTGCGCGCAGTTTGTCGCCCGCACCAGGCTCATTGAAGCAGGCCAGACGCTTGTCCCATTCGCGGCTCAGCTCTTCGAGCGCGAGCCTTTTACGAGCCTCACCGTCCTGTCGCGCTTGCAGCAGGCGCTCGTACTCCGCGGCGGACACGATCACGGCTTCGGGGCGGTTGTGGTTGGTGACAACAACCTGCCCTTCGCGCTGCACAACCTCAAGCACACCGCGCCAACCCAGCTTCTTGATATCGCTGGCCGGCGTACGGGGCAGGGTTTCGAGGGTTTCGCGTTTGGCGGTCATGGCAACATCTCCAAGGGAATTATGATAAATATAGCAAAAATACCCATATTCTCCAATATTCCCTTGATTGGAAAGCATACCCACTGCCAATCGGCCGCCAGCCTTGCTACCTTAAACGCCGCTATTCCATAAGCGACACGAACTCCTCAAACTTCCCGCCTTTGGCGCGCGGGATTTCGTCATCGTAATAAATGAACGTCAGCTTGAATGGATAGCCTAATCAGTTGCATGAGCTGCTCTGCCTTCTGAGCAATAGCTCCCGGAGAGGCTGACTTGACCGCATCAATTATGTTTTGAAGCTTTCCGTAAATGCTATCCATACCCGCATCAATCAAGTAGCTTACGTTTGCCATGAAGGTCTCCTAATAATGGCGCTATTTAGTGTCCATTGCACATGCGAATAAACCATTGAGGCTCTATCTGACGATAGACACACTCAAAGTCCTTCCAGTGCGAGGGAAAATGGTTTAATGACGGTAAAACACGAGCACGAAACGAATATTCACCACGGCTATCGGCTGGGCCAAGCAGTTCGCCGTACTCGACTTTGGGTACTTCTGGGACAAAGTAGTAGTCCTTCCAAACTACGGCATAGACAAGCGTGTTTAGGCGATGACGGTCACGAAGCCATGCAATTGGCTTGGCTTCAGGCGTGAGTTGCAACATGCCATATTTGAAAAACAGATCGAAAGACTTGGCTGTCTTGACCAGCCTATCGACTAGCCGCCCTGTTTCCACTGAATATGGATTAGGAAGCCATGGATGTAGGGCGCTATAGTCAATATATCCAATGCCCGCCCGCTTATACACCTCCAAGGTGTCTCCATCTTTGAACCACAGCGACGTGTCTTTGTCCGGTGACCGAGGGTATTCCCGATAACGTTTCACCAACTCCTCAAAGTCGGCACGATGCGCCTGGAAGTCGGCAATCATCTCCTCGTCGGAGATCATTGGGTTCCATATCCAGAAGAAGTAATAAGTCGCGCCAAGACTCACGGCAAAAGCCCCTGCGATCACAAACGCGGGTATCAGCCTCGCCTTCATAACACCGTGAACCACCAGAGTCACCTTCGCTTTCCTCCCCTCGACCTCCATCATCCAGCCCTCCGCATCCAAGCATCATTCACTGCGTCAGCGACAACCAGCGCCTTGCCGGCCCGTGGCATCCATGGCCATCGCCTGGTGCAGGTCGCGCACCTTGCCGTAGCCTTTGGCATCGGGTAGTTGAGCGCACACGGGGTCATTGGCGCCGGAGTTCAGCGTGGTCTGCTCGCCGAACAGTTCATTGCCGCTGTCTATCTGTCCGTTGCCGCCCCTATCCCGCACTAGGCAGCAGCTGTCGGGGCCGGCTTTCATAATTTGTGGAATTACGAAGGCCTGCCTAGCTTCAGCGTACTCGTGGGAGAGACGCTCCGATTCGGCCGATGCATCGGGGATACACGCGAGCACGGCTCGTCCGATCTGGCCGATAACAATTTCATTGGAGCGTGCATCAATCGCTTGATGACTTGCGGAGCTGGACTGGGCTTTCACTTCAGCCAGTGCAACTTGCTCCGCCCCCAGTACATTTATTTCTTTGGACAAAATACACAACCTTGTTTGTTCTTATTGGCCAGAGAATCAAAACCCGGCCAAAGATACACAACTTCACAAAATAAACAACAAACAATAAAACTGTCATTTATTTCATTTTTAAATTTGACAATGTATCTTTTTAGAAACATCCATATACCCGCATTTACTCAAGCAAAGCCTTCGGTTTTCTCTGGGCTTGCTTTGTGCAGGCGGCACGTTTTGGGGTTGCCTTGATCACAGCATTGCCCGATGGAAAGCTTGAAGGCTCAGGAATTTAGGCCGCTTGGCGCCCGTGAGTCGGATCGTTCGGCCCCGGCATATCGCTATCTCAGATACTTCCGGACGGTGCTGTGGGAAACATGGCTCTGAACAAGGTTGCCCGCAACAAGTCCGGCCGGCCTTGCTTGTTCCTTTCGGGAATTGCGCTTGCACCAACCTTTGCCCCACCCCAACGAAGGAGATTCACATGGCAAAGCATCAGCAAACGAGTGCTATTCACATGCAGAAATTTCTGGGAGGCATCGACTACCCGGTCGTCAAGCAAGACCTGATCGATCAGGCGGAACAGAATGGCGCCGACAAGCAGACGATGGCCGCGCTCGAAAGAATTCCCGAGCGCGAATACGAAAACCCGGTCGAAGTCTCTCGCGAAGTGAGCAAGCTGCACTGAACGCTCACCGAAATAAAAAAGCCCGACCGAGGTCGGGCTTTTTCTTTGCCGGGCGGCCTTATTCGGCAGCAGGCTTGGTCGCCAGCGCCTGCTGGTTGATCGTCACCTTGTAACGATCGCGCAGGCTGGTCAGCCAGGCGGTGAAGTCGGCCTCGGTGGCGAGCTGCACATACTGCTGGCGCAGCGCGGCGGACTTGTCGTCATCCTTGTCGGCCACGACATGGGGCTTGACCTTGCCGATGCGATACAGCGTGGTGCTACCGTCCAGCGCGCTTACCGAGGCATAGGCCGGCAGCCTGTCGACCTTGGCGCCGAACACGGCCTTCATGGCCGGGCCGCTGATGCCCTGTGCGCCGGCACGGGCGATGCTGCGGCTATTGCTCCAGGTCGCCGCGACGGCCTCGCCGGCATTCAGCTTGGCCAGACGGGCTTCGGCGTCGGCAGCGGCCAGCTTGGCGGCTTCGTCGCGCTTCAGCTTGGCCTCGATCTGCGCCTGCACCTGTTCCAGCGGCAGCAATGCAGCCGGCTTGGACTCGACCACGCGCGCCGCCATCAAGGTGTTGGGCGCCACTTCGACGGCCTCGGTGTTGCGCTTGTTCTTGATTGCGTCGTCGCCGAACAAGGCGGCAACGATCTTTTCGTTCAGGCCCGGGATCGCCTGGCCCTTGGCAATCCACGGCCCCTGCTGAACCTGCAGACCCAATTGTTCGGCGACGGGCTTGAGGCTGTCGGACTGTTCATACACGGTGTTCGTGAACTGGTCGGCGGCCTCCGCATACTTCTTGGCGGCTGCTTGCGCCTTCAGCTCCTCGGTGATTTCCGTCTTGACGTCGGCCAGCGGCTTGATGCGCTCGGGCTTGATGCCGGTCAGGTGGATGATGTGGAAGCCGTAGTCGGTGCGCACAAGGCCGCTGATCTCGCCTTCCTTGAGCTGAAACACCGCATCCTCGAAGGGCTTGACCATGGCGCCGCGCGCCACCGCGCCGAGGTCGCCGCCGTTGCCGGCCGAACCGGGATCCTGCGAGTTCTGCTTGGCCAGCTTGGCGAAATCGGCCGGGTTCTTCTTCACCTGGGCCAGCAGGTCGTTGGCCTTGGCCTCGGCCGCCTTGACCTCCTCCGGCTTGGCATTCTTGTCGGCCAGGATCAGTATATGGCTGGCGCGGCGCTCTTCGGGCTGCTTGTAGCGATCCTGATGGCTGTCATACCAGGCCTTGATCTCCGCTTCGCTGGCCTGGGCTTTCTGTTCCAGCGCCTTCTGGCTCAACACCACGAATTCGAAACGAATCTGCTCCGGCACTTCGAAGCGGGCCTTGTTGCTCTCGTAGAAGTTCTTGACCGCGTCGGCGCTCAACTGCACCTTGGACAGATAGGCTTCCGGCTTCAGCGACATCTCGCTGATCTCACGCTCCTCGAGCGCGGCGGCCAGAAAAGCGTTGCCGCTGGTACGCGAAATCAGCGTTCCCTCGACCACCGGCAGTACCGTCAGGCGCGTCGCCAGATCCTGACGCACGCGCGCTTCGAGGCCCTGCTTGCTCAAGCCTTGGGCGGCCGCGATTTGCTCGAAACGCTCGACCGAAAACTTGCCGTCCACCTGCAGCGCAGGAATCGAGGCGATGGCCTGCGCCAGTTGTTCGTTGCTCACGCTAATGTGCGACTCCGTCGCGTGCACCATCAGCAAGCGCTGGTTGATCAGGTTTTCCAGCACCGCCATACGCACCTCCGGCCGCTCCATGGTGGCCGGGTCGAACTTGCCGCCGGCGGCGCTGCGCAGACGCTCGCCCTGCTCGTGCAAGGCCTGCTGGAATTGCTGCTGGGTGATCTTGGTACTACCCACCGTCGCCAGGTCGCCACCACCGCCACCGCTGTGCATGTAGGAATCGACGCCCCAGAGTGCAAAGGGAATCGTGATCAGCAGCAGGAAGATCTGAACCAGCTTCTTGTTGTTGCGGACGGAATCGAACATGTTTTGTCTGTCAGTCGAAAAGTCGGAAGGACATGAAAAAAAGGCGAACCATGATCGAGGTCCGCCTTGCTTCGCTGCTTTTAAGAATTCTGGTGGGCGCTGACGGGATCGAACCGCCGACATCCTCCTTGTAAGGGAGGCGCTCTACCATCTGAGCTAAGCGCCCGGTAGAGCGCGAATTATACAGTGAGCGCACAGCAAAAAGGCCATCCGGGGATGGCCTTTTTGCTTGACTGCGGCGAGAGCCCAGGCGCGCTCAGTGCGCCACCAGACCGCTGCCCGGCGTTGCCGCCGCAGGCGTTGGCGAAACCGCTGCGGCCTCTTCGGCCAGCGGAACCGGCGCGCGTTCGAGCGCCAGCTCCAGCACCTTGTCGATCCACTTCACGGGCACGATCTCGATCTTGTTCTTGATCGTGTCCGGAATCTCGGTCAGGTCCTTGACGTTTTCCTGCGGGATCAGGGCCAGACGGATGCCGCCGCGAACTGCCGCGAGCAGCTTTTCCTTCAAGCCGCCGATCGGCAGCACTTCGCCACGCAGCGTGATCTCGCCGGTCATGGCGACGTCGGCGCGGACCGGGATGCCGGTCAGTGACGACACCATCGCGGTGGTGATGGCGATACCTGCCGACGGACCGTCCTTGGGCGTGGCGCCCTCCGGGAAGTGGATGTGGATGTCCTGCTTCTCGAAGGCTTCGTCCTTGATGCCCAGACGCTTGGCGCGGCTGCGCACCACGGAGCGGGCCGCTTCCACCGACTCCTTCATGACATCGCCGATGGAGCCGGTGCGTTGAACGTTGCCCTTGCCGGGCATGACCGCCGACTCGATGGTCAGCAGCTCGCCGCCCACCTCGGTCCAGGCCAGGCCGGTGACCTGGCCGACCTGATTGTCCTTCTCGGCAATGCCGTAGGAGAACACGCGCACACCCAGATACTTGTCCAGATTCTTGGCGTTGACGATGACCTTGGTCGAGCGCTTCCTGACCACGAGCGTCTTTACCACCTTGCGACAGATCTTGGACACTTCGCGCTCAAGGGCGCGCACGCCGGCTTCGCGCGTGTAGTAGCGCACGATGTCGCGGATCGCATCCTCGGTCACGCTGACTTCGGTGCTCTTCAGACCGTTGTTCTTCATCTGCTTGGGCAGCAGATAACGGATGGCGATATTGACCTTCTCATCCTCGGTGTAACCCGACAGACGGATGACTTCCATGCGGTCGAGCAACGGACCGGGAATGTTCAGCGTGTTCGCCGTGGCCACGAACATCACATCGGACAGGTCGAAATCGACCTCGATGTAGTGGTCCTGGAAGGTGTGGTTCTGTTCCGGATCCAGCACTTCGAGCAGCGCCGACGAAGGATCGCCGCGGAAGTCCTGGCCCATCTTGTCGACTTCGTCGAGCAGGAAGAGCGGATTCTTGACGCCGACCTTGGTCATGCTCTGCAGGATCTTGCCGGGCATGGAGCCGATGTAGGTGCGACGGTGGCCGCGAATCTCGGCTTCGTCGCGCACGCCGCCCAGCGCCATGCGGATGAACTTGCGATTGGTCGCCTTGGCGATCGACTGGCCGAGCGAGGTCTTGCCCACGCCGGGCGGGCCGACGAGGCACAGGATCGGCGCCTTGACCTTGTCCACGCGCTGCTGCACGGCGAGGTACTCGACGATGCGTTCCTTGACCTTCTCGAGGCCGAAGTGATCCTTGTCGAGCGTCTTCTCGGCCAGCACCAGATCCTTGGAAATGCGCGACTTCTTCTTCCAGGGCAGACCGACCAGTGTCTCGATGAAGTTGCGCACGACCGTGGCTTCGGCGGACATCGGCGACATCAGCTTGAGCTTCTTCATTTCGGCATTGGCCTTGGCCAGTGCCTCCTTGCTCATGCCGGCTTCGCGGATCTTCTTCTCCATCTCCTCGATGTCGGCGCCTTCTTCGCCTTCACCGAGCTCCTTCTGGATGGCCTTGACCTGTTCGTTCAGGTAGTACTCGCGCTGGCTCTTCTCCATCTGGCGCTTGACGCGGCCGCGGATGCGCTTTTCGACCTGCAGGATGTCGAGTTCGGATTCAAGCTGCGACAACAGCTTTTCGAGACGCTCGCCGACGTCGAGCGTTTCCAGCACTTCCTGCTTTTGCTCGAGCTTGAGCGGCAGGTGTGCGGCAATGGTATCAGCCAGACGGCCGGGCTCTTCGATCCCGGCGAGCGAGGTCAGGATTTCCGGCGGAATCTTCTTGTTCAGTTTGACGTACTGGTCGAACTGCGTGAGGATCGCGCGACGCATCGCCTCGATCTCGTGATTGGTGCGTTCGTCGGCAGCAAGGAGACTGACCTTAGAGACGAACAGGGTCTTCTGATCCTCGACGCCATTCACGCGCGCGCGTTGCGCGCCCTCAACCAGCACCTTGACGGTGCCGTCGGGCAGCTTGAGCATCTGCAGGATGCTGGCGACGCAGCCGATCCCGTAGAGGTCGTCGATTTCAGGTTCGTCCTTGGCGGCGGACTTCTGTGCCACCAGCAGGATGCTCTTGTTGGCGTCCATCGCGGCCTCAAGGGCCTTGATCGACTTGGGACGGCCCACGAAGAGCGGAATCACCATGTGCGGGAAGACGACGACGTCGCGCAACGCCAGCAGCGGGAGTTCCAGATTCTCTTGGGGAAGGTCAAGCTCGCTTGACATGGTTTTATCCTTTCAGTTATCCGCCGCGCAAGAAGCGTTGCGGACATGGACCACACTTGCGGGCGGGATACCGGATTTCAAGTAAACCGCCCACTTCCCCTGCAACAAACTGCCTTTATCGCCCAAACAGCCCGCTCAATTCGAACCGGACACCTTGGGCTGGTCCTCGTAAATCAGGATCGGGGGCGACGTGCCTTCGATCGTGCCTTCGTCGATCACCGCCTTGCTGACGTTTTCCATGGTGGGCAGGTCGTACATCGTGTCCAGCAAGGCCTGTTCCAGGATGGAACGCAATCCGCGTGCCCCGGTCTTGCGCTTGATGGCGCGCTTGACCACCGCCTGCAAGGCAGCTGGCCGAATCTCAAGTTCGACACCTTCCATGGCAAACAGTTTCTGGTACTGCTTGATCAGGGCGTTCTTCGGTTCGATCAGGATCTGGGTCAGCGCCTCTTCGTCGAGCTCCTGCAGCGTGGCGATCACAGGCAGGCGGCCGACGAATTCGGGAATCAGGCCGAACTTGACCAGATCCTCGGGCTCGACGCCCTTCAACGCTTCGGTCACGTTACGGCCGTCGCGGCTCTTGACCTCGGCGCCGAAGCCGATGCCCGACTTGTCGGAACGGTTCTTGATGACCTTGTCGAGGCCGTCGAAGGCGCCGCCGCAAATGAACAGGATATTGGTCGTATCGACCTGGACGAAATCCTGATTCGGATGCTTGCGGCCGCCCTGCGGCGGAACCGAAGCGACGGTGCCTTCGACGAGCTTCAGCAGCGCCTGCTGCACGCCTTCGCCGGAAACGTCGCGGGTGATCGACGGGTTATCGCTCTTGCGCGAAATCTTGTCAATTTCGTCGATGTAGACGATGCCCTGCTGTGCCTTTTCGACATCGTAGTCGCACTTCTGCAGCAGCTTCTGGATGATGTTCTCGACGTCCTCGCCGACATAGCCGGCTTCGGTCAACGTCGTCGCATCGGCCATCACGAAAGGCACGTTGAGCATGCGCGCCAGCGTCTGGGCGAGCAGCGTCTTGCCGGAACCGGTCGGGCCGATCAGCAGGATATTGCTCTTGGCGAGCTCGACATCCTCGCCGCCGATCGACTTGTTCTGGTGACGCAGACGCTTGTAGTGGTTGTACACGGCCACGGCAAGCACGCGCTTGGCGGCTGCCTGACCGATCACGTACTGATTGAGCAGATCGGCGATTTCGTGCGGCGTCGGCAGATCGCCGCGTGCCTCCTTGTTCGAGCCTTCGGCAGCGGCTTCATCGCGGATGATGTCGTTGCAGAGATCGATGCACTCGTCGCAAATGAATACGGAAGGTCCGGCAATCAGCTTCTTTACTTCGTGCTGGCTCTTGCCGCAGAAGGAACAGTAGAGGAGCTTTTCCGGGCCGGTCTTCTTGTCCGTCATGATGGTCTCCGCAGGGTGGCGCGTTCGTTCGTCTTAACTTGTTCTTCAGGCAGCGGCTTCGCCGCGGTTGCTCAACACCTTGTCGATCAGACCGTACTCCGCGGCCGCTTCGGCCGAGAGGAAGTTGTCGCGATCCGTGTCGTTCTCGATCTTCTCGATCGACTGACCGGTGTGATGCGCGAGCATCTGGTTGAGCTTGCCCTTCAGATACAGGATTTCCTTGGCGTGGATTTCGATGTCCGAAGCCTGGCCCTGGAAACCGCCCAGCGGCTGGTGAATCATGACGCGCGAATTCGGCAGGGCGAAGCGCTTGCCCTTCTCGCCGGCGGCAAGCAGGAAGGCGCCCATGCTGGCGGCCTGGCCGATACACAGGGTCGAGACGTTCGGCTTGATGAACTGCATGGTGTCGTAGATGGCCATGCCGGCAGTGACCGAACCGCCCGGGGAATTGATGTAGAAATGGATGTCCTTGTCCGGATTCTCGGATTCAAGGAAAAGCATCTGTGCAACCACCAGATTGGCAGTCGCATCGTTAACGGGGCCAACCAGGAAAATGACGCGTTCGCGCAAAAGACGCGAATAGATGTCATAGGCGCGCTCGCCGCGACCGCTGGTCTCGATGACCATCGGCACCAGACCGAGCATGGAGGGATCCCAGGAAGAGTGTGCTGTCGTATTCATTCAGAACCCCGAATTGTCAGTTGTTTCAATCGGTTGGGGCGCCCCGGCAAAAACCTCGGCGACGCCCCTTCCGAGCGGCCATTACAAGCGTTTCACGCAGTTGCAACGGCCTTGAAATGCATCATGCCGCATTACCCATGAGTTCGTCAAAATCAATCGGCTTGTCCACGGCCTTGGCGTTGGCGAGCATCCATTCCACCACGTTGTTTTCGACAGCCAGCGCTTCGGCTTCGGCCAGACGTTGCGGCTGCGAGTAATACCAGTGTACGACCTGCTCGGGCTGTTCGAAAGTGGAGGCAAAATCCTCGACCACGGCGCGCACTTGCTCGGGCTTCGGACGCAGCTCCTTGGCCTTGACCAGCTCGGCCAGAATCAGGCCCAGTTTGACGCGGCGCACGGCCTGTTCGGTAAACCAGTCCGGATTGAAGGGGATACCCTTGGTGTCCATGCCGCGCGCCTGCATGTCCTGCAGCGCGGCCTGAGCCATCTGCTGCGACTCGACCTCGATCAGCGCCTTCGGCACTTCAACCGGGTTGGCGGCCAGCAGCACATCCAGCACCTGGTTCTTGATGCGCGACTGCACGCGCTTCTTCACTTCGCGTTCGAGGTTTTCCTTCACTTCCGCGCGCATCTTGACCAGATCGCCGTCGGCGATGCCCATGCTCTTGGCGAACTCGGCATCGAGCGCGGGCAGTTGGGGCGCTTCGACCTTTTGCACGGTGATGTCGAACTCGACCTTCTGGCCGGCCAGATCGGCGGCCTGATAGTCGGCCGGGAAGGTCATTTCGAACGTCTTCTTCTCGCCGGCCTTGAGGCCGATGGCGGCGGTCTCGAAATCGGGCAGCATCTGGCCCTGGCCAATCACGAAGGGATAGCCTTCGGCCTTGCCGCCGGGGAACTCGACGCCGTCCTTGCGGCCGGTGAAGTCGACAGTAACGCGGTCGTCCTTGGCGGCAGCGCGGTCAGCGGCAGCAAAGGCGGTGCGCTGCTTGCGCAGCACGTCCAGGGTCTTGTCCACTTCGGCGTCGGTGACGGTGAAGGTCACGCGCTCGATCTCCTTGCCCGACACGTCGGCCAGGGTCACTTCAGGATAAACCTCGAACACGGCAGAAAACTCGATCTGAGCGTCGCTGTTGGCAGCGGGCTTGGGTTCGATCTTCGGGTAGCCGGCAACGCGCAGCTTCTGCTCCTGAACCTTTTCGGCAAAGCGCTTTTCGACGGCAGCGCCGATGGCTTCGGAACGGGCTTGCGGGCCGTAGTTCTGCTCGACCATCTTGAACGGAACCTTGCCCGGACGGAAGCCGGCCATCTTGACGGTGCGGGCGAGCTGCTTGAGGCGCGCGTTCACATCGACTTCGATATCGGCCATTACCACGGTCAGATCGATACGGCGCTCCAGCGAGCTGGCGGCGGCGTTTTCCTGAGTGCTCATACTAAATCCTTGAAAATTCGTTGGAAAATTGAGGGCCCGGAAGGGGAAAAGCTGGACAGGTCGGAATGCGCCAAGGCGCCGCCGCTGCGCAAAACCGGAAATTCCGGCCAGCCATGGGCATCAATCTCGTGATTTTACCACCGGCCGGCCCGCCTTGACAGCCGGCGCGCGCAAGCCGGGGCGCGGGTCAGAGTTGCGCCAGACTCAGTCCCTGCATGTCCTTGGCGGACAGTTGCGGCTTGCGGCCGGCCAGCGGCCAGGCGATGTTCAAGGCCGGATCGTCCCAGCGCAGGCAGCGCTCCGCTTCGGGGGCGTAATAGTCGGTGGTCTTGTAGAGAAATTCGGCCGATTCGGACATGACGAGGAAACCATGCGCGAGGCCGGCCGGAATCCACATCTGCTTCCTGTTCTCGGCCGACAGGATTTCGCCATGCCATTGGCCGTAAGTCGGCGAATCGCGGCGGATGTCCACCGCCACGTCGTACACCTCGCCCTGGGTCACGCGCACCAGCTTGCCTTGCGCATGCGGGGCAAGCTGAAAATGCAGGCCGCGCAGGACATCGCGCGCCGACTTGCTGTGATTGTCCTGTACGAAATCGGCCTTGACGCCGGTCAGCGCCTCGAAGACGGCGCGATTGAAGCTTTCGAAGAAGAAGCCGCGCGCGTCGCCGAACACCTTGGGCTCAAGCACCAGCACATCGGCGATGGAAGTCTTTAGCGCCTGCATTTCAGAACACCCTCTCCCGCAATACGCTCATCAGATAATGTCCGTAGGGATTCTTGAGCATGGGCTGAGCCAGCCTTTCCAGCGCCGCCGCATCGATATAGCCCATGCGATAGGCGATTTCCTCGGGGCAGGACACCTTCAGGCCCTGACGCTTTTCCACCGTGGCGATGAACTGACTCGCATCGAGCAGAGATTCATGTGTGCCGGTATCCAGCCAGGCATGTCCGCGCCCCATCACGGTCACGTCCAGCGCGTTACGCTCAAGGTAGGTGCGATTGACGTCGGTGATTTCGAGTTCGCCGCGCGGCGACGGTTTGAGCTCGCGCGCAATATCAACAACCTGATTGTCGTAGAAGTAGAGGCCGGTCACCGCGTAATTCGATTTCGGCGCCTTGGGCTTCTCCTCCAAGCTGACGGCACGCCCCGCCGCATCGAACTCAACCACGCCGTAACGCTCCGGATCGTGAACGTGATAGGCAAACACCGTAGCGCCGCTGGTCCGGCTGCCGGCCTTCTTCAGATCGTCGGCGAGCTCGTGTCCGTAGAAGATATTGTCGCCGAGCACCAGCGCGCTGCTGCCCTTGCCAATGAAATCCCGACCGATGATGAAGGCCTGGGCCAGACCGTCCGGACTGGGTTGGACCGCATAGCTGAGATTCAGCCCCCACTGGCTGCCGTCGCCCAGGAGCTGCTCGAATCGCGGCGTGTCCTGCGGCGTGGAAATGATCAGGATGTCGGAAATACCGGCCAGCATCAGGGTGCTGAGCGGGTAGTAGATCATCGGCTTGTCGTGGATAGGCAGCAACTGTTTCGACACGGCCAGGGTGACCGGATACAGGCGCGTGCCGGAGCCGCCGGCGAGGATGATGCCTTTGCGTGAGCTGAATTGGGTCATTGGGCGAACACCTGCATCAGGACTTGACGAACGCCATCCTCCCAGTGCGGCAGAGGCAGGCCGAAAGTGGTGCGGAACTTCTCAGTATTCAGGCGCGAATTGGCCGGCCGCGCCGCCGGCAAGGGGTACTCGGCCGACGGAATCGGCATGATGTCAGAAGGCCCGAGGCGCAGATGCTTGCCGGCGATTTCGGCGGCAGCGACGACGAAACGCGCATAGTCGCACCAGTTGGTTTCGCCGGCCGCAGTCAGATGATAGAGGCCGAACGGAAAGTTCCCCTCCCCTTCCATATTGGCCTGACGAACCAGTTGCGCCGTGCTGTCGGCCAGCAGCGCCGCCGATGTCGGCGAACCCCACTGGTCAGCCACGACATTCAGGCTGCTGCGCTCGGCAGCCAGCCGCAACACGGTTCTGGCGAAATTGCCGCCATGCGCGCCGAGCACCCAGCTCGTGCGCAGAATCAGATGCCGCTCCAGCACGGCCTGCAAGGCCTGTTCGCCGGCCAGCTTGCTGCGCCCGTACACATTGAGCGGATTGGTCGCATCGGTTTCAGCATAGGGCTGCTCGGCCTTGCCGTCGAACACGTAATCGGTCGAATAATGAATCACCCAGGCGCCGATGCGCGCCGCCTCTTCGCCGATGACGCCGGGTGCGCGCGCATTCACGGCCATCGCCTGCTCGACCTCGCTTTCGGCCCTGTCCACGGCGGTGTAGGCCGCCGCATTGACGATGAGGCGCGGCCGCACCTCGCGTATCGTCGCCCTGATTGCATCGGCATCGGCGAGGTTGCACTCGGCGCTGCCCAGCGCAACAAGCTCGCCCAGAGAGGCCAGGCTGCGCTGAAGCTCCCAGCCGAGCTGACCGTTCTTGCCGATCAGAAGTATGCGTTCTTTCATCGCGTGTCGTAATTCCGCTCCAGCCACTGCCGATAGGCGCCGCTGCTGACGTTGCTCGTCCATGCAGCGTTGTCGAGATACCACCGCACGGTCTTCCTTATGCCGGTCTCGAAGGTTTCGGCCGGCTTCCAGCCGAGCTCGCTTTCGAGCTTGCGCGCATCGATGGCATAACGCCGATCATGGCCGGGACGATCGGTCACGAAGACGATCTGCGCCGCATAGGACTGTCCGTCGGCACGCGGCTTCAGCTCATCCAGAATCGCGCACAGCGTCTTCACCACGTCGAGATTAGCCTTCTCGTTCCAGCCGCCGACGTTATAGGTCTCACCCACGCGACCTCGGCCCAGCACTTCGCGAATCGCGCTGCAATGGTCCTTGACGTAGAGCCAGTCACGGATCTGCTGGCCATCGCCATAGATGGGCAAGGGCTTGCCGGCCAGCGCATTGAGGATGCAGAGCGGGATCAACTTTTCGGGAAAATGGTAGGGGCCGTAGTTGTTCGAGCAATTGGTCGTCAGCACCGGCAGACCATAGGTGTGGTGATAGGCGCGCACCAGATGGTCGGACGCGGCCTTGGACGCCGAATACGGGCTGTTGGGTTCGTAGCGATTCGTCTCCGCAAACGGCGGATCGGTTTTCCCCAGCGAACCGTACACTTCGTCGGTCGAAACGTGCAGGAAGCGGAAACCCGCCTTGTCGGCCTCACCCAGGCCGCTCCAGTAGGCGCGGACCGCTTCGAGCAAGCCGAAGGTGCCGACGACATTGGTTTGAATGAAGTCCGCCGGGCCGTGAATGGAGCGATCGACATGCGATTCGGCGGCGAAATTGAGCACGGCGCGCGGCTTGTGCTCGGCGAGCAGTCGCGCCACCAAGGCCTGATCGCCGATATCGCCCTGCACGAAGACATGGCGCGCATCGCCGCTCAGTGAGGCGAGATTTTCCAGATTGCCGGCGTAAGTGAGCTTGTCGAGATTCAGTACTGCTTCGTCACTTTGCGCCAGCCAGTCGAGGACGAAATTGCTGCCGATGAAGCCGGCGCCGCCGGTAACAAGGATCATGAAGATTTCCAGAGTTTTGTCTGCTTGGGTCGCAGCGGATTCTACCCGATCCGCGCATCCGGACATCCGCCGGAAATACGGGCCTTGTAGCAAGAAAGGCCGATCTACGAGGATTTGCGGACGCCTCAGAGGCATGCCAGACTGACAACATGCAGCTAATTCGGTTCGCGATACTTTCTTTGCTTTGCCTTCTCGCGGGATGCATGGTCGTCCCCATAGGCGCATTCAGCGAGTCGCCTTATCGGCCCGAAGTGATGAAAAAGCTGGCCCAGGCAGATATGGACAGACACCGCGTTCAGGAAATCCTTGGCCCTCCCAAGTTTGTCAAAGACAAAAACCGCTACTGGTTCTATTACAACGATCGGCCAGTTGCGGGGATCTTGGGCGGAACCGGCAGTACGGTGCTAACCGACTTCGAGTGGCTGGTCGTGCAATTCGATGCAACGGGTCATGTCGGCTTTATCGGCAAGGAAACGGATATCGACAAATGCCTGGAAAACGGAGTCTGCTTTAACGGAGCGGCGCCGAGCGCTGACGACAGTACAGCACGGAACTTCAAGCCCAAAGAGGATATGTGCGCGGTGTATCTATACCTGGAACCTCTCGCCTGGTACCTGAACACCGGCGCGGCGGTCTTCTCGATAGATGGCAAGAAAATCGGTTCGCTCAACAAGAACACCTATCTTTTTGTGGAGCACCCTGCCGGAAGCATAGAAATCAGCGCGTATGACCTGACCATTGCCACCCGCTGCGCGGGAGGAGAGCGTCTCTATGCCAAGGCCATCAAGAAAAAGGACTTTTCCTGGGAAACCGGAGAAGATCTTGCCATCGTGGGCAAGATCGAGGGAGAACAGGCCATACGCACCCGCAAACTGGCCTTGCCCGATTGATTGTCCGCACCCGAGTGAGGCCTCGGCCGCTTTCGAACACGGCTATGCGCCGATGATCGACGCCGCCCTCAAGATCAATGCCGGATTCGCACCATCAAAATGGCATGGTGCCCAGGAAGGGACTCGAACCCCCACGCATCGCTGCGCCAGAACCTAAATCTGGTGCGTCTACCAATTTCGCCACCTGGGCAATACGCCTGCTTTGCAGGCTTATTGCGTCGGCATTATACAAGACCTCCGCCCCATCCCTCCTACCAGGGAGGAAGGCGACTACGGTTCGCAGCTACGCTGCTCCGGAAAATGGGGGCGCATCAACCATTGCTCATGGAATGCGCCTCAGCGCGCCACGCTTGCCAAAATCTCGCTAAAGGAACGGTCGAAGCGACGTATACTCCACGCGCCCATGGCCGTCGACCATTACGAAAACTTTCCCGTTGCGTCCTTCCTGCTGCCGCCGCATCTGCGCGAAGCCGTAGCGGCGCTCTATTATTTCGCCCGCACCGCCGACGATATCGCCGACGAGGGCAAGCTGACCGCGGAGCAACGGCTGGCTGGGCTAGCACGCTATCAGCAAGGCCTGGATCGCATAGCGCGCGGGAAGGTCGACCCCGATCCCGTTTTCCAGCGCCTCGGCCGTGCGGTGAAAGCCCACGATCTCCAGATCCCGCTGCTGCGCGACCTGCTCGACGCCTTCGCGCAGGACGTGCACAAGCAGCGCTATGCGAACCACGCCGAGCTGCTCGACTATTGCCGCCGTTCCGCCAACCCGGTCGGACGTCTGCTCTTGCGTCTGTACAAGGCGGAATCCCCTTTGCAGCTTGAGCAGTCGGACGCCATTTGCACCAGCCTGCAACTGATCAACCATTGGCAGGATGTCGCCGTCGACTGGTACAAGCCGCGCGTCTACCTGCCGCAAGAGGATCTCGACCGCTTCAACGTCAGCGACGACCATATCGCGGAAGGCCGCGTCGACGTCAACTGGATCGCGCTGATGCGCCATGAGGTCGAAATCGCGCGCAACATGATGCACTACGGCGCCCCGCTCGCCCGCAGCCTGCCCGGCCGCATCGGCTTCGAACTGCGACTGATTGTTTGCGGCGGACTGCGGATTCTTGAGAAAATAGAGGCTGTCGGCTACGACGTGTTCCGCCGCCGCCCGCAACTGACTGCCAGCGACTGGCCCGTGCTCGTAAGCCGCGCGCTCTTTGCCTACCCCAAAGCATGAACCCCGACGATTATTGCCAGCAGAAGGCCGCCGCCAGCGGCTCCAGCTTCTACTACAGCTTCCTGTTTCTGGAACCCCAGCGACGCCAGGCCATCACCGCGCTTTACGCGCTGTGCCGCGAGGTCGACGACGTGGTGGACGAGGCCCACGACCCGCAGGTGGCCCGCGCCAAGCTGGCGTGGTGGCGCACCGAGATCGCGGCGAGCTACGAAGGCAAGGCCAGCCATCCGGTCACCCAGGCGCTGACCGCCTCTATCCAGCATTTCAAGCTGCCGCGCGAACGCCTGCTCGAAATCGTAGACGGCATGGAAATGGACCTCGACCAGAACCGTTTTCTGGACTTCAAGGCGCTGCAGCTTTATTGCTATCGCGTCGCCAGCGTGGTGGGGCTGCTCGCCGCCGAGATCTTCGGCTACAGGAATCCCGACACGCTGAAATATGCACACGATCTCGGCATGGCCTTCCAGCTTACCAACATCATCCGCGACGTCGGCGAGGATGCGCGGCGCGGGCGCGTCTATCTGCCGCTTGAGGAGCTGAAGCAGTTCAATGTCAGCGTCGCCGACATCCTCAACGCCCGCCACAGCGAGAACTTCGTCGCCTTGATGAACTTCCAGGCTGACCGCGCCGAGCAGTACTACATGCAGGCGCTGGCACAGTTGCCGCCGGAGGACCGCAAGTCGCAACGTACCGGCCTCATCATGGCCGCCATCTACCGCACCCTGCTCAAGGAAATCCGCCGCGACGGTTTCCTCGTGCTCGACCGCCGCACCTCGCTGACGCCGCTGCGCAAGCTCTGGCTCGCGTGGTGGACCGCCGTCCGTAATTGAACAAGAAGGTCGCCATCGTCGGCGCCGGCTATGCCGGCATGGCGGCCGCCGTCGCGCTCGTCGATGCCGGCCACGATGTCACGGTCTTCGAAACCTCCCGCGTGCTCGGCGGCCGGGCGCGCAAAGTCGCCTGGGACGGCCTCACGATCGACAACGGCCAGCACATCCTCATCGGCGCCTATCGCGACACCCTGGCGCTGCTGCGCAGAATCGGCGTAGACGAGACGCAAGCGCTGCTGCGACTGCCGCTGACGCTGAACTATCCGCAATTCAGCCTGCGTGCGCCGAGGCTGCCGGCGCCGCTGCACCTCGCCGCCGCTTTGCTCACCGCCCGCGGCCTCGCCTGGGGCGAAAAACTGTCCGCGATCCGCTTCATGCAATGGCTGGAGAAACGCCACTTCCAATTGGACACCGACCGTACGGTCAAGGCATTGCTCGACGAGCACGCGCAAGCCGCTTGCTTGCGCCGCTACCTCTGGGAACCGCTCTGTATCGCGGCGCTGAATACGCCGACCGAGGCGGCCTCGGCCCAGGTCTTCGCGAATGTGCTGCGCGACAGTCTGGCCGCCGATCGGGCCGCGAGCGACTTGCTGATTCCCCGCGTCGATCTTTCCGCCCTGCTGCCCGAACCGGCAGCCCGCTATATCCAAGCGCGCGGCGGCAAGCTCAGGCTCGGCGCCGCCGTCGGCGGCATCCGGCGAGACAAGTGCCTCTACAAGCTGGATGCGGAACCGGATGTCGGCTACGACGCGGTCATCGTCGCGGTCGCTCCGCATCATCTCGGCCGCCTGCTGGCGGAGCTGCCTGAACTGACGCCCTTGCGCACCCAGATCGACGCAATGGCCTCGGAACCCATCGCCACCTGTTACCTGCAATACCCGCCGGACACTCGCCTGCCGCACGCCATGCAGGGGCTGGCCGATGGATACGCCCACTGGGTATTCGACCGCGGACAACTCGACGGCACCAGTGACAAAAGTTCGGGCCTGATTGCCGCCGTCATCAGCGCACGCGGCAAGCACCAGGCGCTGGACAAGGATGCGCTGGCGGCCGCCATCGACGCCGAGCTGCGCGCCGTGCAACCGAGCCTGCCGGCGTTTGTCCGCAGTCAGGTCATCACCGAAAAGCGCGCCACTTTCGCCTGCACACCCGGGATGCTGCGACCGGCTGCTCAAACCGCCCTGCCCGGCCTGCTACTGGCCGGCGACTATGTCGCCTCGGATTATCCGGCCACGATAGAAGGCGCAGTGCGCAGCGGCTTGAATGCCGCCGCCTTGATCGTCTAATCCAGCAAGCGGCCCGACGCCAGGCGAAGTATCCGACCGCAGCGATTGGCCAGGCCGTTGTCATGGGTCACCAGAATCAGCGTGGCGTGCTGTTCGGCATTCATTTCGAACATCAGGTCGATGATCTGCGTGCCGGTGGCGCCGTCGAGATTGCCGGTCGGCTCGTCGGCGAGCAGAATGCGCGGCCTGACGACGAAGGCGCGCGCCAGCGCCACGCGTTGCTGCTCACCGCCGGAAAGATGCTTGGGGTAATGATTGAGTCTGTGGGCAAGCCCGACGCGCGTCAGCATGGTTTCCGCCTGTTGCCGGGCGCTTCCCAACGCCGGATCCCGGCCCTGCGCGTTCAGCTCCAGCGGCAGCATCACGTTCTCGATCGCGCTCAAAGCCGGCAGCAGTTGGAAAGACTGGAACACGAAACCGAGCAGACGTCCGCGCAGGGCGGCACGGCCGTCTTCATCCAGATCGGCCAGGTTGACGCCATCCAGCCGAACAGTGCCCGCACTCGGCGTATCGAGGCCGGCCAAGAGTCCCAGCAGGGTGGACTTGCCCGAGCCGGAGGCGCCGACGATGGCGACCGATTCGCCCTGCCGCACCTGGAACGAAATGTCATGCAGAATCGTCAAACCGGCATCGCCGCTCGTTTCGGTGCTGCGCACCGATTTTCCCAGGCCTTCGACTTCTATGACGACTGCATCATTCATGCGCAAAACCCTGTTGTTGCTGAGCGTATTCTGGCTGTCCTGGCTGCCTGCGGCGGCGCAGGCAGCCTCGACCGTACTCGTGTTCGGCGACAGCCTTTCGGCCGGCTACGGCATCGCCAGGCAGGACGCGTGGCCCAGCCTGCTCGAAACCAGACTCAAGGATAGCGGCTATTCCCATGCCGTGGTCAATGCCAGCATCAGCGGCGAAACCACCGCCGGCGGACGCAGCCGACTGCCGGCGGCCTTGCAGCAGCACCGGCCCAAGGTCGTCGTCATCGAGCTCGGCGCCAACGACGGGCTACGCGGATTGCCGATCGCCGCGATGCGCGACAACCTCGAAGCGATGATCAAAACCAGCCAGCAGGCCGGCGCTCGCGTGCTGCTGATCGGCATGCGCATACCGCCCAACTATGGCCGCGACTACACGGAAAAATTCGCGGCAACGTTCAGCGAACTGGCGCAAGCCCACAAGACAGCGCTGGTGCCCTTCCTGTTCGAGGGCTTCGCCCTGCGCACCGACGCCTTCCAGGCCGACCGGCTGCACCCGACTGCGGCAAGCCAGCCCTTGATGCTGGATACGATCTGGAAGCAGTTGAAGCCGCTATTGCGTTAGCACTAGCCTATCTTCAATGTGGCACCGCGCGTGGCGCACAGGCGTTGGACCACGGCCGGATGCGGCGCATCGACTTCGCCTTCTTCGAACGCCACCACGTGCAGACGGCGCCTCACCACTTCGAGCAGCTCACCCGGCCGCAGCAGGAAGTGCGGATTGCTGGGCTTGCCGAAGCGCTCGTTGCCGAGCATGAAGGTTTCATAAATCAGCACCCCGCCTTCGCCGACGGCATTGATCAGCAAGGGCAGCAGCGGGCGATGCAGGTAGTTGGTGACGACAATGCCGTCGAACTGGCGTGCATGATAGGGCCAGGGGCCATCCTCGACGTCGGCCAGCCGGGCCGTCACGCCGGGCACTGCCTGCAGGGAAGCCAGCGCGGCTGCGTCGCGGTCCAGCGCCTCGACCCGATAACCAAGCTCCGCAAGGTAACGGGAATGGCGGCCTTGGCCGCAAGCCAGATCGAGAACATCGCCACCTGTTGCAATTTGTGGCGAAAAACGTTGTACCCATGACGATGGGCCTGTCAGTAGATGCGGGTTCATGGGGTATGATTTTAGGCCGTATTCCCGCCAGCAATGCAAGGCGAATACGACCGCCCCAACCAACCCGCCTTCAAAGCCATCTTGAGCCAACACGATTCCGGCCCGGACGACGAAATCCCACGCTTGCGGGCGGAGGTGGCGCGCCTGCGCGAACAGCTTGCGACCACCGAGCGCATCTACGCGCATTTCGTGCCGCAGCAGTTGCTGCAATTCCTGGCCATCAAGAACATCCGCGATATCCGCCTCGGCCTCCAGACCGAGAAGCGCATGACCGTGCTGTTCTCCGACATCCGCGACTTCACCAGCCTGTCGGAATTGATGACGCCGCAGGAGAACTTCAATTTCCTGAATTCCTTCCTGTCGCAGATGGAGCCGGTGATCGCGCTGCATCGCGGCGTCATCGACAAATACATCGGCGACGCCATCATGGCCTTGTTTCCGACCACGCCCGACGACGCCGTGCTCGGCGCGCTGGGCATGCTGGAGCGCCTGGACGCCTACAACCACGGTCGCGCCCGTGCCGGCTATCTGCCGATGCGCATCGGCATCGGCGTCAATACCGGCTTCGTGATGATGGGCACGGTCGGCGGCAGCGGCCGCATGGATGGAACCGTGATCAGCGACGCCGTCAATGTATCGTCGCGTCTCGAACAACTGACCAAGCTCTACAGCGTACCGCTGCTGATCAGTGAGCACACCCTGCATTGTCTGGAGAATGCAGACCGCTACCAGATCCGCTTTCTCGACCGACTGCGCCTCAAGGGCAAACACGAGCCGCAATCGGTCTATGAAGTCTACGACTGCGATCCCTTGCCGCTGCGCCAGGCCAAGGCCCGCACGCAGCGCCGCTACGAAGAAGCGCTGGCCTGCTACCACCTGCGCGACATTCCGCAGGCGCGCAGCCGGCTGCTGGAGTGCCTGGCCGAAGCGCCGGGCGACATCCCGGCGCGCATCTATCTGGACCGCTGCGACGAATACATGCGCACCGGCCATTATGAAAATGCCGGCGACAGCGTGCTCGACCCGCCCTGGCTGGACGAATTCAATTCCGGCCTCGGCGAAATCGACACCCACCATCGCAGCATGCTGGGTCAGATCGGCAACATCGCCACCTCGATACGCGACGGTCGCTGCCAGCGCCTGGAAGGCATCTTCGATGCGCTCCGGCAGCAGGCCGGCGAACGCTTCGAAGTCGAGGAAACGCTGATGCAGGAAAGCGGCTACCCCTTTCTGCCCGAACATGTTCAACAACACCGGCGCTTTATGGACAATCTGGACGCGCTGCGCGTACGGGTCGATGCGGGCGATGAAGACCTGCTCTATCTGGCCTTCCAGACCAAACTGACCTTGAGCGACTGGCTGATCAATCACAGCCTGAAGTTCGACCGCCATCTGGTGCAGTTCCTGCGCCAGAAAGAGTAGCCTCCCTCCCCCCTCCAAGGAGGGAGGTGACAACAAAGGGCCGCTAATGCGGCCCTTTGCGATGCCCGCGCACAAGCGCGGGCGAGGTCGGTGCCCATGTCATGGGCACCGGCGGGTTTACGTCAATGAAGCTTCGGCTTGTCGAAGGTCAGCACGCCGGCAGGATTCGCGGACACCACGACCGTGTCCTTGGCGCCGAACTTGCCCTCGAGGATTGCACGCGACAGCGGATTTTCGATGCGCTCCTGGATCGCCCGCTTGAGAGGACGCGCACCGAAGACGGGATCGAAACCAGCTTTGGCCAGTTCCATCAGCGCCGAATCCTCGACCTGCAAGGTCATGTCCATGCGCGCCATGCGCTTTTCCAGATAGCCGAGCTGAATCCTGGCGATATTGGCGATGTTCTTCTCGTCCAGGCTGTGGAACACGACAATCTCATCGATGCGGTTCACGAACTCGGGGCGGAAATACGTTTTCACTTCGGCCATCACCGCCAGCTTGATCACGCCGTATTCGTCGCCGGCCATGGTCTGGATCAGCTGCGAACCGAGGTTGGACGTCATCACGATCACGGTGTTCTTGAAATCCACGGTGCGGCCCTGACCGTCGGTCATGCGGCCATCGTCGAGCACCTGCAGCAGCACATTGAACACGTCCGGATGCGCCTTTTCGACCTCGTCGAAAAGGATCACCGAATACGGCTTGCGGCGCACCTGCTCGGTCAGATAACCGCCCTCTTCATAGCCGACATATCCGGGCGGCGCGCCGATCAGGCGGGCGACCGAATGCTTCTCCATGAATTCGCTCATGTCGATGCGGATCAGATGATCTTCCGAATCGAACAGGAAACCGGCCAGCGCCTTGCACAGCTCGGTCTTGCCGACACCCGTGGGGCCGAGGAATAGGAAGGAGCCGTACGGCTTGTTCTCGTCCGAAAGACCGGCGCGCGAACGGCGGATTGCGTCGGAGACGAGGCGCACAGCCTCATCCTGCCCGACCACGCGTTCATGCAACTTGTCTTCCATGGTCAGCAGCTTCTCGCGCTCGCCCTGCATCATGCGCGACACGGGAATGCCGGTTGCGCGCGACACCACCTCGGCGATTTCCTCGGTACCGACCTGGGTGCGCAAAAGCTTGTTCGGCTGGGCGTTTGCATTGCTCTTTTCCGCCGCCTTGAGCTGCTCTTCGAGCTTGGGCAGCTTGCCGTACTGCAACTCGGCGAGCTTGTCGAAAGCCCCCTTGCGTTGCAGCTCGGCCATTTCGATCTTGACCTGCTCGATCTCTTCCTTGATGTGCGCCGCGCCCTGGACCTGGGCCTTCTCGGCCTTCCAGATTTCCTCGAGGTCGGAGTACTCCTTCTGCAGGCGCGCGATCTCCTCGTCGATCAACGCCAGCCGGCGCTTGGAGGCTTCGTCCTTTTCCTTCTTGACGGCCTCGCGCTCGATCTTCAACTGGATCAGGCGACGGTCGAGCCGATCCATCGATTCGGGCTTGGAATCGATTTCCATCTTGATGCGCGAGGCGGCCTCGTCGATCAGGTCGATGGCCTTGTCCGGCAGGAAGCGATCGGTGATGTAGCGGTTCGACAGCTCGGCCGCGGCAACGATGGCCGGGTCGG